>JBAVJU010000257.1:0-5618 GCA_049687935.1 Desulfobacterales bacterium | reverse complement strand
CCTGATCTCCCCTGATTTCACATAGGGCCTTGTCCGCTTCTTCCCGACAGGGCGCCTTGCCGTGCCACTCGCACACGTTCTCCATGTAGGAGACGCCCTTGCCCTTTATGGTGCGGGCAATGATCATGGTCGGCACCCCTTTTCGCGCCTTGGCGGCTTCCAGCGCCGTTACAATGGCCGCCATGTCGTGACCGTCGATCGCCACCACGTGCCAGCCGAAGGCCCGCCATTTGTCGGCTACCGGTTCGATCGGCATGAGATCGTCCACATAAAAATCGTTCTGAAGGTTATTGCGGTCCAAAATGGCGGTCAGGTTGTCCAGCTTCCACTTGGCGCCGGCCATGGCCGCTTCCCAGATCGACCCTTCCTGGCATTCACCGTCACCGATGATCACCCAGACGTGATAGTCTTTCTTTTGAAGCCGTCCGGCCAGCGCCATGCCGATGCCGACCGAAAGGCCGTGCCCGAGGGAACCGGTGGTCATGTCGATGCCGGGCACCTTGTTCATGTCCGGGTGGCCCTGCAGGATGCTGCCCAGACGGCGCAGTGTGCTCAGATGCGATTTGTCGTAAAAACCGCGCTCGGCCAATGCGGCATACCAGACCGGGCAGGCATGGCCCTTGGACAAAATGAAACGGTCCCGGTCCGGCCATCTGGGATTCTGAGGATCGACGCGCATCAGTCTGAAGTACAGAGCGGTCACGATGTCCGCTGCGGAAAGCGAGCCGCCCGGGTGACCGGCTTTGGCCGTGCAGATCATCTCGATGATGTCGCAACGGATGGCAGCCGCCATGTGCTTGAGTTCGTCCACAGACATCGGTACCTGCGCCATTTTTGCTCCTTTGTATTGTTGTCAGTCGGTTTGCCAGTAGGTCGGTTGATGGGCATCTTCTGATGACCTTGCAAACGGGCAAACCGGCCCACCGGCTCTCTATTTGTACCCGAATATATTGGCTTCGATAAATTTCCAGGTCTTCAGATAATCCCCCTCTTCCATCAGGCGGGCGAATTTGCCGCCGTCCACTTCGTCCAACCGCTGCCATATCTTGTTGGTCAGACGGCTGTTGGCCTCGAACGTACCGCTTATATCCCAGCGGGTCGGCGAGGTGTCGGAGGTGAGGTAATCGTCGTAGCCGTAGCGCTTGAGATAGTATAGAAACTCGACATATTCGAGAAAATGCTTCGTGCCGCAGAAGTAATCCCAATCCCAGCGTCCGTCGTTGTCGTTGATGTGGATGTAATACTTATAAGAACTTTCGGCCAGCAGCACGAGCGCCTCGGCCGGGTTTTCGTTTCCATACACGGAATGGCCGAAATCGAGGGTCACGCCCACCTCCCGGCAGCGGATGTCGTTGAGCAGGCACAGGGTCTTGGCCGCCGAGTCGAGAAAACAGCGGCCGCGGGTCTCACTCGGCTTGTATTCGATAAAAAGCGGCACCTCGGGTTTATGGCTGCCGGCCTCGCCGAAGCAGTCCGCCAGATATTTCCAGGTCACGGCATAGTCATACTGAAAGGCGAACTCGTACCCGTCTCCAAGGGGGCAGCAGGTCACCTTGTCGGCTCCGATGGCCGCCGCGAAGTCCTTGGCTTCCTTGATGAAACGAACGGCCTTTTTCCGAACCGCGAGGTCGCGAGAGGTCAAGCCGCCGTTGCGGAATTCGGGTTCGGCCTTGACGTTGACGTTAACGGCCGCCACGTTCAACTGGTACTTTTCCAGCAGCGATTGCGTGAGCGCCGCATCGCTGACTTCATACGGATAAACAATCTCCACGCCGTCGTACCCGCTGATATGGGTCATCAATTCAAATTTGTTTTCGAGCGCGAGTGGTTCGTTGTAATCGTGGAAGCGGTCCTTTGTGCGCGACAGGAACCCCGTGATGATGCCCATCTTCAGCATGGTTTTCTCCTCGTTTAATTAATGACAACTCTTGCGTCTCATAAGAACGTCGATCATGCGGTCTTTATACCTTCGGTACCACTGAAACTGGCTGACCACTGTCCAGAGGATGATCAGAAACAGCAACAACGAGACCGGCCGCTGGAATACCGGCAAAAAACTGCCCTGCGAAACCATCAGGGCGCGACGCAGATTTTCGTCCGCCATAGGCCCCAGGATGACGCCGATGACAAGCGGGGCGATGGGATAGCCCATTTCGGTCAGAAAATAGCAGACAATGCCGACCGGCAGCATCAGGTACAGATTGAAAATATTCAACCCCAGTGAATAGGAGCCGATGATACAGAGCACGCCGATGATGGGCATGAAGAGCGGGGGGGGAATACGCAAGACTTTTACGACCTGCTTGGCCAGCAGAATGCCGACGATCCACATGGCGCAGGAAGCCAGCAGCAGAATGGCGGCTACTTCCATGATAAAAGTGGGGTGCTCGAAGGTGATCATGGGGCCCGGCGTGACCCCATGGAGCATAAGCGCACCCAGGAGCATGGCGGCCGGCGGGCTGCCCGGGATGCCCAATGTCAGCAGCGGGATCTGAGCACCGCCCACACAGGCATTGTTGGCGGTTTCGCTGGCCAGAACACCCTGCATCTCTCCCTTTCCAAAGGTCTCGGGGTGTTTGGAAGTGTTTTTGGCCGTGCCGTAGGAGACCCAACCGGCAATATCCTCGCCGATGCCGGGCACGGCACCGATGCCGACGCCGATAAGAGCCGAGCGGATGATGGCGGGAATGTTGCGCGCGATGGTACCGAACTCGGGCAAAATCCGTTGTATTTTCTGGGCTTCGCCGATCTGGAAGCGATCCTTGAGCACCTGGATGATTTGGGGAATGCCGAACGCACCAATGAGAACCGGTACCACCTCGACGCCGCTGTCCAATTCGGTCAGGCCAAAAGTAAACCGTGGATAGAACTGCAGCAGATCACGCCCCACACAGGCCAGGAAGAGCCCGATAAAACCGGCAATCCACCCTTTGATCACCAGGTCCGGGCTGGTCAGGGTGCCGCTGATCAGAATGCCGAAAAAAGCCAGCAGGAAAAACTCAAAGGAGGTAAACTGCAGGGCAAAGTGCGAAATGATGGGGGATATGCTCACCACGAAGACCATGCTGATAATGGTGCCGATAGCCGAAGCGGTGGTCGTCAAGCCGATTGCCCGTCCGCCCTCGCCCTTGCAGGCCAATGGGTAGCCGTCCAATGCCGTGGCAGCAGCCGCGGCGGTACCGGGAATGTTGATCAGGATCGACGTATAGGACCCGCCGTAAGTGCCGCCGACATAGATCGCCAGCAGGCAGACAAGGGCCAGGTCTGTGTCCATCCCGTAAGTCAACGCCGTCAGCAGGGCGACCCCAAGGGTCGATGTCAATCCCGGCATCGCACCGAAAATAATCCCCAGCAGCACCGATCCGAAAAGGATGACAAGGCTCGCCGGAGCCGAGGCGAGGTGAAAAACAATTTCGATAAAAGTTCCCAGACGGTCGAGAAGCATCATGGAAAAAAGGGCTCCCGCTTGATCAGGCTAGAATTCCCAGTACCGGATGGCATCCATCAGCGCCACAACGAGGCCCTCTTTCGGCATGGGCACCAGTAGTAGATACTTAAAAATGGGGCCGATCAGAAAGGGTGTGGCCACGGATAAAATCAAACTGGTTTTATACTTTATCCGCGCCGCCGGGTTGTCGCGAATTAACTTCCAGACGTAGAGGCAGTAGCCGATGATGAAGACAAAGGTGAACCAATCGCTCGGATAGTGCAGAACAGACGTCAGTGCGGCTAAAAGCCCGGAAGCCATCAAGAGAACAAACAAAATGGTCCCGGCAAGATAGAATAAAAACATCTTCTTCAACAGGGCGTCATCGTCAAAGTAGAACATGCTGATGAAAACCACCAGGAAAAGCACGCTGCACAGGAAGAAATCGATACGCGGAATGTTTAAATATACGAAACCGAAAAACAGAACGACGATGGCGTAAAACCGCAGTAGTGGTGCCGACTTCAGAAATCGGAGTAAATCCGGGCTGCCGAGCCAGCGCAGAACCCGTTTCAATTCCTTAGAGCCTACTTCCCTGAAGGCGATGCGAACAAGCAGCGCGCCCAGCAGCATGATCATGGCGCCGACAAAAAGGGGGAAGAGGGCCGGCGAGACGAACCAGACATTCTGGACGCCGCCCCAGGAATCTTTCATCGGCATTTTCAAGGCCTGGCTGAGAATCCACAGCCCAAATAAAAATATGATGCCGCCGGAAAATATGTCCGCTTTGCGGAGTTTTTCTTTCTCCATCATAATGAACGGTCCTTGAATCCGATCGGATTTCCGGCGTCGCTTTCGCCCGCCCCGGAGTCGGTGTTCACGGCCAGGTGCCGGCATCCTAAAACTCTCCGGCACCTGCGCCGGGTTATTGATTTACGGTTTGGGAATACCGAGGGATGCGGGATCGACAGTCGCCGCCTTGAGGTCCCAAAGCGTCCAGGCGAAATTCGACTGGAGTGCGTCAAACACCGCCTTCGACTCTGCCCCGGTTTTGCCCGACAGCAGGTAGTAATTCTCCTTGGCCCAGGATTTTACCTTTTCGGTGGCCATTGCCTTTTTAAAGGCATCCACGAGGACGGATTTGGCCTCTGCCGGCGTGTCAGCCGGAACCGCGAAACCGATGGCCTGGGAAATCGGCAAGTATTTCGACAATCCAGGGTAAGCGTCAAACGCTGAGGGAATAGCGCCCAGTCCTTCGACCTCGAAGGAGTCCGGGATCAACATGCCCAGGGCTCTTAGTTTACCACCCCGCAGCAATTGCTGCTGCTCGGCCAGTGAGGTCACGACCACCGAAACCTCGCCGGTCATGGCGGCATTCTGAGCGGGGGCCGATCCTTTGTAAGGAATAAAATTGAATTGGGCCCCGGAGCCGTTTTCCACCGCCAACAGGTTCAGATGGTGGATGGAGCCCGCACCGCTGGCGGCAGCTTTAATACCCTTGGGGTCTTTCTTGGCAGCTTCAATCAGGTCTTTGAGGGTCTTATACGGCGTATCCGGGGTGACGGAGATGACATCCGGTGACCCGCCGACGATGAAAGTGTCCCAAACGTCGAAATTTTTATCCCAACCGCCCTGAACACCGGCGGTAACGTTGGATTCAGACAGGCCGCACAAGGTATATCCATCATGGGGCTGGGAATACGCATAATTCATGCCCACCGAACCGGCAACACCGCCGGTTTTATTGATCACGTTGATATTGACGCCCAGGATATTGGCCATTTCGGCACTGATAATCCGGTTACAGGTGTCGGTCCCGCCGCCGGCACCCCAAACGACCACATTGGTGATATTCCGTGTGGGAAACCCCTTACTCGCGGCATAGACACCGGTGGTTACCGCCAACATCACGACCAGACAAACGAACAGAATCTTTTTCATCGATCTCCTCCCTCTTTCATGGTTTTACGATTTGGAATGGACTTCCGTCCACAATTGTGAAAATTCAGTTGGCTATCCATCCCTCCTTTCATGCCTGTCCACCCGGTCGTCCGTTTTTAAGCTTTTGGGTCGACCGGTGTCAGGGCTTATTTGACAGAATGATAGGCCTTTTTGGAGTCCGCAAGCCTTGAGGTGGTGTCGTTGAATTGCCAAACGGCATAAGCTCGACTTTTGCAGCCCTATTCTGAGG
>JBAVJU010000256.1:0-9544 GCA_049687935.1 Desulfobacterales bacterium | reverse complement strand
AACATCCGCCGCCCTGGTCAATCTAGCGCGGGAGGTGTTTAAAAAAACCCGCGACAAGCACTACGCCCGCAAACTGTACCAGAAAGCCGGGGCGCAAGCTCGGTATTTCCCCGATTACATGAACCTGGCCGACGGCGTCTCTGCCGATCTTCAGGATGCCGAGTGGGTCCGTGAGATCTACACGAAACAGTTGGAAACAATCGACGAGGAGATGAAGATCAACAACGTGGCGGATGGCATACTGACCAACCTCAAGGATTCGAATTGGGTCAAGGCCATCTACACCGACCTAGAAAAACGCTGCCGCACTTCAAGTGATTATATACGCCTGGCCCGGGTGGTGCTGGACAAGTTGGACGATGAGAAGTGGGCCGACCAATTGTTCGACAAAGCCGCAGATGTCTGTGCCGACCCCGTCGGCTGCGCCGCCGCTGCTGGCGCTGTATTGACCGTCCGCGGCGACAAGGAGCGTGCACGGCGCCTTTATACCAAGGCGGAAACCCTGTGCGGCGGCACCGGCGATTATGAAGTGTTGGTCCGGTCGGCGGCTCAGCAAAGCGGGGATCCGGGGGTTGTGCGGGGGATTGTCCAGTCGATCGAATCGAAATTCGCCTCGGCGCACGATCTGAGAACTCTGGCCGAATGCGTACTGACGTACTTAAACGATGAGCCATGGGCGCGTCGTATCTATCAGAAGGCGCTGCAGGCCTCTGATGCGAACCAACGCAGGTCCGAATTGATCGTCAGCATTAAAAACAGCCTGGGTGATGAAACCTGGGCCCGGAAGCTGTATTAGCCAATTGGGGCCTTTTCGCAGGGGCTTTAATTTCCGCTGCTGCGGCCCCTTTACCGGTCGGCGGTGCGGCGTGCGTTGCGTGTACAATAATAGGCGCGTGTCACACCCCCGGCCGGTGAAACAGAGGCCGATGACTTATCCATCCTTAGGGACATCACTTGTTTTTCAAGGCAGCCTTGACCCGGTCGCGGGTCATGGGCAGCTGCAACACCTTGGCGCCCGTGGCATCGTAGACGGCCGTGGCCAGTACGCCCCCCATGCAGACAATGGCCGGCTCTCCGCCGCCTTTGGGGGGCAGCGACAAATTGGGCACGATAACGGTTTCGATCTTGGGCACCCATGAAAAACGCGGGATGGTGTAAGTGTCGAAGTTGGTGTCCAATAGCCGGCCGCTATCGAATCGCATCTCTTCGGCCAGGGCATAGCCCATGCCCATGGTCAGGCAGCCTTCCATCTGAAGGGTGGCGCCCTGCGGATTAACGACCTGGCCCATCTCCTGGGCGCAGGCCACCCGTTTGACCCGGACGGCGCCGTTTTTGGGGTCCACCACAACTTCGGCCATGGCCGCCACGACAGTTTCGGCATCGATTCCACAGGCGATGCCGATCCCCCGTCCACTGGGCGTCTTGGCGGGTGTATAGCCGAATTTTTGTGCTACAGCCTCAAGAACGGAGCGCATGCGGCGGTCCTTGAGATGGCGCAGGCGAAAGACCAGGGGATCCTGGCCGGCCGCCGCAGCCATCAGGTTCAGGTGCAAATCACGGGCATAGACATTGGTGTTGGCTGCGGGCGCCCGCCAGGGCCCCACGGCAAAGGGATGAATACCCGGGGCAATGCGCCATTCCCCATAAACCGACTCCCGGTGATGGGGAATTTCGTAAAAGTTCTCGCAGCCGCGTTGGCCGGCAAAATAGACATGGTAGTCCCAGAATGCCACCCTTCCGTCCTGATCCAATCCGGAGCGAATCTTGACCACTGCCGCCGGCCGAAACGTATCGAAAAAGAACTCCTCTTCGCGGCTCCACATAACCATCACCGGCTTTGCGGCAATTTTGGCCAGGCGAGCGGCTTCAATGGCCTGGCCCGAGGCGGACTTGCCGCCAAAGCCGCCGCCCACAAAAGGCGTGATCACGCGCACCTTTTCGGCGGGCAGTCCCACCGCCTCGGCCACCTGCCCTTGCACGCCGAAGGGGGATTGGGTCGAGGCCCAGACCGTCAATTTACCGTTTTCAAAATGGGCCACGGCGGTATGGGTCTCCATGGGCGCGTGGGCGACATAGCTGTTAAGATAGGTCTCCTCGACAATGGTGGCCGCCTTCTTCTCACCCATCTGGAGATCACCGGCCTGGTCGGCCACCACCGGAGGCGGTGCATTTTTAAGCAAATGCTCGAAGATGGTCTGGTCATTGACCCCGGTTTGAGGGATGTCGAATTGCGCCTTTATGCGCGCCAGGGCTTGTTGCGCGACATCGGGATAGGGGTGCAAAACAGCCACCAGATCGCCGTCACGAACCACCTGGACACCCGCCACCTGCTCGGCTGCCGACGTGTCGACATCACCCGGTTTTGCGCCATGGGCGGGCGGACGCAGGATTTTGGCATAGACCATGCCCGGCAACCGGATATCCCCGGTATACCGGGCCGCGCCGGTGACTTTCTCGCGGGCGTCGCGCCGCAAATAGGGTTTGCCGCTGATGGTGTATTCGGCAACCGGCTTGAGAGCCGGCAGCTCTTTTAAATGCCGTTCGATCACGCGGCCCTGGGTCAATTCTCCGTAAGTCACCCGGTTACCGGGCTGGTTGGAATCGAAAACAACCCCTGCCTGGGAAACCAAACGCGCCGGAGGGCATCCCAGCCGCTCGGCCGCCAGCTCCAAGAGGACGCCTTTGGCTTCACAAGCCGCTTCTTTGACAAATACCCCGTAATACCGTGTCGAATAGGATCCCCAGGTTCCGGCGTCCCAGGGGCAGCGGTCGGTGTCGCCCATGACCATTTCCACGGATTCGTAAAGAACGTCGAGCTCCTCGGCCACCATCTGGGCAAAGCTGGTGATGGGCCCCTGTCCCATCTCGATCTTGCCGACAAAACAGGTCACCCGGCTGTCGGTGCCGATTTTGAGAAAGGCATTGAAATCAGCCGGAACCTTGGCGCCTTTAAACCCTTCACGCGCCGCCCGGGCAAAGGCCTCCATATCACCGACGGTGGCGTAGACGATCAACCCGCCGCCCAGGAGGCCCAAACGCTTTAAAAATTCCCGGCGCGTCACTGATGCTGGTGGGGCGACCGCGACCGTCTCCATAGGCGCTCGCGCTGGTTTGCTTTTCATGGCGTGCCTCCTTTAATTGCTTTGGCAGCCGTCTGGATGGCTTCGACGATCCGAACATGGGCACCGCACCGACAAAGATTATCCTCCATTCCGTCAATGATCTGCTGGCGAGTGGGTGCGGGGTTCGACACCAACAAGCCGTATGCTTTGAGAATCATACCGGGGGTGCAAAATCCGCACTGTAGGGCATCATGCGCAACAAAGGCTTCTTGGATGGGGTGCAACTGTCCGTTTTTGGCCAGTCCCTCGATGGTTCTGACATCGCTTCCGGCAACCGCCTTGACAGTCATCTGACAGGCGGGAACCGCCTCATTGTTAATCAGCACCGTACAAGCGCCACAAAAACCCTCACCACAGCCGAATTTGGTTCCGGTCAGCCCCAGGTCGGTGCGCAACAGCCATAGAAGGGGCCGGTCACTGTCAACGCGCAGGGACACGGGTTGGTCGTTGAGGGTAAATGCGATGGTTTCGATCATAAGGGACCTCCCCTTTGTTGGGGTTGATGCATATTATAAAAATTGTTTGGTTCCAGGCTCAGGGTTTAAAAATAATAATGAGCTCAATTATCGCGGATTTGCAATAGAAAATGAGGCCATAATCAGTTATTCTCGCTCAGGCATTTCATGAAATCATTTCAGAAAGTGCCTGATAAGAAACGAAGCCGACCCCCAAGAGGAACACCGGCCATGCATCTGATTGAGCAGACCGCCTGTGAGCTGTTGGCCAATGGCCAAATCTTCGTCCTGGCCACCATTGTCCGCAACGAAGGCGCCACGCCTCGCACCGCAGGCAGCAAAATGATCGTCACACGCGAAGGTCTCGGCATCGGCACCATCGGCGGCGGATCGTTGGAGGCCGCCGTCATGGCCCAGGCGACCCATATTATCAAGCAAGAGCAATCGGAAGTGATGCATTTCGATATGGGCGGTGACGCGATAACCGCCGGGAAAATGATTTGCGGCGGCAGCGCCGATGTTCTGCTGGCCTGTGTTTCCCCCACCCCCGCCAACCGGGCTATTTTTAGCCGATGGCACCAGGTTTTGGAACAAAACCGACGAGGGTGTCTGGTGACGGTAGCCCTGCCGATCAATGACGCGCTGTACCTCACCACCCATTGTCTGGTCACGTCTCGGGATAATATGACGGGCTCGGTTCCCTTGGGGCGGACCGCTCTGGAAAAGGTGCTGACGACCGCCCAAGCCGCAACCCGAATCCAAACATTATGGCTTGATAAGGCGCTGGTGGTGGTGGAGCCATCAGCCAGAGTTTCAACCGCTTATCTTTTCGGAGCCGGTCATGTGGCCCAGCCCACCGCCCGTTTAGCGGCCATGGTGGGATTCCAAGTCTGGGTCCTGGATGACCGGGAAGACTATGTCAATCCAGAACGTTTTCCCGAGGCGCATCGTGTAAGGGTGCTGGACGGCTTTGAGCGGGCCTTTACAGATCTGGCGGTCACTTCGGACAGCTACGTGGTCATCTTTACGCATGGCCACCTGCATGACAAAATCGTTTTGGCCCAAGCCTTGGACACCGATGCCGGCTATATTGGGATGATCGCCAGCCGCCGCAAACGCAACACGATTTATGATGCCCTGCGGGCAGAGGGGGTTCCTCAGGCTCAAATCGATCGCGTGCACTCCCCCATCGGCCTTGCCATCGGAGCCGAAACCCCCGAAGAGATCGCCGTCAGCATCGTGGGGGAAATGATTTTGCAGCGATCCCAGAGAATGCCATGAACGCACTGCCTTTGGCCGCCGTCATTCCAGCCGCCGGAAGTTCTTCTCGGATGGGACACTTCAAGCCCCTGCTGCGGGTCCATGGCCAAACCTTGATTCACCGAGCCATTTCGGTTTTCCGGCAAAACCGGATCGACGACATCATTGTGGTAACCGGACACCGGGCGGACGACCTCAAGGCCGCATTAGCTCGAGACGACGTGTGCCTCGCCCATAATGAAGCCTATGACCGGGGCATGTTTTCTTCGGTGGTGGTCGGAATACGGCAACTACCGACCCATTGCGAGGCCTTTTTTGTCCTGCCGGTTGACATTGCCTTTGTCCAATCGGCCACCATCGGCCGGCTGATCGATGCATTTCGAAATCACCCGGGCCGTATATACCACCCCTGCGTTGCGAACCGGCGGGGCCATCCGCCCCTGATTCCGGCCCGGTTGGCAGAAGCAATCGCCGGTCATGACGGAAAAGGGGGACTGCGTCAGGCATTAAAACGCTGGGCCGACCTGGCCGTGGACGTGTCTGTGACGGACCGTCATATTTTACTCGACCTGGACACGCCCGAAGATCTTTTGAAGCTGAGAACGTAAAGGAGAAAAAGATGAAGAAAACAAGGATTGTCTTGCTGATGTCGTTTATCGTTTTGAATCTTCTGTGGGTACCGGCAGAGTCGTTTGGGTTCGACGTGGGCGAAAAAGCCCCCTTGTTCAGTGGGAACTCTACCCAGGGAAAAATTCAACTGACAGACTTCCAGGGCAAGAAAAACGTCGTGCTGGCGCTCTATTTTGCCATATTTACGCCGGTCTGAACCGATGAAATCCTTGCCTTCCAGCGTGATCTGGAAGAATTTGAAAAATTGAATGCACAAATCATCGGCGTCAGCACCGACAGTATGGAGACCCACAGTAAATTTGCAGCTGAGAACGGTATCGGGTTCCCTCTTATTTCCGACGACGATAAAACGATCAAGAAACTCTACGGTTGGGGGCGGGTTACTTACCTTATCGACAAAAACGGCGTCATTCGGTTTGTTCAAAAAGGGGTTCCAAAAAATCAGGACTTTATAAATAAACTGAAACAGCTCCAATAAGACGTCGCAAATGGCGTTCCGGCCATTTGGCTGGCCAATTGCGGTTCCGACCGGCGTTACCATACAACTCTCGACGTGCCTGCTGAAATGAACCCCGAAAACATCGGGAGAGTAGCCGACTTGGCATATGCCCGGAGAGGGCTTGGGATAGCGCCTTGGCCACATTGATCGAGATCAAACGGCCGTCTTAGGACGCCTGGTTCACATGGACGTGCACCGGTAGAAAACCACTTTATGCTGACGCAGATGTTTTACAACTCGCTACTCATGCAGTTCGGCCAGGGTGGCGCGGTCGCTCAGCAAGAGTTCTTGTCCAAATTGACGGAACTCAACAAAGAGAAGCAATTGATAAAGATCAAGGACAAGAAGATCAGTGATCAGAACAGGATCAAGCGCAGGGAAGAAAAAAAGAATATTCAGGGACGATAATGGATGTCCAAACTATTCGCGCCCCGAATTGCCGGCCTTTCGCTTCAATGAGACGATGCAGCTTTTCAACATCGACATCGACCTCTCCAAGCGGGATGCCTGGTATGTTTCGGCTACCTCCGGCGGCATTCCCATCCATACGGGAGTGGCCCCTACGGTCGACTCTATGCTGCGGACGTTTGGCGAGCCAGAACCGTAAATCTTTATCAAACAGCTTCGGGTTTCCTCGCTCCAGGCGGCATGCATCTTGGTATTCAGAGGTCTGTGTTTCAGAAGATGCCGGGCATCCTCTATCTGCTGTTCTAAAAGTGCGATGCCGGTCTCGATATCCTCTTTTCGTACGTTTTTTGAGCGCATGAGATTATATCCAAAACCGGTTAGCGTTCGCGGAATAATAGGTTGCCATATCGGGAAATATAGCCCCTCTGTTTAAATTTGCAATACTCTTCATTAATCTCGGTAGGTGTAACGCAGTAGACGGGCCAAAAGACAAGCAAGATGTGGAATTATTTCTTTCTGGGGCCCTTAAGTATCGATTAATCGGCGGCTATGCCGTGGCCTATCATGGATACCCGCGTACAACGGCAGACATGGATGTTTGGAAGAAAACAAGAAAGCCTCAGGCAGATTTAAAGACCTCGATGACCTCGAAAACCTGCCTTGACCAGGTGCCATGATGACACACCTATGCTTTGATGATCCGGAGGTATACCGAATAGTAGGGGCTGAAAGGGAGCGTATCGAAAACACCATCGATTTGATCGCCGCCGAAAACCACGCCCCGCTTTCGATACTGGAGGTCCAGGGATCCGCCTTCAACCTCAAGGCGGCCGAAGGCTACCCGGGGCGGCGGTTTCATGCCGGCTGCGGCCAGGCCGATGACCTCGAGAACCTGGCCGTGGAACGCGGTAAAAAGCTGTTCGGAGCAGATCACATAAACGTGCAGCCCCATAGCGGAACCTCGGCCAACCTGGCAGTCTATTTTGCGGTTCTCGAGCCCGGCGACCGCGTCCTTGCCATGCGGCTGTCGCACGGCGGTCACCTGTCTCACGGCGACGCCGCTTCGATCACCAGCAAGTGTTTTCAGTTCGCCCATTACGGTCTCGATCCCGATACGGAACAACTCGATTATGACACGATCGCAAAGCAGGCTGCCGCTTTCAAACCCCGTATGATCGTGGCCGGCGCCAGCGCCTATGCACGGCTGATCGATTACCGTCGCCTGGCCGCTATCGCCCGAAGCGTTTCCGCCTATCTGCTGGTCGACATGGCCCACATCGCCGGACTGGTGGCAGCCGGCGTGATTCCCAGCCCTGTGCCGGTCAGTGACTTTGTCACCTTCACAACCTATAAAACCCTGATGGGCGGCCGCGGCGGGGCGATCATCTGCAAGGAAAAGTATCGCCGGCAGATCGATCGAGCGGTGTTTCCGGGCAGTCAGGGCACCCCTGCGCTGAACCAGGTGGCCGCCAAGGCGGTCTGCTTTCACCTGGCCGCCACCCGCGAATTTGCGGCGGTGCAGAAACGGGTCGTCGACAACGCCTCCGCCATGGCCGAAGCTTTTGAAAAACGGGGCTATCGCCTCGTTTCCGGCGGTACGGACAATCATCTGGTTCTGGTGGATCTGCGACCCAAAGGATTGACCGGCCGGGCCGCCGAAGAAGTGCTCGAATCAACCGGAATCATCGTCAACCGCAATGTGATCCCCAACGATCGGCAGCCGCCCGATCACGCCAGTGGCATCCGGGTCGGGGCCTCGGCCATCAGTGCCAGGGGACTTGAAACAGATGAAGCAAGACGTATTGTCGGCCTCATCGATGCCGCCCTGAACAGTGCCGGCCGGCAGGAGGTTCTAAGGCGTGTCGCTTCCGAAGTCGCCGAGATTTGCCTTAGTTTCCCGGTATACTCGCGGGAGGAGAAAAAATGAAAATTATCGTCATCGGCGGAAACGGAACGATCGGTAAAAAGGTCAGCCAGCATTTCTCAAAGAAACACGACCTCATAATTGGTGGAAGAAATTCCGGCGATATCACTGTCGATATTGCCGATAGCAATTCTATTGAAGCCATTACGATCGCATCAGGACGACTGCCGCCAGAGACACCCCGATCATGGTTGCTGCAGTGGGGAGTATTCCCAGAAACGGGACCAGCCAGAGACTCCCGGCAACGGCCCCGAGACATCCACCGGCCAAATCCGCGGCGTAGATTTCCGAGGCGGCCCGTTGCTGCCTGGCCATGTCGCCGCTGCCCGTAACGACAAAGATGCCCGCTACGGCTGCACCCGTAAAAAACAAGAGGAGCGATGACGCCAGGAGGCCGACGCGCACGTGGGTAATGATCATCCCGAACAGCACCGCTCCAACCAGGCCGATCACGGCAAAAACAATGGCCCCGATTGGGGTCGTACGCCTTCTACCTGTCGACAGGTGAGAGATCGCGCGGGCACCGGCCCAGAGACCGGCCATGAAGGCCATGATCAGGCATCCCATATTTTGATAAAGAATCCCCGCGCCGGCCTGGTAATAGAGCAGCACCAGGGTTTCCAGAACCATACCGACAAATCCGGCCACAGCCATCCAGAAAATCCCATGTAAGCGCTGGTTTCGTCTCAGGCGCCATCCGATCGCTATCACCGCTAAAATGAAAAACACGGGAACGGCCGCGCCGCCCGGCTCGGCGGGACGGATATGGATGAGGGCGGGAAAGAATTTGGACAGCCAGATCAGCACCGAGTAGTAATAGCTGATAGGATGGGCGTCTGTGTTGGGAACCACCCGGGCGGCATTCAGGATTTGGGCCGTTTCACGGAAGCGGTCATTTGTGAAGAGATACCGGATATAGGGTGGCGACACCAGACGGGTCCGGATGCGGCGCTTTTCCAGGCGACTGATGAGCACGTCGGGTTCCGACGGAATCGGGTTCAAGGAGGCGAGGATAATGAGCGAAGCGCCGGGCAGGGCCACGACATGGGGGAATTCGGCCTTCAGCGCTTGCCAGACCGAAGCATTCCGCAAGGTTGTCGCGGGCGACCAGATATTCTCGCCGGCGCGCATCCGAAAGGCCAGGATGCCACCCGGCTGGAGATGCCGGCGGCTGAGCCGGAAGAATTCACGGGTGTAGAACCGGTTGCCGGCGCCTGAGCCCGGCTGGGGCATGCCGATCAGGATC
>JBAVJU010000255.1:0-3578 GCA_049687935.1 Desulfobacterales bacterium | reverse complement strand
TCTCATAGTTGTAAACCACCAGAAAAAACGACGACAGGGACATGATTTCCCAGGATAAAATGAAGCTGATCAGATTGTTGGCGGTCACCACCAGCGCCATAGCGGTGACGAGCAAGCTGAAAAAGAAGTAATGGATAGCCGTCCGCAACGCTTTGGCGGGGTTATCCATGTAATGAAAGCTGTAAAGCGCTGCCAGAAGTGAGACGGCGAAGATGGTGATAAGGAAAAAAGACGACAGTGCGTCTATTTGAAACGTCAAGGAGAATGCATTCAGATAACTGAAGGAAGCGGAATAGATCCGCGGGTGGAACAGCTTAACGATCGCATCGACCAGCCCCAACAGACACCCAAAGGCTATGCTTAGGGTCCCGGCCGCTTTCATGAAGGCAAATTGACGCCTAAAAAAAAGAGGCACGAGGCCTCCGTAGAGTATCAACGCCAGCGCAACGAAAAAGTGATTCATAACGCCCCTTTTGGATCCGGCAATATCACACCCCGGCAGCAGGTAAAGGCTGGGAAACAGATCCTCGCGTCCGATAGAATTGGAAGTGAGTGCCCATCCGCGGTTTCATAAAGGGCACTGATAGGTTTCCGATCCAGAAATGTGCAATTTTTCGCAAGTTCAAGCAATTCCGCCGATTGACGCCGAAATTGCGGAAAAGGGCCATTTGTGGACCGAAACAAGTTAGGCTTCAGCAGGTATGCCAACAAAATAAGAGCTTCTTTGTAAGTACCGAATAGGCTTGTATATTTTAAAATATTTCTTGAGTCAACAGTGATTTTTACGATGCCGCAATGCTTGCCGGAGTTCGGAATGTGTCAAAAGAAATCTTTCAAGAACAGGCCAGATCGATGAAGTATTGGTGGAAACGGAGATCATTGGAAAGCTCCGGGTGGAATGCGGTGGCGAGCCACCTGTTCTGGCGGGCGGCAACGGCGGTGCCGTCTGCCAGGGAGGCGATGACTTGCGCAGAACCGTGGGCTGCGACCAGCCGCGGGGCACGAATGAAGATGCCGGGAAAGGGACGCTGTCGTCCATCTTTTAATACGTCTACGGTCAGTTTTTCTTCGAAGCTGTCGATCTGGCGGCCGAACGCGTTGCGTTCGACAATGATGTCCATCATCCCCAGACCGACCTGATTCCGGCCCATATTCTTGGCCATCAGGATCATTCCGGCGCAAGTGCCCCAGACCGCGTGGTCCTGCGCAAAGCGGCGCACCGGATCTATTAGGCCGTAGCTGACCATGAGCTTTCCGATGGCGGTGCTCTCGCCGCCCGGGATGATCAACCCGCTTAACCCCAGGATCTCTTGCGGCAGGCGCACCTCCGGGGCATCCAGACCGAGTTCTCTCAGCATGCGGATGTGTTCAACGAATGCCCCCTGCAGCGCCAGGACACCGATTTTCATGGCAGCGTGCTCCCGGATCACCACCCCCGGCCGGCCAACCTGTCTTTTTCCGCGAGATCGGACACATTGATGCCGACCATGGGCTGGCCGAGACCGGCGCTCAACTCGGCCAGCACGGCGGCATTCCGGTAGTGGGTGGTCGCCTGAACGATGGCTTTGGCGCGCAGGGCCGGCTCTCCGCTCTTGAATATCCCCGAGCCCACGAAGACACCGTCCACACCGAGTTGCATCATCAGGGCCGCATCCGCCGGGGTGGCAAGACCGCCGGCGGCGAAGTTGACCACCGGCAGGCGCCCCAGGGCCTTGGTCTGTTTTACCAGTTCATAGGGGGCACCGAGATCCTTCGCGAAGGCCATCAACTCCTCGTCCGGCTTGGCCTGCAGCGCCCGGATTTCTCCCAGCACCGTTCGTGCGTGGCGCACGGCCTCCACCACGTCCCCGGTCCCGGCTTCACCCTTTGTGCGGATCATGGCCGCGCCTTCCCCGATGCGACGCAACGCCTCCCCCAGATTGCGGCACCCGCAGACGAACGGCACGCCGAAGGCGTTCTTGTCGATGTGGTGGGCCTCATCCGCCGGGGTGAGCACCTCGCTCTCGTCGACGTAGTCCACACCGATGGCTTCGAGGATCTGCGCTTCGACGAAGTGACCGATGCGGCATTTGGCCATGACCGGGATGCTGACAGCCGCCATGATCTCGCGTATCAGACCCGGATCGGACATACGCGCCACCCCGCCCTGGGCCCGAATATCGGCCGGGACACGTTCCAGCGCCATCACGGCGACCGCCCCGGCCTCCTCCGCGATAACGGCGTGCTGGGGCGAAACCACGTCCATGATGACGCCCCCCTTCAGCATTTGCGCCAGACCGCTTTTCACGGTGAAGCTGGCGGATCTTTCCGGTTTTCTTTGCTGTGAATCACTCATTTTGTCCTCCCCGTAATGCATGACATCCACCTTGTTCCTTTTTACCGGGTGTGCTAACCAAATAACAGATACAGTTTTTTCAAAAAAATAGCATAACAGATTAAGGCTGGCTTACGGGAGGGGGTTCCCATGCGCGGTATCAGGGAAAACGGCAAACCATCGACGGTTGCGGCCACCCGACAGGTCTTCCGCTATCGGCAGCTGGCCGGAGAGATCGAGAAGAAAATCCTTGAGGGCACCTATCAAGCCGGCGAGAAACTGCCCTCCATCCGCAGGCTCCACCAGCAGACGAACCTGAGCATCTCGACGGTGTACCAGGCGTACGTGGAGTTGGAGAACACGGGATTTGTCGAAGCGCGGCCCAAATCCGGCTATTATGTCCGGCCGGTTTCCTTCAACAAACTGGAGGCGCCGGCCTTGCAGAAAAAAACATCCGCGCCTCAGCGGGTCAGTCTGGCCCCGGTGATCAACTCCGTTATCGCGGCCATCAGCAACCCCCGGTTCGTCCCCTTCGGCAATACCGCCATGGACCCCGCATTGCTGCCCGTCAAGGCTTTCACGCGCATCCTGAAATCTTTGAGCCACAACGAGATGAGGACGCTGCTCTCTTATTCGCCCTCGGAAGGCTTTCCGGAGCTCAGACGGCAGCTGGCGTTGCGCACTCTGGGGGTGCTGGAAGACATCGAACCGGAAGACATCATCATCACCAACGGCTGCATGGAGGCACTCGCGCTCTCACTTCTGGCCGTCACCCGGCCGGGAGACACCGTCGCCATAGAGGCCCCGACAAACTTCAGCTTCCTGCAGTTGCTGAAGGAGCTCGGTTTGCTGGTGTGGGAAATCGCCACCGATCCCCGGGAAGGGGTCGATCTCGAGGAACTCGAGAAGAGCCTGCGCACCAACACGATCCGGGCCTGCTTGTTCATGCCGAACTTTCAAAATCCGCTCGGCGCACTGATGCCCGAGGACAAAAAACGGGCCTTGGTGAAGCTGGTGACAAGCCACGGGATCCCCATAATCGAGGACGACATCAGCAGCCAGCTCTATTTCGGCGAGCAGCACCCGGCGCCGCTCAAGGCCTACGACCGCGAAGATCTCATTCTGACCTGCTCGTCATTTTCAAAAACCCTGGCACCCGGGCTGCGCCTTGGATGGGTTATCCCGGGCAGACGGCTCAGCTCCAGGATTCAGCGTCTGAAGGCCGGCATCACGATCTCCACATCCACCCTGGGTCAATACGTGG
>JBAVJU010000254.1:0-10605 GCA_049687935.1 Desulfobacterales bacterium | reverse complement strand
CGGTCGGCTCTGTTTTCAGCCGGCTATTTGAAGAAAATCGCCCCCACCCTTCCACAGACGTTGGGAAATGCCCGCTCTAAATCAAGTGCTGCGCAGTGGTCGCGACTGATCGGTGTTCCGGCTGCAGATGCCCGAACGTCCCCGTCCCAAAATTTTCCCCTATGGCATATCCGTTGCTTGTAGAGTGATTGTATCACCCGAACGGGGTCTTAATTATGATCCCGCAGCCGTCTTCATCGGCCTGTCGATCATGAAGGTGACCGCCACACCGCAACAAAGGAGAAGACCCATGTCAATCAAGAGAATCGTCTGCTGCACCGATTTTTCGGAGAATGCAGAGGCCGCTTTTTCTGCCGCACTCGAAATGGCCGAAAAGTACGCGGCCGACATGACCGTTATCCATGTCCTGCCGCCGCCCATCAACCCGATGCTGGTCGACACCGGCTGGATCATGCCGGAAGAGCCCCGGGAATCTCTGGTGCAGCAAATTGAGGAAAAGATGGCGCAGGTGTATGGCAACCGGATGAACGGCCGGGTAGAATACCGCCTGGTCGTCCTGGACGGTCACGTGTCAACCGAACTGATCAAATTTCTTGAAGAAAACTCGATCGATGTTGTCGTGCTGGGCGCCTACGGCCTCTCCGGCATGGGTCTGGTTATCTTCGGCAGCGTCGCCAAGCGGGTGGCCCACAAGGCCCCGTGCTCGGTGATGATTGTTCGGTCCCGGAATTAGGCGGCAAAATCTCATTCTTTTTGTTGAAATCCATCCCGGGTGATCACGGCATAAGCCATCGGCCCGGCCACGTCTTCCTGGATTTCAGCCTGCCTCTCCATCCCTAAGCGAACCTCGGCATATACCTTTTCGAGGGGTGCATTGCTGTGGGCCAATTTGTTCAGACTGTGCTCTATGCGAATCAACCGTGGCACGCAAAAAGCAGCGGTGATTTCGTCGGCGTCGAGCTGAGGCCGTTTTTTCTTGGTCCAGAGAAGGTACAGCTGAAAAGGATTCCGTTTATTTTTACTCGAGTAACCTGCCAGGATAAAGTGGATGTGATGGATCGGATCGAACGGTAAAACTTCGCATGATTTGCGAATGAACTGTTGATATTCCGAAGCCAGGAAGGGCAGTGCGGCGGTGTAGACCGCTTCGACGTCGCGCAGGCGCTCTTGGGCGATGAATTCTTTCAGGGCGCGGCACATGTTCTCTCCCGCCACGGCACCTCCCGCCAGAATCGCGGTGTGGTCGCTCAGTTTTATCAGCCGGTTTATGCTGTATTGCGTTATGTTGCCAGATGTATCGGAATCAAGGGCTTTGCTGTCTGCGGCCACCACGATTCCATTGGCGTTTTTGACAGCGATCAGCTGTGACATAAAGGCCTCCTTTCTACCACTGTTTCGGTTGATGATGATTCAAAATATAATACCCGTGTCAAGGTTTTCAGCGTCCAGACAGGGGCACCGGTGCCTGTTCACTCCGCCTGCGCTATCCTCACATTTTGAAGTCGCCGTCACTTAACTTCTCGAGGTCTTGACAAGCCTTCCTCAGGACCCCATCCTGAACCAATCGCGATTTTCCGGTCGCTTCGTTTATATTCATCACGAAGTATTCAACGGAATGGGAATATGGGCACCATTGTAAAACCCGAAGCAGAATCGCCGATTGCGGCGCAACGGCTGGCGGCCATCGATGTCATGCGGGGAATCGTCATCGTGCTGATGGCCTTCGACCACGCCTCGGGCATATTCAACGCGGGACATTATGTAACCGACGCGATTGCCTTTTATAAGCCGGGCGCCGTCATTCCGGCCGCCCAGTTTTTGGTGCGCTGGATGACGCACCTGTGTGCGCCCACGTTCCTATTCCTGGCCGGCTGGTCCCTGTCGTTGAGCGTCGGGCGCCAAAAAACGGCCGGTGTACCGGATCGCCGCATCGACACGTTTATTATCAAACGCGGGCTCTTCATCATGCTGCTCGATCCGCTTTGGATGAGCGTCGGCTTTGGACACGGGCTGGTCTTTCAGGTCCTCTATGCCATCGGCGGCAGCCTGTGCTGCATGACCTTTCTGCGCCGACTGGGTGTACGGACATTGCTCGCGGTGGCTCTGATTCTCCTGGTATTTGCAGAAACGCTGGCCGGGCTGGCGATCGGTTTTGACAAGGACCGAAACCCGGGCATCATCGCCGCTTTTCTGGTTACCGGTGGACGCGTCGGTTCGGTGGCATACGTCCTCTACCCGCTGCTGCCGTGGCTGGGTTACATGGTCCTGGGCTGGGGAATCGGCCGACTGCCGGCCGGTGGCCGAGCGGCCGCGCCTGTGCCTCTTTTCACCCGGCTCGGTATTTTTTCGCTGATGACCTTCGCTCTCGTCCGCGGACTCAACCATTACGGCAACATGCTGCTTTACCGTGACGATGCCTCCGTGCTGCAATGGCTGCACGTCAGCAAATACCCCCCGAGTCTTTCATTTGCCGCCCTCGAGCTGGGTATCATGTTCTTGTGCCTGGCGCTACTCTTCGCATACTACCGGAATAGATCGGCTAACCAGAGGAACCCCCTGACGGTATTCGGTCAAACCCCGCTGTTTTTCTACCTCCTGCACGTCCACCTGCTGGCGGTTGCCGCATGGCTGCTGAACATGCGTCACAGCGGCGGCCTGATCGAAACACTGACGGCAACCCTTGCCGTTCTGCTGGTCCTGTATCCGGCATGCCTGTGGTATCGGGGGGTCAAACAGCGCAAAGGTTTCGGTCTCCGGCGCTTCATTTAATTCCGGTTTGCAGTCAAGCGCTGCCTGTGGTAACAGCGTCGTCGGCTTCCTTGGCGACCGATCAGAACTATTTCGCCTCCTCCTCCCGGCCGCCTTGGTATCATCTCGATTGCAAAATTATGAAACTTAAAAAAAAAAGAAAGCCCTGGCAGATCCCGTTCTACTACCTTTTCGGCTGGATGACCCGCATCGTTTTCCTGCTGCTCTTTTCCACCTGCCGGGTGCAGGAATTCGGCCGCGAAATCGCTGAAGCCTATCAGAAGGAGCATCCCGGGAAAGGTCTGCTGGTAGCCACCTGGCACAGGGGGGTGATGTTTCTGGTCCACCACTACCGCAATCAGAAGCGGGTCACTATGGCCAGCTCCAGCAAAGACGGCGAACTGGCCGCCCAAGCGGCTGAGCGCCACGGCTGGATTGTCGTCAGGGGGTCATCGAGTTATCGGGGATTCGAGGCCCTCAAGGAACTGGTTCATTATTTCCAAAAGGGGCACATTGGAGGTCTGGTGGTCGACGCGCCGCGCGGACCCGCCCATGTTTCGAAGATCGGTATCATCACTGCGGCGCGAATGACCGGCTTACCGATTTTGACGCTGATGTGGAGTGCCGACCGCATCTGGCGGCTCAACAGCTGGGACCGAACGATCATTCCCAAGCCTTTTTCCCGCATCGTCCTGGCTTACGCCGACCATCTCATTTGGATTCCCCGACGAGCATCGCGGGAAGAGATGGAATCCATGCGGCAGCGCCTCGACGATACGCTCAACCGTCTCATGTACCAAACCGACCATTTCTTCACCACAGCCGGTGTCACCGATCCCCGACTCATCGCCGTGCCGGAAGTGTCGTCCAAGGTTTAAAAACCAGCCAATCGAACGGTTTCTCCCCTTTTAAGTGGTTAAAAGCGGTCAACCTGTCGATTTCAAATAGTCTTTTTGATATCAGGCTGTTGCCGCCAACTGCATACCGAGGATAAAGAGACTACTCTGCCGCCTCGCCATACGTCCCCACGGCTACGCGGCCAGCTCTTCCAAATTTAATTCATGGGTAATCCTGATGCAGTCGATCACGCTCTGGGCCGACGGGCAGAGATGCAGGTAGTTGTCCAACGCCGCCCGGGCATCCGACGCCTGTTCCTTTGGAACCTTGAGGCGATAGGAAACACCGATTCGGGTTATTTTCAGCACGCCGCCGACATCTTCGATGTCACCGACGACGCTTGCTTCGAATCGATCCTGGAAGGTACGGATCTTTTTTTGGGCCAACACCGTGGCCAGAGTTCCCATCATTCAGCCGCCCACTGCGCCGACTATGTGATCGAGTGTGGCGGCATGCTCCTCTTCCGGTGATACGCCGTAAAATTCTTTGATACCGCCGTGGACACCGTAGTAGACAGGCTCGTTGAAGCCTTTAATGACGGCCTTGCGGGTCGGTCCGTTTTCCCGCGTGATCGTAATGTGAGATTGATGAACGATCTTGCCCATTTTCTTCCTCCTCGGATGCCGAACCATTGCATTTCGTTTTCTGCAGTGTATTGGGTCGATCCTAACCGTTATTGGTTTTTCAAATGACATCAGCGGATGAAGCCATCCGCTTTTTCCTTGTAGGGCAATTAACATAACCACGATTTCGAGGGTGGTCATCTTTTTTTGGTGTCCTGCCGCGGAGACGCCGGCGATGTGATGGGTATAGGAACCTCAAGTCGGCCTGGGCCAACGATCCAACCGTGTCCAGCAGAACGCACGCGAGATTGAAATTTTTAGGGGTCGTTTTTACAGATTGTAAAAGAAATCGACATCATCGGCGCGGACACCGGCAAAGGACATAACCTCGCCCGGACACTCTGCCGCTTCTGACAAGTACTGCGCGCCGACTCCCGGCCCGCTTCACCGCGCTGGCATAGCCCTTGCTTAGAGTTTTTGACAACGATGGACAGAGAGCAAGAGTGAGCCCACTCAAACACATATTGATCGCCGACCGCAACCCTCATGTCCGCAGGTTCCTGAAACGGGAACTCGAAGCCGAGGGCTACCGGATACGCCTGGCCGAAAGTGGTATCGAGGTACTGAAATGGGCCTTTCACCCGGACCCTCTGGATCTTATCATCCTCGATCCTGATTTCCCGGATACGGGTGCGGGGCAATTGATGGACAAGCTGAAAGACCGAATACCGCCCCTCAAAATTGTGATCCATGCCTTTCTAGCCGACTACGCCGCCCCCCGCGACAAACTGAGTGCCGACGCTTTTATCGAAAAAGGCGGCAACAGCAGTGAAACGCTCAAAAAGGTGATCCTCGATCTGAACCGCAGCACCCCCTCGCGAACGCACTGATTCTTTCTTCTCTTAATGGGCAATTCTGACGACAACAACAATGCCGCCTCCGGTGCACCACAGCGCGAAGCCGAAAAATAGGGCCAACCCGGTTTTACACTCTGTAAAAAATGCTGACAGACCGCGGGTCTTTTGATGGCTCTTCGCCGACCGAAAGGTCGATTTTATTTTGGCATTTTAAGGTCTTGGCTCCAGCCGCCATTCCCATCCGCTGGTGGCATATTCGTTGCTTTGCACCTTGAAGGCACTGCAGGCGATCGGTTTTCGGTCCGTGCAAAACGGAATCTTTTGCGGTCGTGTTCCCGCCCAAAGTGGGGCGAGAATGGACGCCATGATAAACATAGGTCAATTAGAGAGCTGTCGAATCTCAGTCACAGCGGGACCAGTCTCTGAAGGTAAATCTTCGATTCTATCGCCGTACAAAAACAATTCGAGGTGAGCTGACGACAAACGTCACCTGGTCACCGCCCGGCCGGGTCAAAATAAGCATATCCCAGATCGAGGAGGAGGCATGACACACCTGAACAACACGTTTGATGAAACCTACAACGACCCCTGGACCTGGAAAAGCAGACCGGGCTACAAGCCGGTTTTGCTGCTCATTGCCGCCGTGGTCTTTATCGCCGTGGTGATCATGCCGCCCCCAGCGAGCATGATCAAGATGGTGGAGCTGGTCAACCCGCCGGGATATAAAGTGGCACGCGACAGCAAAAACATCACCGATACGGTAAACCGCAAGCTGCGGCCCGACGCCTTCAAGGCCCAACTGGAAGGCAAGGACACAGCCGAGGGTGAAGGCCATCCCGAAAAGCTCCTGACGAGCGTCGAGGTAGCCCAGATGGCCAAGGCGATGGTCGCCATCCTTTTTCTGGCGGCCTTTCTCTGGGGCACGGAGGCCCTGCCGCTGGGAGCCACCGACATCATGGTCGGCGTCATGCTCTATCTGTACGGCGTCCTTCCGATCAACGAAATCTCCCAGGCCTATATGTCGGACGCGGTGTTCTTCATCTTCGGCATCCTGGTGGTCGCCGTGGGGGTGGCCAAAACCGGCCTCGACAAGCGCATCGGGCTCATCCTCCTCAGCCGGATCAAGAGCGCCAAGGGGTTTGCCTTAATCTTCCTGCCGTCGCTGGCCATATGCGCCAGCTTTCTGTCCGAACACGCCCTGGTGGCGCTGCTGCTGCCGGTCCTGATGGGGGTGTACAAGGTCACCTGCAGAATGTACGGCGTCAAGAAAGACCACGCGCTGGCGGTCTTTCTCATCCTGGGGGTCTGCTTTGCGGCCAATCACGGCGGCCCGGGTTCTCCGGCGGCCGGCGGGCGCAACGCCATCATGGTCAGCTATCTGATGGAATACGGCAGTCCCATAACGTTTTTGCAGTGGATGAAATACGGCATGCCGTTCGTGCCGGTCATGGCGGTGGTAATCGGCGCCTTCATGTATCTTGCCTGCAAATCCCGCTTCAAGGTCAAAAACGTCAATCCCAGCGAAGTGGTGAAGGCCATGGTCGCGGACCTGCCGAAGTTCGGGGGCCGGGAAGCCATGATGGCCGTTATCCTGGTCATTCTGGTGACCGCGTGGGTCGTCATCGGCGAACACGCCGGTCTCGGGGGGCCGACCCTCTATGCCTTGATGGCCATGTTCCTGTGCCGCATCATCCGCTGGGAAGACGTTCAGAACGGGGTGGCCTTCGATGTCGTCGGTCTCTATGCCGCCGCCTCCGCCATGGGCGTCGGCCTCAAATTCACCGGCGGGGCCCTCTGGCTGGCGCAGTCTTTTGTTGATGTTTTGCCCGAATTCCTGTCTAAGGGAGAAGGGCTGGTGATCGGTGTCAGCCTGCTGACCGGAACGATGACCAACTTCATGAGCGACGGCGCCACCGTCGCCGCCCTCGGGCCGGTCGTGCTGCCGATGGCGACCTTGGCCGATGTCAACGTCTGGAAAGTGGGCCTGGTGACCGCGTTCTCCTCCTCGTTTGCCAATTTCCTGGTGGTCGGCACGCCGAACAACGCGATCGCCTTCGGCATGGGGCGTGACCTGGACACGGGCGAACGGCTGCTGGACGTGATGGACTTCGTCAAGTTCGGCTTGCCGGTCACGATCCTGGCCTGGCTGGTGCTCTGGTTCTGGGCGGTATTCGGTTACTGGCGTCTGCTGTCCTGGTAGTCGCGTTGCGGATCGGTTGCAGGGCCGAGAGGTCGATATGAAGCGCTCACGGTATCGCAAACTGAAGCAGGACATCATCATTGTCACCCTGATCGTGTCCGTTGCCCCGCTGATTTTTCTGGGCTTCGGGCTCTACTACCAGTTTGCCAACGTTTTCGCCGAGAGAACGGAAGCCCAGATCAAATCATTGGCCCGCTCGCACCGCAGTGGCATCGACGTCTTTCTGCGCGAGCGCACCAGCATCCTGACCACCATCGTCGATACCCACAGTTTTGCCGAACTCAGCCAGCTGCAAAATCTCGCAGAGATCTTCAAGGTGATCAACCGGCGGGCCGACGGTCTGGGACTGGTCGACATGGGCATCATCGACAGCGCCGGCAACCAGCTGGTCTACGTCGGTCCCTACGACCTGAAGGGACTGAACTACTACCAGCAACCCTGGTTCAGCGAGGTCATGAGCAAGGGCCGGTACATCAGCGATGTTTACATGGGCTATCGGCAGGTGCCGCACTTCATCATCGCCGTCCGGGGACACGACGAGGACCGCAGCTTCATCTTACGGGCCACCATCGACTCCGAGGTGTTCAACCGTTTGGTCCGCACCGCGCACACCGGCCAAAGGGGAGACGCCTTCATTGTCAACAAGGAAGGAACCTTTCAAACCAACCCCCGTTTTCACGGCACCATCCTGAGCATGTCGGACCTCGATACCAACTCTTTCGCCGAGGACACGGTCAACATCAAGAAGCTGCCCGACGGGACGACCCAGTATTACGCCGGCAGCTGGCTGAAGAACGGCGAGTGGCTGCTGATCATCAGCCAGGAAGCCAGTGAAGAGATCGCCGGTCTGAAATCGACCCTGAACCGCACCTTCTTCATCATCACCTTCGCGTGCCTGGCCATCGTTGCGGCGATTTTCATCACCACCAACATGTCGATCAAACGGCTTGAAGGGGCCGACCGCGAGTTGGACGAATTGAACTCCCAGCTGATTCAATCCGACAAGATGGCCGCCTTGGGGAAAATGGCGGCCGGCATCGCCCATGAAATCAACAACCCCTTGGCCGTTATCGGCGAAAAAGCCGGCTGGATGCGGGACCTCCTGTCCGAGGAAAACTTTCGGCAGAGCGAAAATTTCGAGGAATATCAGCGGTCCATCGAAAAAATAGAAGAGCACGTCGAACGGGCCCGCAAGATCACCCACAACATGCTCGGCTTCGCCCGCCGCATGGAACCGCGTCTCGACGATGTCGACGTCAACGCCATCATCAACCAGACCCTGGAACTGTTGAAAAACCACGCCCGCATCAACAACATCGAAATCCGCAAGGACCTGCAGTCCGATCTGCCCGTGATCGCCAGCGATCAGTCCCAGCTCCAGCAAGTCCTGCTGAACCTGTTCAACAACGCCATCGACGCGATCGGCAAGGACGGCTTCATCGACATCGCGACCGCCTCCGATCGCCGCACCATCGACATCAGCATCAGTGACAGCGGTCCCGGTATTCCGGAAGCCGTGCAGCGCCGGATCTTCGATCCGTTTTTCACGACCAAGGGGCCGGGACGCGGAACCGGCCTGGGATTGTCGATCAGTTACGGGATCATCGAAAAGATGGGCGGAGCCCTGACGTTCACCAGCCGTGAAAATGAAGGCACGACTTTTGTTATCCGGCTGCCGATACAACTGCCGGAGAAAAAGTAGTGTCCCTAAACCAAGGAGAAGAGAAAATGGTCACGTTCAGAATTCTGGTCGTAGACGACGAGGTCGATTTTCTGGAAACGATTATCAACCGCCTGCAGAAACGCAAGCTCGAAGCGGTCGGCGTCACCAGCGGTGAAGAAGCCATGCAGATGTTGAAAAATCAGCTTTTCGACGTCATTCTGCTCGACATAAAGATGCCGGGCGGCATGGACGGCATCGAGGTGCTCAGAGAGATCAAAAAACAGCAGCCCCTGGCCGAGGTCATCCTGCTCACCGGTCACGCCTCGGTCGAAACCAGCATCGAGGGCATGAAGCTGGGCGCGTTCGACTACCTCCTGAAGCCCGTCAAATTCGAGGACCTGCTGGAGAAAATGGCCGAAGCCTTCCGGAAGAAATCGACCCACGACAAAAAAATCCGCGACGCAAAGATCAAGGAGTTGCTGCGGTTCCCGGGCCGGGTTTTCGACCAGGACAAGGAAAAGCCGTGACGCACCGTTACAGCTTCAACCGCTTGGAGTTGGCCGGTTCCCTCGGCGACCTCGGTACCCTGCTGCCGCTCGCCATCGGGATGATCCTGATCAACAAGCTCGATCCCGCCGGGCTCTTCTTTTCCGTCGGTCTTTACTACATTTTTGCGGGCGTTTACTTCGGGGTTACCGTACCGGTCCAGCCGATGAAAGTCGTCGGCGCGTACGCCATCGCCATGGGCTTGAGCGCCTCCCAAATCATGGCCGCGAGTCTTTGGCTGGCGGGGATCTTCATCGTTATCGGCGCCACCGGTGCCATGGATCTGATCGGCAGATACACGCCCAAACCGGTGGTACGGGGTGTGCAGCTCTCCACCGGCGTCCTGCTGATGGCCGAGGGGGTCAGGTTCATGATCGGCACTTCGAAATTCCAGCTCATGGCCAAGGCCGCCGAACCTTTCCTGACGGTTCAACGCCTCGGTCCCCTGCCGCTCGGTGTTATCGTCGGCGGTCTCGGTGGACTGCTGACACTGCTTCTGCTGGAAAACCGCAAACTGCCGGCCGGTCTGCTGGTGGTCTGCGGAGGTGTCCTCATCGGCCTGATTCTGGGCACGCACAAGGGATTCGAGCAACTGCAGCTGGGCCTGCATCTCCCGCCTTTTCTACCGTTCCCCTTCCCGAGTCCGGCCGACTTCGCGAGCGCCCTGTTAATCCTAGTCCTGCCGCAGATTCCCATGACCCTCGGCAATGCCGTGATCGCCTACGCCGACCTTTCGAACGAATACTTCGGTGAAGCCTCGCGACGCGTAACTTACCGTTCCGCCTGCATCAGCATCGCCATCGCCAACTTCGTCGGCTTTCTCTTCGGCGGTATGCCCCTTTGCCACGGTGCCGGCGGACTCGCAGCCCATCACCGGTTCGGTGCCCGCACGGCCGGCTCCAATCTTTTAATCGGGGTCTTCTTCATCCTTCTGGTCGTTTTCTTCGGCGACCGCATCCTGGCGGTCCTCTACCTGCTGCCGATGTCGATCCTCGGGGTCCTGCTCATCTTCGCCGGTGGTCAACTGGCGCTGACGGTCATCGACCTGAAGGACCGCAAGGGTCTCTTCGTGGCCGTGATGATGCTGGGCATCACCCTGGCCTCCAACCTGGCGGCCGGTTTCCTCGCCGG
>JBAVJU010000253.1:0-13876 GCA_049687935.1 Desulfobacterales bacterium | reverse complement strand
GAATGGTGAAATATGGTGAAAATCAACGGAAGGGAATATAGATTTAAATGCCAGAATTTATTTGTCTATTTTTCCTTTTTGTTCATCACGTTTACCTATGTTTTTTGTGCTTCTCCCGACTACGAATCCGTAGGTCGCAAGTTCGAATCTTGCCGGGCGCACCAATTATTTCAAGGACTTACAATGATCAGCGTGTAGGTCCTTTTTTTTGTAATTTGCCCCACAATAGCCCCACCTTTCCAGATTTCCCCGCCTAACCTTAGCCCAACCCTGTTTCTAAACCAAGGCCTTTTACGGACATCCATTTCCTTTTGACACCCACATCCCATTTCCGTAATATGGCAAAAAAAATTATGTAAGTAACGGTTCTCCGTATTGACAGGATAAATTGAGTAAATAAAATACGACCAATTGGGATTTCTTGAATAATAAGGGTTGATGTTTTGACCGTTATATCAGAATTTTCTCTTTGACCAACCATGTCCTTTTTCTCCCTTTGCTCCCGATCGTAGCGGTAACCGTGTCTTAAAGGTAGTATGTATAATCAGTATGTTAATTTCAGCGGCGGCATTCAATGCTGATGCAGCTGTCCATACAGAGAACGTAACGACACAGGCATCTTCAGGACAAAAAGTATCCGCATGGGCAAAGGTAGATTCACGCAATTCAGTTGTCGAGGCTGGAGTGACAATACCATACGAGATAATTGAAACGCCGCCCAGCGAGTTGGGTAAAGGTCGGGCAGGCTCGATTGTCGTGTTGCCGTTTCCTGAAATCGTGAAAAACAGCACTTTCTTGAACCACTTTGAGTTGAATTGGGAAATGCATAGACACGACCCGAAGGTTTTCATGGTCACTCGTGACAGGATGTTGGAAAATAAAGATATAACGTATGATATTCCTGTTCCCGGTTATCTGGGAATATCCACGCGATATCCGACAAAAGTCGATATTCGATATGACAGTAAAGCAAAAGCCTACCAAGTAATATTCAGCGGCTTCCAAACGATTGTCCTGTAGGCAAAACCGCAGAGAGGATGTTGTTGTTGCCATGGCGGCAGCATACCGAATTTGAGAGGGAACCTTAGGGATCGAAATGGGCCGATTCAGAGGGGAAAATTTTATCATGGGGACAAAATGAGCGATAAAAAAGGCGTGACCTGGGATCTGGGCCGTTATTTTCCCGAGTTCGACGGACCGCAGATGCGGGCTTTCAAGGATGAGGTGGACCGCGACATCGAGCGGCTCAAAACATCTTCCTCCGAACTGGTGGCTTTCAGCGGGGAGACCCTCGACCAGTGGGAAGCGCTGATCCTGAAAGCCGAAGACGTCTACAGTCGGTTGGGGCATTTGTCCTCCTATCTGGGGTGCCTGGAGGCAGCCGATGCGCGCAACGAAGCCGTCTCGCTATCAGTGGCGGCACTGACTCGGCAATATGCTGCATTCGAAAAATTCGAAATAAGTGTCGTGGGGGTCTTCAAGCGGGCCCCTAAGACCGTGTTCGGTGCCTTTTGCGAACGGCCCAAGTTAGAGGAAATCGCTTATTACCTGAAGCGCCTGCGTGAAAAGGCCCGCACCACCATGTCTCGCAAAGAGGAAGCGCTGGCTTCTGATTTGAATGTCGACGGGCTGTCGGCCTGGGGCCGCCTGTATGACAAGGTGACGGGCAAGTTGGAATTCGACTATGTCGCTAAAGACGGTCACAAAGAGCGGCGGCCGATCTCCCAGTGGCGGTCGTTGATGTCGGACCCGGATCGCGAGATCGGACGTTCGGCCTTTGAAGGTGGCAACCACGCCTGGCAGCAGATCGAGGATGTATGCGCGGCGGCCCTGAACGCCATTGCCGGGGCCCGTCTGTCCCTGAACACTCACCGCAGAATTGCACATTTTATAGACCGGGCCCTGTTTCAGGCCGCCATTCGGCGCGAGACGCTGGAGGCGATGTACACGGCAATTTTTCAGAATATCGACACGGCTCGCGACATCCTGCGCATCAAAGCCTGCTTTTTCGATCGCAAGGGCATTTGGTTTTTCGAGCGTGAGGCTCCGCTCCCACTGCCTGAGTCGACGCCGCTCGGCTGGCGGCAGGCGACTGAAATGGTCGCAAGGGCCTTTGCCGCAGCTTACCCCGGGCTGGCTCGCTACTATCGAGGCATGCTGAAAGACCGTTGGGTCGAATCCGAGGCTCGGCCCGGTAAACGGCCGGGCGCTTTCTGCACCGGATCTTCCGTGATCGAGGAACAGCGGGTGTTCATGACGTTCAACGGGACCCTCGGCAACGTGACGACCCTGGCCCACGAAGTGGGGCATGCCTGGCATGGCCATCTGCTGCAGAGCATGCGCCCCTTTTCTCGCCTCTACCCCATGACGCTGGCCGAAACCGCCTCCATTTTCGCTGAACACATTTTCATGGAGGGTCTCGGTCGGGACCCATCAATCGGCGAACCGCAGAAACTCCTGCTGTTGGATACCGAATTGACCGATGCGGCTGTGTTCTTGCTCGACATCACCACGCGGTATGCTTTCGAGAAGGCTTTCTACGAGGAACGGCAGCAAGGGGAAGTGGCGGTGTCCCGCCTGAAATCGCTAATGATCGAGGCCCAGCGCACCATCTATGGCGACGCTCTGCTGCCGGACGGTGCCGATCCCTATTTTTGGGCCTCGAAACTCCATTTTTACATCACCGACACTACTTTTTATAATTTCCCCTATACCTTCGGGTATCTTCTGGCCAGATGGCTGATCGATCGCTACCACGAAGAGGGCCAGGATTTCCTGCCGCAGTACGAGGCCTTTCTGCGACTATCGGGCGTTGACACGGTCGAGAATGTGGGGCGAAGGGCTTTGGACGTCGATTTTACGAATCCGGCTTTCTGGCAGGCGGCCATCCAGAGCCTTAAAGTGCCACTTGAAGAATACCGGCAGCGGATTGCTGAGCAAGTAAAAGCAATTTGAAGAAAACCTGTTGCGGAGACACCCAAAAATGACCAGAAGCGAAATCGATCCCCCTGGAGACCGGGCTCGCTCTGCTCCCCAGCGTGTGACGGTCTGGGACCTGCCGACCCGCCTGTTTCACTGGCTACTGGTGGCCTTTGTCGTTACTTCCTTTGTGACGGCAGAAATCGGCGGTAATGCGATGCAGATCCACGAGTGGAGCGGCTTTGTGATTTTATCCCTGCTTTTTTTCCGCGTGGGGTGGGGTTTTCTCGGCAGCCGGCCGTCGCGCTTTTCGGATTTCGTGCACGGGCCGAAAGCGGTATTGAACTACGCCAGAGGCCTTCTGCGAAAAGAGTCACCACCCCATTTCGGCCACAATCCCCTGGGGGGGTGGTCGATCGTCGCCATGCTGCTGGCGCTTTTCATTCAGGCCGGGACCGGCCTGTTCGCCAACGACGACATCATGACCGAGGGCCCGCGTTACGGTTGGGTGAGCAAGGCGACCAGCGACTTTATTACCGATATTCACCAGTGGAATCAGGGGGCGATCATCGCTCTGGTCGCCATCCACATTTGTGCGATTTTATTTTATCTTTTTGTCAAACGAGAAAACCTGATGACCCCCATGATCACCGGCTTCCGGTCTTGGGTCGGCACCGTCGAAGAGCCGACCGGCCGCACCTGGGCAGCAGCGGTGATTGCCGGGATAGCCGGCGTGGCAGTATATCTTCTCGTCCGCTAATGTATTTTCCGCGAAAATATACGATTATTTCCGGAAGTTGTCGTGACAGCTTTTGCAGCTCTTGCCGGTTTCTCCGAATTGGACTTTAATGGCATCCAGGTCGCCGGTTTCAGCCGTGCCGGCAAGCTTGGCAACCTCGGCTTCCATTTTCTTCGCGTCCTGCATAAACGTGTCTTTTTCTTTAAAAGCCGAGGATTTTAAATCGGTTTTTCCCTTGTCGGTGCCGGGAACCATGAAGGCCTCCCACGACAGCGGGGCGAGGGTGTCGACGATTGCCGCGTTTTGCTCAAATGCGGCCTTGTCGTACGGGCTCTGTCCCTTGACCACCGCAGCCATACGCCCGAAGTGCTGGCCGATCAGAAACATGACCGACTGGCGGTACTGAATGGCGTCTTCCGGTTTGGCGAACTGCGCATACGCCACGCCCAAAAAACCGGTCATAAGGGTCAACACGATCAGAATTTTCGTCATTTTTTTCATCCGCGCCCTCCTTTTTAGTGTGTTTTTGTCCCCAAGCGGCTCTTTTGCGCAATTTCGGCTTCTATCATCGGAATCGCCTGTGCGGCGCTCACGAGTTCCTTTCTGCGCCATTCAATGTTTTCCCAGAAATTGCGATACCGGTAGGGAAACCGTTTGGTGTCTCCTTGTCCTTGCCGATGAGCCTTGCAGCGCCACTTTTTTTTGCATTACCCGCAGTCACTGTCAAGGCAAATCAGGTACTCATCTTTTAATCTCGTTCAGCCCGACATGCCTTTACAGGAAACGGTTATGCCTGTAGTAAATGGTAATCATTTGAGGAAAAGTTGATCTGATGAGGACACGGCGCGACGTCTTGAAGAAAATCCTAATGAATCTGGGCCTTCTCGGCGGGTTCCGGCTAACCGGTTTAGGGCATTTACTGGCGGCCTCCGGGCGGAAAATAGTGCCGCCGGGCACTCGTATAAAATTTTTACCTAAAAATTTTATTATGAGCGCCGACGGGCCAGCCGTGCGGCCAGGTGAATAGCCTCGATCAGGGACTGCGGATTGGCGCGCCCCTCGCCGGCCTTGCCGAAAGCCGTTCCGTGATCCACTGACGTTCGGATGATCGGCAGACCCAAGGTGACATTGACTCCGGCCATGCTGCTCCAGTCTCCGCTTTTGGCATTGTATTTAAATCCGACGAGCTTGGCCGGGATGTGGCCCTGGTCGTGGTACATGACCACGACCAGATCGTACTGACCGCCCAGCATCTTTGAAAAGACGGTGTCGGCCGGAAGCGGACCTTCGGCATCGATGCCGGCTGTCCTGGCTGCCGCCACCGCGGGGGCGATTTCCTCGTCGTCCTCTTTGCCAAAAAGGCCGCCTTCGCCGCAATGGGGGTTCAATCCCGCCACCGCGATGCGCGGAGACGGGATCTCCATCCGCAGCAGGGCATCGTGCGCCAGCTCGATGACGCGGCCGACGCGCGCTTTTTTAACCCGGTCGCAGGCCTCGCGCAGCGACACGTGGGTGGAGACATGGGCCACCCGAAAACTGCCGTCGGTCAGCATCATGCTGACGTCGGGGGTTGCGGTGAGGGTGCTGTAAATCTCCGTATGACCGGCATAGTGATGGCCGGCGGCGTTGATTGCGGCCTTGTTGATCGGACTTGTGACCGTTGCGTCGATCTGGTCGACCAGGGCCATTTCAATCACCTTGGCCACATATTCAAATGCGGCCTGGCCCTGTTCGGCGGAAACCTGTTTATAACGCAGACGGCCGATGGGCATGTTCTTCAAATCCAGCACATCGATTGTACCGCACTCGTACCGGCCGTCAGCCGGTCGGCCGCAGCGCTGAACCGTCAGCGGCAGGCGGCAGAACCGCAGCGCCTCGATCATGACCTCACCGTCGCCGACCACCAGCGGACGACAGATATCGTAGATGTCCGGTTCGGCCAATGCCTTGACGCAGATTTCCGGGCCGATCCCGCCAGGATCGCCCATGGTGATGCCTAAAATGGGTTTGCTGGGAGCTTGAGTCATCAATAAACCTTCTTGGTCAGTTGAGTCCGTTGGGCCCGTTTAGGCGGTTGTGCCCGTTGAGCCCGTTGAGACGATGGTATCGAATGTGTAAGTCATTCGACTGATTCATATGTGTTAAGGATTTGTTCGGAACAGCCGATGCCCAACCGGTTCAACTGACTAAACCGGCTAACGGGTCCAACGGCCTTCGGCCAAAAGCCCATACAACTGCAACAGCGTGTCGGGTTCACCGAATGCCCCGGCCTTGGTGATCACCGGCAGACCGTCTCCGGCACCGCCTATCACCGTTCCGCGGATGACGCCTGGTAGCATTTCGACCTGTAGACGGACCCCGCTCGCTTTGATTGCGCCGAGAACCGCCGCGGCCGTGTCGCCGCCGGATAGGAAAAGACCGTCCGGGCGGCGGCAGCTGACGATGGCGGCGGTCTCTGCCGCCAGCAGCCGGGCAGCCGAATTATCGTACACCAATGATCCGGCGGGTGCAAGCTGCAGGATAACCGCTCCCGTGGCCAGATCCTTTGCGATGGCATCCGATCGGTCAGACAGCGCGGCCGGTCGACCGGGAACCAGGATGTGGCGCGGGATGCCGGCTTCGCGGGTCAGCGCTTCGACCTGCAACCTGAGGACATCGGAGCCGGAACCGCAGACAAAGAGCAAGTGCTCGCCCACGGCAGCCATAGACGCCGGTCGTGCTTCAGTTTCTTCAAATCGACACCGGACCAGCGCCTGAGCCAGGCCGGCGGAGCCGGCCAGCAGAAGGTGCGGAAATTGATCGCCGGCCAGGCGGACAATGACCTCCAGATGCCGTTGATGCGCGGCATCGCACACGATCAGGCGGCGGCCTTGCTTCAGCAGGTTCCCGACAAGCGTCTTCAGACGCCTGGGGTCTCCGTCGAGATCGGCCGCATCGATCCGACCCACCGGTTGCCGGTACTGAAGGGCGATCAACTCCGAGAGGCGAGACGCTCTGACCGGACTGACCGGATCGCAGGCCATTTCGCTGTCGGCCACCGGGATGTTGTGCACATAGTGAACATCGTGAAGCGTTATGCGCCCTTGGGCCGGAAAAGCCGGGGCGATCAGCGCGCCCCGGCAGCCGAACACGTCAGCCAGCGCAGCGACCTCGGCACCGACATTGCCCCGCATGCAGGAATCGATCTTCTTGTAGGCGATTTGCGGCCCCAGTCGGCCGATGGCCAATCCGGTTTGGCGCACCCGTTCTCCCGCCGCGGCCGGTGACAGGTTCCGGCTTTCGGTGGTCACCGCCAAGACCCCCTTGATGGATCCCGGATCGATGCCGGCCAATTCTTTGTGGGACACTAAAAGGGCCTGGTTCCCGCAGCGGCCGAATTGAATGCCGGTGTCGGCCGCACCGGTCAGATCGTCGGCAATGACGGCCTGACATATCACGGCAATTTCTCCAGCGCCACACCGGGTCCGATCGGCAGCGTGTCGGGTGCATGGGTCAACACGCTGATGCGCGCCTTCGGACCCTGTCGTCTGAGCGCCTCTTCCATCGCCCACCGGATATTCGGAGCGTGGATATGCCCGAGCCGCCTCTTGTCTTCAGCGGGTATTCCGGGAGAATAGGTGATGATCGAGGCTTTTTCCCGCACCATGGCCCAAGCCATCGCCAGAGCCGTGGCGACGCCGTTTTTGAGGTTGCCGCGCCGGTAGGCCTCTCTGATTCTATCCGACGGCCAGGCAGTGAAGTCGAGCAGTTCGGTGTGCACCGGACTGACCCCTTCCGGCGCCGGGGTGCAGACGATGATGGTGCCGCCCGGCCTGACCATTCGAACAGCCGGGTACTGGGCCTTATGGGACTGCCAGAAGTCGAAATCGCAGGGGTAGGAGTTGGCCACAACGATGTCAGGGGTCTCGTGATATCGGATGCCGTAGATCTCGCGTGCCAGCTTGACCCCTTGCTTGAAGGCCGCCCGCATGGCGCCGTAGAAAACACCCACGACGCCCCCCTCGCTGTCCATTACCACGTTGAAGATGGACTGCAGACCGACTCTCTCGGCCATGTCGTCCATATCTTGCCGCACCGGGTTGTCCTCGTGACCCAAGAAAGAGTCGCCGCCCCCCTCGCAGGAGAGAATATGGGTCGCCGCGGTGGTTGCGGCCCCGCAGACACCGGGTTGGATGATCTTGGAGCCACCTGAAAACCCGGCGATGTGATGCGGTACAATGGCCCCCAAACCGATGATCACATCGGCTTCGATCACGGCCCGGTTGACCTTGAGGGGCGTGCCGCGGTCTGAAGAGCCGACATCCACCAGTGCTTCCGGATCGCGCCATTCGTGGTTGAACACGTCGATCCGTCGGAAGACCGCCTCTCCGACCTTGGCGATCATCTCGGCCGCGGTCATGTAACGGTGGGTGCCCAGGGCCATGATGCAGGCGATCCGACGGTCGGGAACACCGGCGCGGTTGAGGCGGGCCAGCAGGGGTGGAATCAGACGATCGGAAGGGGTCATGCGGGTGATGTCATCGCTGATGATCAACACCCGATCGCCGGGTTTCACGCGACGCTCGAGCGGTTCCTGGCCGATAGGCCGATCAAGCGCTTCTTCGATGGCTGCGGACAGATTTTCCAACGGCCGTGAAGGGTGCGGGCTCAATATTTCGGCCAAGTTTGGGTCCGGTACATCAAAACCGAGCGGTCGGCCGCCGAATGGGATAGTGACCAGTGTCATTTCAGACCTTTACTTCGCGAAGGTGTCGGGAATGACCATTACCAGATCCGGCACGTAGGTGATCAGCACCAACATGGCGATCATGATCACCAGAAACGGCGTGATATAGCGGATGATCTCCGACAGCTGGATATGGGCAATGTTGCACGAGATGAAAAGACAGATTCCCAGCGGAGGGGTCAGCATACCGATCGCCAGGGCCGTGACCATGACCACGCCGAAGTGAACCGGGTCGATGCCCAGTTTTTCCACTACCGGCAGAAACACCGGCGTGAGGATGATCAGGGAGGCCGAGGTTTCCATGAAGGTGCCCACGATCAGCAGGCAAATCAGGATCAGTCCGTAGAGCACGTAACGGGAAGAGCTGAGCGTCACCAGGTAGGCGGCCACATTCTGAGGAACCCGTTCGGCCGTCAGAATCCAACCGAATATGTTGGCGGTGGCGATCAACAGCATGACGGTGGAAGTGGAGATCGCGGCACGTGCAAAAATCCGGGGCAGGTCTTTCAACCGCAGTTCGCGGTAAACGAGAAACCCGATCACCAGTCCGTACAGCGCCGCTACCACCGCCGCTTCAGTGGGTGTAAAGATGCCGCCCAGGATGCCGCCCAGGATGATGACGGGCATGAGCAGGGCCCAAAGCGCCCCCCAAAAGGTCCGCAGAATCTCAGGGAATCCCATGAAGGCATCCTTCTCGTAGCCGGCTTTTTTGGCCAGGAAATAGCTGGCGGCCATCAAACCACCACCGATGAGAAGACCAGGGATGAATCCCCCCATAAACATTTTGCCGATCGAAACGCCGCCGACCACTCCGAAAATGATCATGGGGATGGAGGGGGGGATAATGACGCCGATCGAGCCGCCGGCCGCCTGGACGGCCGCGGCAAAGCCGTTCTTGTAACCTTTGCGGATCATGGCCGGAATGGAGACCGCTCCCACCGCCGCGGTATCGGCTGCCGCCGCACCGGATATACCGGCAAAAAACATGGCCGCCACCACCGCCACCATGGCCAGGCCGCCATGAACGAACCCCACAATGGCGTGGGCAAAATCGAACAACCGGCGGGAGATTCCGCCGGATTCCATCAATTCGCCGGCCAGCATGAAGAAGGGAATCGCCATCAGAGGAAAGGAATCGGTGCCCGTGAACAGCCTTTGGGCGGCAAGGGTCAGCGGCAGGTTGGAACCGTATTGCAGGGTCGTCACGGAGGCGACCCCGAGGGAAAAGGCGATCGGCATCCCGAGCACGAAGCAGACCAGCAGCGACAAGAACAGGATGACCGTCACAACATGACCTCCGGCGTCAGGATCCTGCCCCGAAAAGCCGCCACGGCAATCCGCACCGAGTTGATGAACATGAAAATGCCGCCCACGGGGACGGCCATGTAAGGATAGATCATGGGGATGTTCATGGAAGGGGAGGTCTGAAATTTGATCACCCCTAATATCTTGAAGCCCCAGTAGATGATCACCAGCAGGAAGACCTGGATGATCAAATTGACACTGATCACCACGAATCGGTAGACGTTCGCCGCCAAAAGCTTCTGCAGCAGGTCGATTCCCAAATGAACCTGATACCGCACCCCGGCCGCCGCACCGACAAAAGAGATCCAGACGAAAAGGTAGCGGCCGAGTTCTTCGGACCAGGAGAGCGGGTCGTTCATCACGAATCGATACCAGACCTGGCCGGCGATGATGGCGACCATGGCCGCCATCAGCAGGGCCAGAATCCAGTTGATCACACGATCCATGACGTCGAACATTTTATTATCCAACTTATTTTTTCGCGAACCCTTAACGGGCGGCTTTCTGGACGGCATCGATCAGACGTTGACCTTCGGCTGGATCACCGCCACCGATGGCTTTTATAACCGATGGGTTTTCGAACACCGGGGCCACCGCTGTCACGAAGGGGGTCTTGTCGGGATGACTGACCTGCATGCCTTCTTTTGTTAGCTCGGCCTCCAGGGTCTGATCGGCTTGCATCGAAATTTTGCGCTCATAATCGCGGGCCTGGGTTGCGGCTTCCGCAAGAATACCCTGCTGCTCGGGCGTCAACCTCTGCCAGGCGATCTCGCTGATCAGCAGCAGGGCCGGCGAATAAAAATGGCCGGTCATGGCCAGGTATTTTTGCACCTCGAAGAAACGTGAAGAGTGAATGACGGCCAGAGGATTTTCCTGAGCGTCGACCGTCTTTTGCTCCAGGGCCGTGTAGAGCTCGCCGAATGCCATCGGCAGCGGACTGGCGCCCAGGGACTTCATGGTCAGGATGAAGACATCGTCTTCCATGACGCGGATTTTCAGGCCGTTCATGTCTTCGGGCTTCTCAATGGGGCGCTTGGAGTTGGTGATGTTGCGGAACCCGTTTTCATACCAGCCCAGGGAACGGATGCCGACCTTGTTAAACAAAGCGGCAATGTCGGCTCCGATCGGCCCGTCCAAAACCTTGTAACAGGATTCGCGGTCCTTGAACAGGAAGGGGAGATTGAAAAGCTTGATCTGGGGCACGAAATTTCCCAGCGGGCCGGTGGAGGTCAAGGTCATCTCCAAAGAGCCGAGCTGCAGGCCTTCGACCATGTCCCGCTCGGAGCCGAGTTGGGAGGCAGGGAACAGCTGAACCTCGATTTCACCCTTGCTCCTGTCGGCCACGAGCTTGGCGAAATACTCGACCGCCTGGTTGTAGATGTGGCTGGGCTGAGTCGACGTGCCGCATTTAAGGATTGTCTGGGCATATCCGCTCGGAGATGTGGATAGAGACGCAAAAAGCGAAAACAGGGTCACCACGAAAATTTTTTTGAAAGGAATTTGCATCACAAGCCTCCTTTGATAGGGGTCTGGATTCCGTCACAGTTTAACTCTGAATGCGGTCATAAAGTCGTAGGCAGTCATCTAGAATCCGCCTGAGAAAAACCACAATCAGTCGATTAAAGTCAAGTCGAAAAAAAGGAAGGGCAGCCACCATGGCTGCCCCTTAGGAGGAATACAGAGAAATTGAGGATTTGTGTGAATTTCTCTAAAGTGATACTTTGCAAAAAGCGTGCAAGATTTGCTAAAAATTATTTTCTATTAATCTCAATATCTTAAATTTGTCAGGAATTTCGAGTTAAAGTAAAATATGAGAAATATGGCGCAAATGTTATGAAATTCAGGTTACATTTTATGGATCCCCACGAGCTTGACGCCGAACCCGGACAGGGTTCGGTGAACAATCCGGGCCTTCAGCATAACGCCGTTGTCTATTTTCGTGCCGGGAATGACAAGGCGGATGAACCGGCCTACCCTCAGCCTATTTTTGGTTTCGATGAATATGCCTCTCCGACTGATATCGCGGATCAACCCCTTGAAAAGGTTTTCCCGTGCGGTGAAGTAGACTGAAGTCGACATCCGTTTTCTTTCAAATCTCCTCAACTCCGGGCTCACGCCGGAGATCAGGTTTAGATATTCAGGGACATCGCAGTAGTAGCGTTCGGCGAATTCAGGGTCGATGCCGATCGGATCGAGGTGTTGGACGCCGTAGGCATAGCGGTAACGGGAGCGGCCCAGGGCTTTGCACCATTTGATCTGAACCCGGTGACATTCATAAAGAGGCGCCTCGACCCGATAGGGTGAATCCGGAATGCCCAGAAAAACGATGTCGCCGGTTTGGAGAATCGTATTGGATTCGAAATAGAAACCGCCGATGCTGTAATTGTGCATCTGGCCGATGACGACCATGCCCGTTTCCAGGTTCTCCCGGATAATCGGGCAGCGATAGCCGTAGCGTTCTTCGCTGCGTTTTTCATTGTCCTCTTTCGGTTTAATCATTCCCAGTGCCTTTTGACAGCGTTAACAATTTTTCAAGAGACACTGGGCAAAGAGCATGCCACATAGATAATATCAAAATTAATATAAATATTACGATATCTTATATAAAATTTCTTTTTTCCTATAGGGATTGTGCGGTCGTGCTCAGTGGGCGAAATAGCGCATTGTTATGAGGAAATTGACCCAGCGTAAAATGGATTATAGAAGGAGAACACCGAAAAATACGAGATTGGCAACGTCGTTGGACATCTTGACGTCATGCCGCAAATTCAACTGTCCCCATTTGACGTGACGCCTGCCACGGTTTCAAGACATCTTGCTTTTATGTATAATATGGCCTATTGAACCCGATGACGGATTGTTTCCATGCACCTTGTCCGTCAGTCACAAATCGTCGACTTTCAATTCGGAGAAAACCGTTTTGAGCGAAATCGAATCCAACGATTATTCAGGGGAGCGGCGGTCGGAAGAAAGAGATGAGTTAAGGCCTGAGTGCCATGCAGTTGTGAGGATCAGCGGCATTCCCGTCCAGCAGTTCAGACTCAAAGATATATCCCAGAACGGGACCTGCTTTCTGGTCGCCGAAGATTCCGCCATTCTGCGGAACCTCGCTGCGGGGCAGGAGATCGAAATTCAGTTCCGTTTTCCCGCCGCCAATCACCCCACTGTTTTTCATCGATCTGAAATCACGCATATCACTAGAGCCCTGCAAGGCTCTTATGAAGGCTACTGCCTGGTCGGCGTCCGCATTCTGAGTCAACTCAAAATCTTTTAAGGCCGAAACCGGCCCATATCCTACAAAGCGACTCTGATCATCAGAAAAATTTCCCAAACCACGACGGAGACCAGGGCGGTGATGATCCAGGGGAAAACCGAGCGGATGGGGAACCGGCCGTTTTTCAGGGTGGAATTACTGTAAATTACCAGGATGAAGAGCGACAGACTGGTCAACACGTATTTGACAGCCAGAAAGGTATGTGGTCCGAGCTTGAGATAATAATCCATAACCGGGTTGATTTCGATCGCACCCAGTCCGATCAGATTGACGGTCAAAATGGCATCCGCCACACTCAAGACCAGAATGGCAACAATCACGCGAAACAAGTTTGGTCTGTACCGGTCGAAATAGACGACCCGATTCTGATCACTGCTGCGTCGGGCATTGGTGCGCTGGCCGGTGATCAGTTGTTTGACCAATTGAAAGCGCTTGCCGCTGCGCCGGTCTTTACCGGAACGGCGGTCGAGGTTGAAACGATATTTCGGATACATTCTTACGACACTAGCCGCCTGTTTGGATTCGGTTAAATAATCTAAAAACAAATGCACTCGTTCGGATCGATCAGCAATTACGCCGCGCGAAACAGCGGGTGGGCATCTCACCAGTGCCCGTCCCCGGTACCGGGAACCAAAAAATAGTATTAAAGCAAAAAATATGCCTCTGTTCAATCCCACCGCTTGAATGTGATCTATGAACGCACCCATTCATTTGTAACGATATCTTGCCATGGCCCGAATGCCATCATAGCTGGAATAGCATTAAAACAGACTCCGTGACCGATCGCCGGGAGGCTGCTTTGCGATTGCCGATCAGATTGAAAAAGTGTTATACTATCACTCAAATATGAGATGCCTGTGGTCCAAAGAGTCGGCCGGCCGTATCGCGTCGTTCAAGTTGAATGCTCCTGAAC
>JBAVJU010000252.1:0-9467 GCA_049687935.1 Desulfobacterales bacterium | reverse complement strand
CCAGCGCACCCTCATAAATTCTTGAGAGGCCTTGAAAAATCTGTTATGCAAAATATTTTTATAATTATTTTTTTTATCCGGGATAGACAAATATCTTTGACGTCACAATGAAGAAATGAATTGATGATCCTGTCGGAAAGCCGCCGGTCTTAGTTGGTAAGGTCTTGTTGAGTTTGATTATTTGATGTGCTGCACCATCTGGAGGTGCGGATGCCCTGATGCCGACAGGTTGACGCTGACAAGTCGATCCGCAAAGTGATCTGTATTATAACAACAATAATGGTTTGGGCTATCACAAAAAGGAGGACGACACATGACCAATTTGTATGATGCGGCTTTTAAAAAATCGATCGAGGATCCCAACGGTTTCTGGGGTGAGGCCGGAGAAAATGTGCACTGGTACAAGAAGTGGGACAAGGTATTGGATGATTCCAACAAGCCCTTTTACCGGTGGTTCAAAGGCGGAGAGATCAACACCGCCTACAATGCCCTCGATTATCACATCGAACAGGGCCGCGGCGCTCAGGCGGCTTTGATCTACGACAGCCCGGTGACCGACACCATCAAGACGTTCACCTACGCGCAGTTGCGCGACGAGGTGGCCCAATTTGCCGGCGCCCTGGCGGCCCAGGGCGTCACAAAGGGCGACCGGGTGTTGATCTACATGCCGATGGTTCCGGAAGCCGTGATCGCCATGCTGGCCACGGCCCGCATCGGCGCGGTTCACTCGGTCGTCTTCGGCGGATTCGCGGCCAAGGAACTCGCCGTCCGCATCAACGACGCCAAGCCGAAGGTCATCGTTTCCGCCTCCTGCGGCATCGAGGTCAAGCGGGTCATCCCTTACAAACCCCTGCTCGACAAGGCCATCGAGACGGCCACCAGCAAGCCCGAAAAGTGCATCATCCTGCAGCGTCCGATGGAGAAAGCCGAGATGATCGCCGGCCGCGACCTGGATTGGAACGAGGTCGTGGCGACGGCCAAACCCCACGACTGCGTCAAGGTCGCCGCGACCGATCCACTTTACATTCTCTACACTTCCGGCACCACCGGCGTGCCGAAAGGCGTCGTCCGCGACAACGGCGGACACGTGGTGGCCCTCAAGTGGACCATGAAGAACATTTACAACATCGATGCCGGAGACGTTTATTGGGCGGCCTCCGACGTCGGTTGGGTCGTGGGTCACTCCTACATCGTTTACGCCCCCCTGTTCAACGGGTCCACGACAATTCTCTACGAAGGCAAACCGGTCGGCACGCCGGATGCCGGGGCTTTCTGGCGCGTGATTTCCCAGCACAAGGTCAAAACCATGTTCACGGCTCCCACGGCCTTCCGGGCCATCAAGCAGCAGGACCCGAACGGCGAATTGATCAAGAATTACGACCTGTCGAATTTCAAATATCTCTTTCTGGCCGGCGAGCGGCTCGATCCCGACACCCTGCGCTGGGCCGAGCGACACCTCGGCGTGCCGGTGATCGACCATTGGTGGCAGACCGAGACCGGCTGGGCCATCTGCGCCAATTGCGAGGGGCTGCACCATTTTCCGGTCAAGGAAGGCTCACCCACCAAGCCGGCGCCGGGTTGGAACCTGCAGGTGCTCGATCCGGAGGCCAAAACACAAGTCAAAGCCGGTGAAATCGGCGCGCTGGTCGTCAAGCTGCCGCTGCCGCCCGGGACACTGCCCACGCTCTGGAACAATGATGAGGGCTACATCAAGTCTTATCTGGAAGAGTTCCCCGGGTACTATAAAACCGCGGACGCGGGCTTCATCGACGCAGACGGGTACGCCTATGTCATGACCCGCACGGACGACATCATCAATGTGGCCGGCCACCGCCTGTCCACCGGGGCCATGGAAGAGGTCCTGGCCGATCATCCGGATGTGGCCGAGTGCGCCGTACTCGGCGTCGACGACAAACTGAAAGGCCAGGTTCCGGTCGGTTTCATGGTCCTCAACGCCGGCGTCGATCGTGACGAGCAGGAGATTATCAAAGAGGTGGTGCAGATGGTCCGCGACCGCATCGGACCGGTCGCCTCATTCAAAACCGCCACGGTCGTCAAGCGACTGCCCAAAACCCGCTCCGGCAAGATCCTGCGCGGGACCATCCAGAAAATCGCCGACAACAAGCAATGGAACATGCCGGCCACCATCGACGACCCAGCCATTCTGGACGAAATGAAAGTCGCCTTGGAGAAGATCGGTCTTGGAAATGCACGGAAAGAATAAGATTGCAGGATGATACATGACAGAGCAAGCAGCCGGCACTTTACCCCGTACTGTTGCCGGCTGCCTTTTTCGGGATCCGGTTATTAGGGTAACCTTATGCCGAAAAAAGTACTGATTGTAGATGACGAACCGAGCATCATCGTCCCGCTGCAATTTTTAATGGAACAGAACGGATACGAGACGAGTGTGGCCTTCAGCGGGGAAGAGGCCATGGAGACAGTCGCCGCATCGCATCCGAACCTGATCCTGCTCGACATCATGCTGCCGATCATTGACGGTTTCGAAGTCTGCCAGCGCGTTCGCGAGAATCCGGAGTGGGATGACATCCGCATCATCCTCCTGACCGCCATGGGCAGCGAGGCCAACATCGCCAAGGGGCTGGCATTGGGCGCCGATGCCTACATCACGAAACCGTTTTCGAACTCAGAGGTCATCGCCAAAGTCAAAGAATTGATCTGTCAGTGAACCGCAGCAATACATTCATGTGGTTTGTTGTCGGCTCGATCGGATTTACGCTTCTGGTAATCCTGAGCCTGACGGTCATTTTCTGGCAGCAGCTTCCAGCCGGTGACCGGGCCTATCTCATTGAACTGGGACGACAGAACCTCGGCTTTCTGTTCAGCGCCGCCGTCCTGCTGCTGGCCGGTTTCGGGTTCGCACTGGACTGGCTCTTCCGGTTGTACATTCTCCCCATCGATAAAATCGCCTCGGAAACCCGACTGATTCATTCGGTCAATCCCGCCCATCGCATCCATATCGAAGGCGTGCGCGACATCGTGCGCCTGGTAAACGTCATCAATGAAAGTGCCGATCGCTACGAGGACCTCTTCAACCAGGTTCAACAAAAAATTGACAGCGCCCGGGCGACAGCCGAGGAAGAAAAAAATATTTTGGCGGCCATCGTTGCGGAACTGCCCGAAGGCGTTCTGATCTGCAACACGGAGGGCCAGATCCTTCTTTACAACACGCGTGTCACACAGCTGCTCATCGGCGCAGCTGAAAACGGGTCCGTCGAGTCGGCTCCGGACTCCGGTTCGGGCCGTTTCATCGGTCTCGGTCGCTCCGTATTCGGTCTCATCGACAAACACCTCATCGTTCATGCCCTGGGGGAAATAGCAGGCAAACTGGAGCGGAAAGAATCGGATGTCGTGGCTTACTTCGTGGTCTTCGGTCAGGAGCGCCGGCTGCTGCGGGTCGAAGCCGTACCGATCCTGAACCACCGGCGGGAATTTACCGGCTTCATTCTCATCTTTCACGACATCACCCAGCAGCTCGAGACCGAAAAACAGCTGGACACGCTGCTGCGCTCTCTTTCTCGCAGCACGCGGTCTTCGCTGGCAAGCATCAGGGCCGCCATTGAAGCGATCCTCGACTACCCGGGTATGGACAGCCGCCAGCTGCAGAAATTCAAAGAGATCATCCACCAGGAATCGATCGCCATCGGCAAAATCATCGACAAGACTACTTCCTATTACTCCCGCCAGCTGCAGACCCGTTATCCGCTGGTCCGCGTACCGGCCGGCGAGGTCATCGCCGCGGTGGCCGGCAAGGCCAGGGAGAAACTCGGCCTGGCGGTCCAGATCGAAGCCGGAGATATCGACGTCTGGATTCAGGTCGACAGCTACTCCATCGTCGCCGCCCTGCTGTTTGTGCAGGAACGGTTGCGAACGGAAACCGGCTGTGACACGTTTGCTTGCCGGATTCTCAGAGAAGGCCGTTTCGCCTGTCTCGATTTCATATGGACCGGCAGACCGATTAGGATGGAAACCATTCGAAAATGGCAGGATCAACCGGTAGCGGTTGCCGACGAAGCGCTGTCCTCGACGCTCAGGAAGGTCATCGGGCATCACAGAGCCGAAATCTGGTCGCACTCCTTAGGCCCCGGCGGACAGGCCTATCTGCGGTTCCTGTTTCCGGCGACGGATACGGGCGATGTCGAACACATCCGCAACCTGACCATATTGTCGAAGAGTCGACCGGAGTTTTTTGACTTCGATCTTTTCAGCCAACCAGGACAGGTTCCGGAACTGGACAACCGCAAATTGACCGAATTGACGTACACGGTATTTGACACGGAAACCACCGGCCTCGATCCGAAGGGCGGAGATGCAATCATCTCGATCGGTGCGGTTCGCGTCGTCAACAACCGGTTGCTGCACACCGAATTCTTCGACCAACTGGTCGATCCGCAACGCGAAATCTCCCCTCAGTCGATCGGAATTCACGGCATCCAACCGCAGATGCTGATACATCAACCCACCATCGAACGGGTGCTGCCTCTCTTTTACCAGTTTGCCGATGAAACGATCCTGGTGGCGCACAACGCGGCCTTCGACATGCGCATGCTGCAGCTCAAAGAAGCCGCCGCCGGCGTTAAATTCGCGAATCCGGTACTGGACACCCTGCTCCTGTCCGCCGTCGTGCACCCCGGCCATAAGAATCATGATATGGAGCAGATAGCCGAGCGACTGGGCGTCAGCATCGTCGGCCGCCACACGGCCCTCGGTGATGCCATCGCCACGGGCGAGATCTTCCTCAAGCTGATCCCGCTGCTGGAAAGTCAGGGGATCACGACGCTGAAACAGGCCCGCTCTGCCTCCCGTAAATCCTACTATGCCCGGTTGAAGTACTGAAGAGGGTATAAGGTGTAAGGTATTAGGGGTAAGGGATGGCGTGGTTTTTCTGCGGATTAGGCCGGGCGTTTTCCTCGCGGCAGGGTGAAGAAAAAGGTCGACCCCTGGCCGGGCTCGCTCTCCACCCAGATACGACCGCCGTGAAAGTCGATGATCCGCCGGGTGATGGTCAGTCCCAGGCCGCTGCCGGGTGGACGGCCCTTGAGCGTGTGCTTTATCTGCCGGAATTCCTGAAAAATGATCTCGCGATCCTTGCGGCTGATGCCGATCCCGTTGTCTTTGACTGCAACCTGAACATGATCCGGCGCTACGGCAACATTGATCCCGATGCGGCCGTCATCATCGGCGCAGAATTTCACCGCATTCGAGATCAGGTTCACCATGACCTGGATCAACCGATCGCGGTCGCCGAAAACCGCCGGCACCAGATCGGGGATATCCTGCTCGACCCGGATCCGCTTTTCCTTCACAAGGCTGTTGGTGGACGACAGGGCATCCTGAACGACCGCTTTGAGATCGACTTCTGAAATTTGCCACGCCATCCGACCGGTTTCGATTTTTTGAAAGTCGAGCACCTGGTTGATCAAGCGCGTCAACCGTTCACTTTCTTTCACGATAATGGCGGTGAACTCCTGATGCTGACGGCGCTCGATGCCGGGGTTGGCGTGCAGGATCTCGGCAATGGACCGCACCGACGTCAACGGCGTGCGCAATTCATGGGTGACCGTCGAAATAAACTCGTCTTTGAGCCGGTCCAGTTCCTTCAAGCGTTCGTTGGCCGCCCTGAGTTCGGCGCTCGCCTTTTCAAGCTCGCGGCTGTAAGCGATGACTTGGCGGGTTTCATCGAGAATGTCCATGACTTCCTCGATGCCCAGCGGCTCTTCCTTGACCGTCTTGGAGACCACCACCCGTGCTGAGGCCGATCCGATGGTTCCGGCCAGGAGCTTTTCGACGTAGTTGACCAGACCGGCATCGGCTTCCAGATCGTCTTCCCATTTGTAGCGCCGTCTGCCGCTGATGTGCCTGTGCGCGTAAGCCGCCAGCTCTTCTTCAGTCCGCTCCCGGCCCAGGAAGCGGACCAGCAGCGACCTGAGGTCCCCGACCGAGGCCGTTCCCCGCCAGAAACTCGATCCGTCGGTTTCCCCGGCATAGCGATACGCCTCGACAAAAAGCGTGGCCTGAGAGTGCTCGATGGCGCTGGGTCGGCTGTACAGCGAAACGCCGACAAAGAGGAGGGTGTTGAAGAGCAAGCTCCAGAATACGGCGTGGGCCACATGGTCGAAGTCTTCCAGACCGAACAAGGCAAACGGTTTCAGCCAGGCAATGCCGAAGGGACCCCGGGTCACGAATTCCGGCTCCATGAAGCCGGCCTGCACCAGGGAAGGAAGGACCAGGAGATAGACCCACAAAACGAAACCCGCGATCAAACCGCTCATTGCACCGGCTTTCGTGGCGCGTTTCCAGAAGATGCCCCCGAGGATCGCAGGTGCAAATTGGGCCACTGCCGCAAACGAGATCAGGCCGATCGACACCAGGGTGTAGTATTCACCGACGAAATGAAAATAGCCATAGCCGAGCATCATCACCAGAACATTGCTGCCGCGGCGGATGGCCAGCAGGATGTCGCTCAGGTCGACGCGCTGCGCCATCCGCAGCGAGGGCAGCCGCAGCAAAACCGGCATGACCAGGTCATTGCAGATCATGGTCGACAGCGCAATGGTCGCAACGATGACCATGCCGGTTGCAGCCGACATGCCGCCGATGAAAACGAGCAGTGCCAGGCTCTCATTGTGATTCGCCATTGGCAGCGTCAGGACGAACGTGTCGGCATCCATGCTGCCGGCACCGAATTGCAAAACGCCGCCGAACGCTATCGGCAGAACGAAGATGTTGATCGCCAGCAGGTAGAGCGGAAAAAGCCAAATGGCCTTGTTTAGATGGTCTTCGTTGACGTTTTCCACCACCATGATCTGAAATTGGCGCGGCAGGAACATGACGGCCATCATGGACAGAAAAATATGAATGCACCAGTCGGCATACGACCCGGTCCGGATGTCGAGGGTGAAGAGCCGCTGCAGTTCCGGAACGGCCCGGGCGCGATTGAAAATGTCACCGAACCCGTTGTAGATCCCGTAGGTGACGAAAATGCCGACCGCCAGAAACGCGATCAGCTTGACGATCGACTCGAAGGCGATGGCGGCCACCAGGCCTTCGTGCCGTTCGGTGGCCTCCAGGGACCGTGTGCCGAACAGGATCGTGAAAACCGCCAGAATCAGGGCGATGTAAAACGCCGTGTCGTGGAAAACCGGGATTTCGGCAAAATGACGCGGAATGTGGATCAGCGGATAGTCTTTGATCACCAGATAGCTGGTCGAAATGGCCTTCAACTGCAGTGAAATGTAAGGAATGATGCCCAGCACGGCGATGATGGTCACGACACTTCCCAGGGTGGTGCTCTTGCCGTAGCGGGAAGCGATGAAATCGGCGATGGAAGTGATGCGATTTACCTTGCTGATGCGGATGATCTTGCGCAGCACGAACCAGCCGAGTGTTGCGACCAGTGTCGGTCCGATGTAGGTCGGCAGAAATCCCACACCGCTGGTGGCTGCGCGACCCACGCTGCCGTAAAAGGTCCAGGCCGTGCAGTAGACGGCCAGGGAAAGGGCGTAAATGTAAGGGTTGCTGACGAGGCTCTGCCCGATTTGCGCGTGCCGGTCGCCGATATAGGCAATGGCGAACAGAAGGCCGATGTAGCCGAAAGAAAAAAACAGAATGGTTTCGGTTGTCAGCATGCACCTCTCAGAATTTGGGGCTTTTCCGACGGCGGCCCGCAGCGGATCGCGTTTTCTCGCGCGGCCGGGTGACGAAGACGATGATGACGATCAAAACCGTCCAGACGGCAAACATGTAAAAGTATAAGAGCGGAATGCCGAACAGGAATGCGTTCAGATTGAATAGAGACAGAATCGGATAGTTGAACAGGAGGCAACCGAGCAGGAACAGGGCGAACAGGCGTCGACTGATCATTAATTCGGGCGTCATGGCCGGCCTCTTTCCAGACCATAAGACATTGGTGTTGAAATATGTTATGTTTCGGGTTTAGAAACAGGTATAGAGGATGGCGTGTCAGGTGTCAACGAGTTGAGGTCACCCCGAGACATTTTTCACTGATTCAATCACCATGGCCATAAAAAAGATCTATGTCGATCAGACGGTTGCCGACGACGTCCAAACGCTCAGTATTTGCAAAAGCCTGAATCTGCCGGCAGAGACCGTGGCGAGTGCGCATGACGTTTTCGCCGCCGTAGCCGCGGCCCCGGATCCGGTGCAGCGCGGCAAAGAGGTTCTTTTTTTGACGCGAAACAAGGGGGCGTTCGTCAAGCTGTGCCCGGGCACGCGTCACTACACCTGCTGCGACTACGCGATCCTTCACATCGGCACTTTCTGCAACATGGACTGCGCGTATTGTATCATGCAGTCCTATTTTCACCCGCCGGTACTGCAATACTTCGTCAACCACGGCGATCTTCTCAGCGAGCTCGATCGGCTCTTCGCCTGTCGCCGGATCTGTCGCATCGGGACCGGTGAATTTACCGACAGTTTGATCTGGGAAAATTGGACCGGCCTATCGCAAATTTTGGTCCCCCGCTTTGCAGCCCAGGATACGGTGGTTTTGGAGCTCAAATCGAAGACGACGGCCATCGAAAATTTCAAGGCATTCGAACACCAGCGCAAAACAATCCTCTCCTGGTCGCTGAACACGCCCCGCGTCATTTCCCGGCAGGAACGCTCAACCGCCTCGCTCACAGCGCGGCTGCAGGCCGCGGCCCGTTGCGAATCCTGGGGATATCCATTGGCCTTTCACTTCGATCCGATGCTGATCTACGAGGGCTGCGAAGCCGATTACCGGGCGGTTGTCGAACAGCTGTTCACCTGCGTGTCGCCCGACAATGTCGTTTGGATCAGCCTGGGGACTTTCCGGTTTCCGACCGCATTGAAAACCGTCATCGAGGAGCGCTTCCCCGAATCCGATATCATCTATGGAGAATTTATCCCCGGTCTGGACGGCAAGATGCGCTATTTCAAACCGATGCGGATCGCCCTCTACCGGAAAATGGCCGCCTGGATCAGAGAGTTCGCGCCGCACGCCACACTTTACTTCTGCATGGAGGACGATGAGGTCTGGCAGAAATCCTTGGGCTTTCTTCCGGCCGATCGCGGCGGGTTGCCGCGCATGCTGGATGAAAGCGCCGTCCGGCACTGCGGCCTCGACCCGCAGGCTCTCCACGGCGAAGCCGGCATGCGATCACGGAAGAAAGACGAATTGCGGTAATCCTCATCCTATCTTTTGAATGAGGCGGTCAGTCGGTTACAGTACCGGTTAAAATTAGGATTATCAGCTTCTGAAACCGCCTCTTGGGCAATCCAGTGGGATATTTCCTTCGCCACAGCTACCGTATAGTGGATTTGATCGAAATAGTTTTCATCTCGTGTCGTGATTGGCGATTCGATCATAAAATCAAGGAGCAATACATTTTGATATCGACAGACCAAGTTCGCGACACGGTGTTTGAATTCTTTCCATTTAACGGCATCCTCAGATCCCGGTG
>JBAVJU010000251.1:0-4533 GCA_049687935.1 Desulfobacterales bacterium | reverse complement strand
CTGGAAGACAAGGTCAAGGGTCTGGTGGCCGCAGCCGTCGCCCGCGGCCGCGTCGAGGTGCGGCTGCAGATAGAGGCAAAAACCGAGGAGGCCGTCGTCTTCGCCGTAAACGCGCCGCGGGCCGTCGCTTATCATCGGGCGCTCACGGAGCTCAAGAAGCTGGTGAACATCGACGCACCGGTGACGCTCGAGCAGTTGGTCGGTCTGGGCGACGTGATCAAACCCGCGGAAGGTGAAAACGACGTGTCATCCTTTTGGCCGCTGATCGAAGAGAGCCTCGGCCGGACGCTGTCCGATCTCGACGCGATGCGCCGCCGGGAAGGCGAGTTCATCGCCACCGACATCGGCCGGCGCATTGACGGCATTGCTCACATCCTGGAACAGGTCGAAACGGTTGCGAGCGGTCTGCTGGAAAAATACAGGGACCGCCTGCAGGAGCGTATTTCCGCCCTGACCGACGGCATCATCGCCATCGACGGTGACCGGATCATGCAGGAGGCGGCCATTTTGGCCGAAAGAAGCGATGTCACCGAGGAGATCGTTCGCGCCGCCAGCCATCTCGCTCAGTTCCGGTCTCTCATGCTGGCGGAAGAGCCCGCCGGGCGGAAACTGAACTTTTTGATGCAGGAACTCAACCGGGAATTCAACACCATCGGCTCCAAGACCGACACATCGGCGATTGCCCACATGGTGGTCGACGTGAAGGCCGAATTGGAGAAGATCAGGGAACAGGTGCAGAATGTGGAGTGACGGTTGAGCCCGTTTGCCGGTTGAGCCCGTTAACGGTCTAACCAGGTATAGGATTGGGTGAGATCTGTCGTTAAGTATATCGGATTTCAGAAATTAACCTCCGGAGTGCTGAAATCCTACCAAAACCGGTAACATAGTTAAAACGGCTCAACCGGCTAACGGGCTAACGGGCCAACCGGCTAAACCGGCTCAACGGAGAATCACATGGAACAGCAGCTTTTAAATATCGGCTTTGGCAGCACGGTTGTCGCCGAGCGGGTCGTGGCCATCGTTTCCCCCAATTCGGCGCCGATGAAGCGGCTAAAGGATGAGGCGCGCAACGACAACCGCTTGATCGACGCCACCCATGGGCGACGCACCCGATCGATCATCGTGCTGGACAGCAACCACATCGTGCTGTCCGCCATTCAGGCCGAGACCATCTCGCAGCGATTTACGACCCTGAAGGAAGTGGTTTAAACCGGGATGACGCCATCGACGCCATCCGCCGATCGCTCGTTGCCGTCCCGGGGCGACGGGACGCGGCGCTCCACCGGTTGTCTGTTCATCATTTCTGCGCCGTCGGGGGCCGGGAAATCGACTCTTTGTCGGGCTGTGCGGCAACGGTTGCCCGATCTGCGCTACTCGGTTTCCTACACTACCCGCCGCCCCCGTGGTGAGGAAAAAAACGGGGTCGATTACCATTTCATAACGCAGGCAGCATTCCGAAAGGGCATCGACGCCGATAAGTGGGCGGAATGGGCCGAAGTCCACGGGAACTATTACGGCACCTCGGCCGAGTTTATTGACCGGGCGCTCGCTGATGGGTGCGACGTGCTCCTCGATATCGATGTTCAGGGCATGGAACAGATTCTGAAACGCTTTCCGGACAGCGTGACGATCTTCATCATGCCGCCGTCGCTCGCGGTGCTGCGGCAGCGGTTGCGGGACCGCGGAACCGACAGTGCGGCGTCCATATCCGAGCGGCTCGACACCGCGGCTGCGGAAATGAGGCGAAGAAAGCGCTACCGCTACATCGTGGTCAACGACCGCCTGGAAGAGGCCGTTGAAGATTTGACGGCGATTATCGCCGCCGGCCGGTCTTCCGCTGCCGGCGGAAACCTTGACAGGAGCAGATGAAAACCGAGCTTCTCTATGGCATTCACCCCGTGGCAGAGGCCCTTGCGGCCGGTCGCCGACCTTTCCGCGAAGTGCTTGTGGTCGCTGACCGCTCCTCCAAACGCCTGTCGATCATTGAGTCGGTTGCGGCATCGAAAAATATTCCAGTCCGGCGGGTGCCGATGACGCAGTTGAACCGGATTGCGGGTGACAGCGCACATCAGGGAACGGCCGCGCGGGTCGGACCGTATCCGTTGGTCGACCTGACAACCGTGCTGGAACAGGCGTCACCGTCTGACCCGAGCCGGCTCCTGGTCTTACTGGATGCCATCGTTGATCCGCAGAATCTGGGAGCGATCATTCGGACGGCGCTCGCTGTGGGTGTCGAGGGTCTCGTCATTCCCCGCGACCGTGCCGCCGGACCGACGCCGGCGGTTTCGAAAGCCTCGGCCGGCGCCCTGGAGCATTTGCGCCTGGTGCAAGTGACCAATCTGTCGGCGACCATAAGGACCCTGCAAGGCCACGGTTGGTGGGTGTACGGAATGGACCGCAGCGCCGAGCGTTCGGTTTTCGAGGTCGATTTGACAGGTTCGGTGGCAATGGTTATCGGTGGGGAGGGAAAAGGCATTCGGCCGCTGGTGAAGCAGGGCTGCGATCTATTGCTCTCCATTCCGCAACGGGGACCGGTGGGCTCACTGAACGCTTCGGTGGCGGCGGCGGTGGCACTCTACGAGGCCTACCGCCAGCTTAGACTTGTTCAAAAATAACGTGACATTTTAGACGCCGATGCATCCCGTCCGGCTGCCGGTGCGGAAACTCGGAATATCCAGATATGCCGAGTTTTCGCGCCTTGCCGGCCGGGCGCCTCAACGCCTAAAATTTCCAACTCGTTTTTTCGCGAACCCTTGGCGGCTCGGTGAAACCGGCGGTCGGAGTGCAGTACCGGCGGGCGGCGGCACCATCATCCCATCAGAAAGGGCGACTTCAATGAACCAGGAATCACGAATCACCCACTTGAGCGACGGAAAATTGAGTGTGCCGGACCGGCCGGTTATCCCCTTCATTCAGGGAGACGGCATCGGTCCGGACATCTGGCATGCCACCCGCATGGTGCTCGACGCTGCCGTGGCCCAGGCGTACGGCAGATCGCGCGGGATCGCCTGGCTGGAGGTCCTGGCCGGAGAAAAAGCGCAGCAGGAGACCGGTGAGTGGCTGCCCGATGAAACGCTTGCGACCATCAAAGGCCATGTGGCGGCCATCAAGGGTCCGCTGACCACACCGGTGGGCAAGGGCATCCGCAGTCTGAACGTGGCGATCCGCAAGCAACTCGATCTCTATGCCTGTGTGCGGCCGGTGAAATACATCTCTCCTGTGCCGAGTCCCATGAAACATCCCGAGAAGATCGATGTGGTGGTCTTCCGGGAGAACACCGAAGATTTATACGTGGGGATCGAATGGGAATCGGGCAGTCGCGAGGCCGAGACGGTCAAGACCTTTTTAGAAGAAAAAATGGGCGTCCGATTGCCGGATACGCCCGGGATCGGGATCAAACCGATCAGCGAAAATAACACCAAGCGCCTGGTCGCCCGGGCCATCGCCCACGCTGTCAAGCATCGGCTGCCCAGTGTCACCCTGATGCACAAGGGCAACATCATGAAGTACACCGAAGGGGCTTTCAGAAAATGGGGATACCAGGTCGCCAGAGAGAGATTCGCCGACGAAACGATCACCGAAGCCGAACTTTACGAAAGACACGATGGGAGACGGCCTGAGGGAAAAGTCGTTGTCAAGGACCGGATCGCGGACATGCTGTTTCAGCAGGTGCTGCTGCGGCCGGATGAATTCAGCGTGATCGCCACCCCCAATCTCAACGGAGACTACATTTCGGATGCGCTTGCGGCCCAGGTCGGCGGCTTGGGGATGGCGCCCGGCGCCAACATCGGCGACGAGTGCGCCGTCTTCGAGGCCACCCATGGGACGGCACCCAAGTATGCCGGACTGGATAAGGTAAACCCCAGTTCACTGATTCTTTCAGGCGCCATGCTGCTCGACCACATCGGTTGGCAAGAGGCGGCTGAAAAAATCCGAACAGCCTTGCAGGAGACCGTCAAGGCCGGTGTCGTCACCTACGATCTGGCCCGTCAGATCGACGGCGCGCGAGAGGTCAGGTGCTCAGAGTTTGCCGCGGAAATCGTCAAGCGCATGGCGCGCTGATGCCGCAGGTTCCGGTTCCCGGGAGCCTGGCAGAGACGGAAACGACACCCGGCCGGATAGCCGGCGGCGACCTGCCGCCCTACGGCATCCCTTTGCAAAGAGTTTTTCTCCGGATCGTTCGTTCGCTCACAGATGCCTTTCTACCGGTCCGCTGCGCCTCGTGCCGTTCTTTTTTCCGGGTGAACAGGGACGACCCGGATGAGACTCGCTTTACCGAAAATGGCGCCGGTGCATTTTCCGGCGCGGAGCGCATTCTGTCGTCTGTCGTCTGCGGGCAATGCCTGAACGACTTCGTGCCGGTCGAATCGCCGCTGTGCACGGCCTGCGGCGTACCGTTCAAGAGTCGCGAGGGGGATGATCACATGTGCGGCGAGTGCCTGGGGAGGCCGCGGCACTTTCGCAGGGCCCGGGCGGCTGCCGTTTACACACCGGTGATGATGGCGTTGGTCCGGGCTTTCAAGTACAACGGCA
>JBAVJU010000250.1:0-1767 GCA_049687935.1 Desulfobacterales bacterium | reverse complement strand
CACCCTTTTCCAGGGCCGCGACGGCCACCGTGGCACGCCATAGGTGCAGCCAGGCCAGGATGACGTCACCGCAGACATCCATAAATGGATGCGCAAAAGCAAAGGCGTTCAAAACCTTGGGCGACATAGCGGTCTGACCCAGGTGCAGGGCCGTCTCGCCCAGCCGGTTGACCGCTTTCTCGACCCTGTCGACCAGTCCCTTGAGACGCTCGACGCCCTTGGCCCGGGCGAGCGTCTTCTGGATTTCACCCAGCAAATCCATGATCGGCTTGCCCTGATTCAACCCCAACTTGCGGCCCAGAAGATCCATGGCTTGAATGCCGTTGGTCCCTTCGTAGATCATGGTGATCCGGCAGTCGCGCAGCAGCTGTTCCATCGGGTAGTCCCTGATGTATCCGTAACCGCCGTAAACCTGCAGTCCCTGGCTGCACATCTCGAACGAGCGGTCGGTCACGTAGCCCTTGGCAACCGGAATGAGCAGATCGATCATCCCCTGCAATCGGGTCTTTTCCTCGGCACTCTCCGCGGTTTCCTTGCGGTCGTCCAAAATCCCGACGTAATAAAGCAGACTGCGCATCCCGTCCACGTATGCTTTCATGGTGAGCAGCTGCCGGCGCACATCCGGATGTTCAATGATGGGGACCGCGAGGGCGCTGTCATCACGCATCTTGAGCAAGTGTCGGCCCTGGATTCTCTGACGGGCGTATTGAAGGGCATTCAGGTAGGCGGAACCCGCGCAACAGAAGCCCTGCATTCCGACCAGCAACCGCGCCTCGTTCATCATCAGGAACATGGCCCGCATCCCCTTGTTCTCCTGTCCCAGAAGCGTACCCCGGCACTGTCCCTTGCCGCCGAGTGCCATGGAACATGTGGCGTTGCCGTGAATCCCCATTTTTTCTTCCACCCCGGTGCAGACCACGTCGTTGAATTCACCGAGTGTCCCGTCGTCGTTCACCCAGATTTTGGGCACCACGAAAAGGGAGATGCCCCCGGTGCCCTGCGGGGCCCCCTCGATCCGGGCCAGGACCGGGTGAATGATGTTTTCGACCAGGTCGTGCTCACCGCCCGAGATGAAAATCTTGCTGCCGGTGATAGAGTAGGTACCGTCATCGTTTTTCCTGGCCGTCGTGGTCAAGGCGCCGACATCGGAGCCGGCCTCCGGTTCGGTCAGCAGCATCGTGCCGCACCACTGGCCGGTGTAAAGCTTCTTGACAAAGAGTTCTTTCTGCTTGGCGGTACCGAAAGTCTCGATCAGTCTGCCGGCACCATGAGTCAGACCCGGGTACATCATGAACGCCAGGTTCGCACCGATAAAATACTCACTGGCCGCAAGGGCCACGGTCCGCGGCATCCCTTGCCCCCCCCAATCGATGCTCTCGGTCATCGCGACCCACTCCCCTTCTCTGTAGGTCTCATAAACCTTTTTGAACTCTTCCGGCACCGTCACGACGCCGTTTGCGAAGTGCACTCCCTGCCGGTCGCCAATGACCTGGGTCGGCAGAATTTCCTTGAGTGCCAGGTTGCGGGCTTCGGAGATGATCAAATCGATTGTCTTTTTGTTGAACTCTTCAAATTTTTCGTGCGCGCTCATCTCTTCGACACGAAGCACTTCGTGAAGAAGGAAGTCGACATCCCGTCGATCTGCGATTTGCTGTGCCATAACCCGAATCTCCTTGTTGATAGAGTGTTTCCGTCCGCAAACGACCGCTTTCCTGAATTCCGGCGTCCAGAATGGTCAGTTATCTTCGAGCGAGCCCTGACATGGCC
>JBAVJU010000249.1:0-2626 GCA_049687935.1 Desulfobacterales bacterium | reverse complement strand
AGCAAAAGAAAGGTATTTGGAATGCTGTCCCTTCTTTAAGGTCACAATTTGTGACCTTAAAGATTTTTGCTCATTATCTGTAAGCTCGAACATAAAATCGGATGGAAAACGATCAATATTTATCCGAACAGCCTGTTTCAAGACTTTCGTCTGCACCTCATATAGTTCGGCAAGATCCCGGTCCAGCATGACCTTTTGTCCGCGAATGAGATGAATCTTACTTGCGATTAATTCGATTGGGAGAGCTGATTTTTGGGGAACTTTCTTGGGCATGATGAATCCTAAATCGTCCGGATGTCCTGGGTGAGAAGAGCCTGTCGGTATTATTCGTAAAAATAACGGTCGAAATATAGCAGAAACAGCATAAATTATCAATAATATTATAAATACCACGCGGTGGCAGTGGTCCGAGAAAGGAACTCAAAGCTGCAAGAGGGAAATAGCGCAACAGGCAACCGGGACATCCCATTTATATATAAGCAACTTGAATCATCGAGAATATTTATCAAAAATATAAAATGTCCCTTTGATTGTCCTAAAAGCCGGAACCCACTTTGATTCTTCTCGGAATCAGACGTTTTTAACCACCCCAACGGCAATCCCCAGGATGCTCACCTGGCCTTCGCTTAACATGATGGGATCGTAGGACGGATTTTCGGACAGGAGTATCACGTTTTCGCCCATTCTTGTAAATCGCTTCAGCGTGGCATCGCCACCTATGGCCACGACGGCGATGTCCAGGTTTTCCGCCATGGGCTGCTGCCTCACCACGACGTAGTCGCCGGCTTCGATTCCGGCGTTCTGCATGCTGTCGCCGCTGACTTTGAGGGCAAAGTGATCCGCACCGCGGAGCCAGTCCTTTGGAAAGTAAAGCCGGTCCTCCAGTTCGGGATTCATGTGGAGGGGCTGACCGGCGGCAATTTTCCCGTAAAGTTGAATTCTCCTTTCAGCTCCGCCAACTCATCTCGCAGTGACTGGATGTCTTGTTCCATTTTTGCAATACGCTCAGGTTCCGCGGAGACGTTGTGCCCGGCATCAGCCAACTATGTCCGCGATGGTAGCATTGCAAGAGCAGAAGGAGCCTTGAAACAGGACCGTTGCCGTCACGAAACGGGTGGATGCAAAGAAAATCCAGGCTTAAGGCGGCCAATAGAACTAGATGTGAAACTTTACGCTCCTTGATAGATGGTGGTGCTCAGATCTCGGGCGCAGGCCTGGTGGGCCAGGATGCCGCCGGAATGCAGACACAGATAGATGAAGAGCTTTTCCAGGTCATTGATGTTTCTAACCCCGAAAAGAGCCGTCAGGTCCCGCTTGAGCATTTCGCTGTAGTGATATTTACGATTAATTTATCTGCATCCTCGGCTCATCTTTCTGGATTTTCGTGTAATACTTATATGTTGAATGTCTGGCCGTTTCGGATGCGCTGCTCAAAATTCACCGGCGAAGGTGAGCGCCAAAAAGGGGGACGGATCGTAATCGTCCGATCCGATCTCGTTGCCGTCGACGTTGTCGATGGACAACTCGCCGCCGAAAAGCGCGCCGCCGGCCAAATCCAGGGTCAAGCGCGCGCCTATCTTTCGCTGCAGCCGCAGGAAGGCCACCAGAAATTCATTTTCGCCGACGCCGTCAGGCACCGCGCTTTGGTCGTCCAGCCTGAAGCGGTAGGTTCGATAAGCCCCGCCGACGCCAAGCTCCCAGTTATCCACGGGTGTATATACCAGCTCCAGGCCGGCGGGTCCGGCCGGCCCCGCTCTCAACGGGTTGGTGACCCTGAACTGTTCGCTGATTGTCCACTCGATTATCACGAACGGGAAGAAAGAGGTGTCTTCCAGCTGATCGAAAACCCCGAATCCAATTCCCAGAAACAGATCGCGGCTGAAGGGATGCGCCAGGGACACGATGCCGCCGTAGATCAAGCTCTCGCCGATCTGGGCCCCTGATTCCCCGGAAAATTCGACGGTCGGCGTAATCCCCAAAGTCCAGCTGTCGGCAAAAGTATAGAATACTGGCAGGCTGACGCCGGGACGATGAAGACTGCTCCAGGGGGTCGCTCCGGCCACGGTGGGCAGGTCGCGGAAATTCCATTTCTCGAAATCGTAGCTCAGTCCCAGTCCCATGCGCAGGGATCGACCAAAAGACCGGGTGACGTCGAAGCGCACATAATGGCGGCTGACATCGAAGCTGCCGCCGTTGTCCAAATCGGTCTCGAATTGGTAGATGGGTGTGTAGGAAAACGAATAGCGATAAGAGCCGGTTCGCACCCCGTTTTTATTCTGTCCCCACACCGGTTCGCCGGTCGCTGCCACCGCCGAACAAAGAAGCAACAGCGTCGCCAGCCTCAGAAATCGCCCCATGACCGTCTTTTCCTCGTCAACCGGATGATGCTGTTTGGTATTACCCAGCCATACTGCAGGTGGAGTAAAATTGATCGTTGCAGAGGGATAGAGAGACATCCGTTCCATTTCTCCATTTGGTCTAAAATCAGTTGCCCGTTATTGGCGTTTGTTTCATTGAACCCTGCTCTGTGAAAGCCATTGGCAAGTTACGATAACTACTCCAAATTTGAGGTCACAATTTGTGACCTCAAAGATTGTTCACCGCCCGTCCCGCTGAGGCGGGACTC
>JBAVJU010000248.1:0-2044 GCA_049687935.1 Desulfobacterales bacterium | reverse complement strand
CGTCGACAATCAGCAAGCGTTTGTTCTTCAAGGCGTTGGATTCCATAGTACCCTCCCCGTTTTAAAAAATCACCACCCGCTTCGCTCGAGGCACAGAGATCGCAGAGATTTTTGTGATATTTTTCATTTGCCGTTGACCCCAGCACCATCTAACGGAGCTACGGGGCAAGGAGGGCGGCAAAGGAAAAGTTCTCAGACTCGGTGAACATCCAAGCAATAGGTAGCGTCATCTTTTGCCAAGATATTTTAAACACCAATGAGGCGCCGGTTTTTGCTTTCCGGCTTTTCTGCGGAAAGCAAAATAACGAACAACCCTCTGCGCTCTCTGCGTCTACGCGGTGAATTGCAAATGACTAACCGCAGCTCGCTTCAGCGTTCGCTGAATCCGGCGCCGCTGGAAACCGCACGACAAAGGTGCTGCCGCTGTCGGCCAGGCAGTCTGCCTTCGACGCGATAAACCGGCAGCGGGAAATTTTTCCCGGGCAAAAATCTCTATCCCGCGGCAGAGACGGACAACGGCGGCTGGTAAATTCGACCTTGAAGCCCAGCCTTTCCGAAAACGACTTTATTCTGAGCAAGTCCGCGCCGGTGCCGCCGGCATTGAACTCATAGGGCTTTTTGGAAGAATAGAGATCGGTGGGCTGGGTGTGAAAAAATCCACCGAATATCATCCTCTGGTTCGCCGCGGTGATGCCGACACCGTGATCCGTGAAGGTGATCCGGGTCTCGTCGGCACGCTTTTCCACCGTGACCTCGATGGTGCCCTCGTCGGGCGTGTTCTCGATCGCGTTTTTCAGAAGGCCGGTGCAGACTTTATCGAGGACATTCCAGTCGCTGCGGATAACGGCATCTTCGGCCAAGGTCTGGATGAGGCAGAGCTCGCGGCTGTCCACGGCCGCCTTGGCGCGTTCGCAAATGCCCTTCACAAATGTGGCCAGGTGAATCTCCTCGGCCGTGAATTCAGCGCTCCTTTTAAAGGCCGCCAACCGTTCGCCCAGCTCGTGCAGGATTTCGGGATACCGCTCGGCCTCTTCATCGAAGATCTCGTCGAGCAGACGGAAGGCCGCCTGAGAGACGTTGGGGGTGGGAACCGTGTCTATTTTCTGGCACTGCAGAATATCGTCGATCTGTTCTTGAAGGGCCTTGAGACGCTTTACGTTGCGCTCACCCCTGCGCAGTGCCTTATCCAACTTCGAGAGATCCCCGGCCGCTGCCTTGTCCGCGATTTGGCGCAATACCCCGCCGAGGATCGACAGCGGCGTCTTGATCTCGTGGGACAGGTGGTTGATGGCCCGCTCCTTGGCCTTGTCAAGGGCTTTGAGGTCTTCGTAAAGGCGGGCGTTCTCGAGGGCGATCGTCACGTAGTAGGACGCAGCGGTCAACAGCTCGAGATCGTTTGCATCGAAGTCGCCGGCCTTTTTGTTCATCACCTGGAGAGTGCCGACGCATTGCCGGCTGCGATTGACCAATGGGGTGCAAAGGATGTTGCGGGTGCGCGAACCGGTTTTCTTGTCGACGCCAGCATAAAATCGGGGATCGTTGTATGGATCGTTGACGATCAAGGAAGATTGCGACTTGAAGACCCAACCCGCAATCCCACAGTGGGGAGAAATGCGAACGGCGTTCTGCTTCAGATCGGTAGAAGCGCGCGACCACAGACATTCACCGGCTGTATCGTAAAGAAAGACCGAGGCCCGCTCGCTGGCCATGATCGAAGCGGTTTGCCGCATGACCAGGTCGAACAAAGACTCCAGGTTCATCTCGGAGGTGACCATCTGCCCCAGTTCACAGATCATCCTGTACCGGTGGATCAGGTTCCCGGTGGACAGATCTGACGTGTCGCCCCCGCTCAGAGTGCATTCTAAGTTATGTCTGTCGTAGTCGAGCATGCGCCCCTCTTCGTTTCCGTCCATAAATGGCCCTTTTTCCCCTGGACCGCGTTCTCCGCGGGTTTTGATCCTCAACGTAGCCATGCTACGCCTGCGGTCAAAACCTTTGTGCGGCCTTGCCCAGGGAAAAAAGTACTCATTTATGAATCGGACAC
>JBAVJU010000247.1:0-4452 GCA_049687935.1 Desulfobacterales bacterium | reverse complement strand
AAAACAGATTGACTATCCGTAGATATGATCTAAGAGGCCATCACAGCGTCTGCGTTTTAAATTCGGCCAGGTACTCTTCCCACTCCATCGGCAGCAGCTGCTTTTTCTTGTTGTTACACGACTTGCAGGCCGTTACCAGGTTGCCTTTGGTGCTGCGGCCGCCGCGCGCAATCGGCACAATGTGGTCCATCGTCAGGCTATCGGATGGTGTTTTACGGTTGCAGTAGTGACAGGTGCCCTTAGCCAGGCGTCGTTTCCACCATTGACTTGCTCTTATTTCGCGAGCTTTGCGGCGCTCGCGGCGAATCTGCGCTTCCTCCAGATCGTAAGCATACGGCTGGTTCGTCATGCTTTCATCCTGCTGCTTCCGATAGACTATCCACACGATCAACGCGTCTGCTTCTGATGCCGGGCAATGGCCTCGGTCACGTACGGCAAAATGTGCTCCACCACCCGCGCATATCCGTCTGCCGTCGGATGAATCCCGTCGGACTGGTTCATCTTGGCAACCCCGGCAACGCCTTCCAGGAAAAAAGGAATCAAAATAACATCGCTATCGCCACCCACATCGGTATAGACATACGCAAACATCTTGCTGTACGCCGGGCCCAGGTTGGGAAGGGTTTTCATTCCCGCGAGAACGACGATGATGCCTTCCGAGGTGAATGCATCGACGATATCCCGGATGTTGCGTCGGATCAACTCGGGGTCGAGGCCGCGCAGCCCGTCATTCGCACCGGTTTCCAGTATAACGATATCCGGTTTCATGCGCAACACCCACCCTATTCTGGAGCGGGCACCGCTGCTCGTCTCTCCGCTGATGCCGGCGTTGACGACCCGATAGCCGTATCCTTTGTCTCGAAGTACCTTTTGCAGCAGCGCCGGATAGGCCTTTTCTTCCGGTACACCCAAACCCTCCGTCAGGCTGTCACCCATGGCGACAATGGTACCGGTGGACTGGATTTCAGGCGGCGCGCTCGGCGGTTCTTCCTGCCCGCAAGCTGCCAGAATCAGGCAGGCGTAAATCACTGCCTGAATGAAGGCCTTATTCATGGGTCTGTTCCCTGAGAAAATTCACCGGCCTTTTCCGCAGCGTCGTCCACGACGGCAGCAGACCACTGATAGTGACCAGCAGCGTTGTGACGACGATCATCATAAGACCGGCTCCGGCAATCGGTTTAAACGTGATGTCGAAAACTTTTGTGATGATGATCCAGCTCGCAGCCTGGGAAATCAGCATGGCGAGAAGTCCACTGAGACCCCCGAGGATTACATTTTCCAGGCCGAACACCTTTATGACAAAAGTCGATCTGGCTCCCAGGACCTGATAATAAACCGCTTCCCGCGTCCTGGCCAGGCGGGTGGCCAGCACCGAGCTGACCGTGATCAGCAAACCGACCAGGATGCCGAAGGCCGTAAAAAACCGGATGGTGTTCGACAGCTTACGGGAAATCCCGGCGAAAGTTGTGATCGTCTCCGTCATGTCGATCACACTGATGTTGGGAAATTTTTCGACGATCGCGTTTTGAATGCCGGCGATCCGGCTCTTGTCCACCCGGACGGCCGTGAAAATTGTCTGCGGTGCATCTTTCAGGGCGTCTTCTTGAAACACGAAATAGAAAAAGGGCTTGAGGGAATCCTTGGTCCGCGTGCGGATACTTGAAATTCTCGCCTCCAGCGGAATGCCTTGGATCCGGAAGACGATCCGGTCGCCGATCTTCAGGTCGTGCATTTTTACCACCGTGTCCAGGACCGATACCTGCACCTCGCGCCAATCCGATCTAAACAGGCTGCTGCCGGTTTTGATCATTTCGTCGTCCAGCAAGTCATCACGATACGTCAGATTGAAGGTGCGGGCGAGGTTGTCGCCGCGGCGTCTTTGCCTTTCCTTGCCGCGATCGATGGTGTCACCGTTGATGGAGAGAATTCTGGCGCGGACGATCGGAAAATAGCGTGTTTTAATCCCCAGCGCCCGATCGAAATCCGCCTGCTGATCCGGCTGGATGTCCACGAAAAAAAGGTTCGGTGCATCGGGCGGATAGGATTGGACGTAATCCCGGTCGAGGTTGGTCTCGATTCCGTAAATGGTGAACACCACTGCCAGAGAAGCGGTCAGCGTGATAATGACCGGCCGGGTGGCATTGCGCGGCCGGAAAAGGCCTTTCAGTGCCTGGCGCAGGATCAGCGTTTTAACGGGCAGGCGACGCAGGATCAACAGCATGGCATGCACAAAGACGGCCGTCATCAGGATGAACCCGAACGCCGATGCGACGAAGACCAATCCACCGCCTACAGCCTGAAGTTGCCACAGCACCATACCGGTAAACACGGTGCTGATGAACAGCAGGGCGAGAGAATAGGAAAAACCGCCCGGCGCTTGGCTGTCGTCTTTTCTGAATATATCGGCCGGCTTGAGGCCTCTGAGGCGATACAACGGCAGGAATGCGAAGAGAGCCACCCCGACGATGCCCATGCAAAACCCCTCCAATAGTCCGGTCCAGGAAAGGGACAATCCGATCTGCTGCGGGATGAGGCCGGAGATGAGCGCGGGTATGATCTTCTGGGCCGCCAAGCCAAGGACAAGACCGAGTCCTGTCCCGATCAAACTGATGAACAGCAGGCTGAGGATGAAATGGGTCAAAATGAAACGGCTGGAAGCGCCGACTGTTTTCATGACGGCGATGGTCTTCTCCTTTTCCTTCAGGTAGGCGGTCAGTGTCGTGTAAATGCCGATTCCGGCCAGCATCAGCGTGAAGATGCCGATCAGGTTGAGGAAGAAAATAAAATTGTCGAAAAATCGTTTCACTCCCGACGGTGCGGTTCGATAGGTATCGACGCGCTCCTGAACCGGATCCGCGGCCTCGGTGAGCTGATCGACCAGTCGGGTGAGGTCCGCGGCATCGGCGACTTTAATCAACACGGCGTAGCTGACCCGACTCCCTTTTCCGATGAGATCGATGCGCTCGAGATCGGCGGTCGACACGAAGATCCGTGGTCCGAACGCAAACGCATCCAGTGGTCGGTCGGGTTCCTTGAGCACGACGTCGGCAATGGTCAAGGTCGCCCGTCCAATGGACAGTGAATCCCCCACCCGCAGTCCCAGTCGCTCCAGCAAAATGGGCGCGACGACAATGCGGCCGGGGAGCAGTACCTCGGTTAAAGAGCGTCCGGAAATCAGTTCGCAGCGGCCGTAGAAAGGATACCCTTTCGACACCGCCTTGATGTTCGACAACAGCGAACCGTCGCCTGGCACCGTTCGGGCGACGGAGTAGAACTCGTAGATTCGGGCACTTTCAATCGACCGCACGCTTTCCAACTGTGCAATTTCTTGGACCAGACCGGGAGAAAACTCCTGGCGGGAACGCACGATGATGTCGGCCGCCTGCAATGCCCGGGCATCGTTTAAGAGGGTGGTCTTGACGCTGTCGGAAAATCCGTTTACCGCCACAAGTGTGACCATGGCGAGCGACACACACAGTGCAAAAACAATCGCCTGGCTGCGGGTGCGGTTTATATCACGCAGAATGAATTTCAGCTTCGACATGGGCCGGATATCCTCGTTTGACGCCGTTGATGCGTCCGTCATCGAGCAGAATGATGCGGTCGGCCAAGGCGGCAATTTCCCGATTGTGCGTCACCATAATCAGCGTTGTCCTCTCTTCCCGGTGAAACTCCAAGAGCAGGTGAAGTATGGACCGCCCGTTTTTGGAATCCAGGTTTCCGGTCGGTTCATCGGCAAATATGATTTTGGGCAGATTGATGAGCGCCCGGCAGATGGCCACGCGCTGCATCTCACCCCCGGAGAGTTGGTGTGGAAAGTTGGTCTCCCTGTGGGACAGGCCGACCCGCTGCAGGAGCGCGCGGGCTCTTTCACCGGCCGTGCGGTCGTGCTTGAGCTCGGCCGGAAACATGACATTTTCTACCGCCGTCAGCGACGGCACGAGGTGAAAGGCTTGAAAGACGAACCCGAAAAACTGGTTTCGCATCGGGGCCAGTTCGTCTTCAGTGGCCTCCGTGATATCGCGACCATCGACAAGAATTCTGCCTTCAGACGGTTTGTCCAGTCCGGAAAGGAGGCTGAGCAGGGTCGTCTTTCCGCTGCCGCTTTGACCTTCCACGACCAGAAACTCTCCGGCGGTGACCGCCAGCGATACATTCTTCAGAACCGATACCTTTCGGTCATCGATCGTATATGTCTTGCTGATGTTATCGGCCTCAACGATGTTCAATTGACACTTCTCCTGCCACTGCCGCCGACACTTTATGACCATACATGCAGTTGCACAAATTATTGCCGGCTTTTTGCACATGGTTTTACCGGCCGTTTCTCCGGCATAATCACTTTTTCCGCTTACCGGACAGAGCCACCTTCAACTTTTCACCAAGCGGACTCAGGGCCGCGGGAGGACCACCAGCGTACTTCTGCCAGTCATCGACCGCGTCGCCGTGTCC
>JBAVJU010000246.1:0-4932 GCA_049687935.1 Desulfobacterales bacterium | reverse complement strand
GACGGGTTGCCCATCGGTCTTCAGTTACTGGGCAGACACTTCGAGGAGGAGCGTCTGCTGCAGGTGGCTCACGCCTTCGAGCAGAGCACGGAGCACCATGTTAGAAAGCCTTCGTTATGAGTGCTCGCGCTTACTGGACGACCCGCCATTTATGCTTCGAACTCCTCGCACAGGATGCAGAGCTTGCCTTTTGACCCACGATCAACTTCCGGTCCGCGCGTGATTTGCCCAGCGCCCTCGCACGGGCCAACACCACAATTTAAGGAAAGGAGCCGCATATGACGACCGTACAACCGGACAGCGAAAACATCAGAAAGGCCGCCAAATGGGTTATCGAGGAACGCAAATACAGTCCCAATCAATCATTGGGCAAATTGATTGAAGAGGCCGGCCATAAATTCGATTTGTCCCCGCTCGAAACGGAGTTTCTGGAACGGTTTGTTAAGGAGGAAAAAGTATAGGTGTTTGGTGTTTCGTGTTTCGTGTATAGTGTTTGGTGTATAGTGTTTGGTGTTTCGTGTTTGGTATTTTGAAGGGAAGGATTGGTTAATGGGATTCGTCCGGTTTGAAGATCTCCGGGTCTTTCGATTGGCTGAAACTTTGGCCGACGAAATTTGGGATATAATAACCAATTGGAATTACTTCGAGAAAGATACAATCGGAAAGCAGCTGGTAAAAGCAGCGGACAGTATCGGTGCTAATATAGCTGAAGGGACGGGAAGAGGGACGCCAGCGGATAATCGTAAATTTATCAGAATTGCCCGAGGTTCACTTAACGAAACAAAGTACTGGATAGGACAGGCTCACAAAAGGCAATTGATAACTGATGACAGTTTGTCTATCTTACAAGAAATACCCGATAAATTAGTACCCTCGCTTAATTCTTACATGAAGTCAGTCAGCAGAAATATTTCTTGATGGATCGTTAAAACGAAGGCCGAAATCCAAGAACTAAACACCAAACACCAAATACAATTGTCAAATGTCCAAAATTCGCATTCTCCCCGAAATCATCTCCAACAAAATCGCCGCCGGCGAAGTGGTCGAGCGGCCGGCTTCCGTGGTCAAGGAACTGGTTGAAAATGCCCTGGATGCCGATAGCACAAAGATCGTCATCGAGGTGGAAAGGGGCGGCCGGCGGTTGATCCGGGTTTCAGACGACGGCGGCGGCATGGGCCGTGACGACGCCCTTTTGGCGCTGGAACGCTACGCAACCAGCAAGATCGCCAGCGACACCGATTTATTTTCGATTCGGAGTCTCGGGTTCAGGGGTGAAGCACTGCCCAGCATCGCGGCGGTGTCGCGGTTTACGATCGTTACCCGCGAGAAAGGATCCGACGCCGGCACCGAGATTCGTGTTTCGGGCGGAAAAATCGAGCAGGTTGCGGACATAGGGGCGCCGCCGGGTACGATGGTGACGATAGAGAACCTGTTTTTCAACACACCGGCCCGGCGAAAATTCATGAAGAGCGTCACCACCGAAATGGGACATGTCGCCGACATCGTAGCCGCCATCGCCCTGGGCCGACCCGAGGTCTATTTCCGTCTGGTGCACGACGGCCGGATTCTGAAGAGCTGGCCCCCCGCTGTCGATCGACTCGACCGGGTTGCCGAAGTCCTGGGGGCCAAACTGAGAGGTGATCTCTATCCAGTCGCCCGGAACGCCGAGTTCGGCGCTGTCGACGGATGGGTGTCGGACCCGAAGCAGTTTCGCAGCACGTCGCGCGGCGTGTTCATATTCGTCAACGGTCGGCATGTGCGCGACCGGGTCATTCAGCACGCGCTGTTCGCAGGGTATCGGCAGCGCCTGGTGAAAGGGCAGTATCCCGTCGCGACCCTCTTCATTACCATTCCCTATGACCAGGTGGATGTCAATGTTCATCCCACCAAAAACGAGGTCCGCTTTGCCCAGCAGCGCGCGATTCACGACCTCGTGCCGTCGGCCGGGGCCGAAACGCTCGATCGCCGGGGTCGGCCGCAATGGGGACGATCTGAAGCGCCCCGGCCGGTCTTTTCGCAGAATGAACCACGCATTTCGGAGAACCTGAACATTTCATACGAAGCCAAAGGGTCGACGTTTGGAACAGAAACGGCAAAGGGCGACTCTATCGGCTATGATTATGAGGAGCAGGGCGGAGTTCAAGACTCACCGGCGGTGCAGCACCCCCACCATGATAAAGCCGACAGCCCTCAAGGCGGAACAAACAGCGCGTCTACTCGCAACGCCGGTGTGATGGCACCGGCAGCTGCCGACAGGCGACCGCTGGAACAGGCGGCGCTATGGAAGAAAACAGAATTCGGGGACTTGCGGGTGATCGGCCAATTGCACAGGAGTTACGTGCTGTGTGAATCCGAAGGCGGCCTTGTCCTGCTGGACCAACATGCCGCCCACGAACGCATCTTGTATGAACGGCTCAAGCGGCGCTCCGGCAGGCTGAAAAAAGAGGCCCAGCGGTTGCTGGTGCCCGAAACCATCGAGCTCAGCTTTCACGAAGCCGGCGTCCTGGAACGGCTCGCGGCCGAGTTCGATGCGTTCGGCCTCGAGATCGATCCTTTCGGAACCAACACTTTCGTGGTGCGCTCCGTGCCCGCGATGCTTGCCGGCCGGGACATTGCGCCGCTGGTTCGAGAGATCGTAGAGACAGTAGCGGCAGAAGGCTTCGGCGACGGTCCGGAAGCATCCGTCGATGAGAGCCTGAAACTCATGGCCTGCCATGGTGCCATCCGCGCCAATCAGTCGCTGTCGGACCGGCAGATTCGTGAACTGCTGCAAGAGCTCGATGGCTGCGAAAATCCCTCTTACTGCCCCCACGGCCGCCCCACGTGGCTGCGGTGGAGCATCCGGGAGCTGGTGAAATCCTTCAAACGATAAATTTTAAGGGCGGGGAATTCCCCCGCCCTTAAAATTTATTAGAAGAACTTCCATTGGACGCCGGCCGACAGGTTCCACACGGTTTTGTCGTAATTGATGCCCAAATCATCGGTCACGTCCTTGTAATTGGCATAAAGACCGCCGAAGGTAATGTTCCAGGCCGGTGCCGGGCTCCAAACGACGCCGGCTCCGAATGTATTGGCATCCAGTTTCGGTTCTTCCGGCTCGTTGATTTGTTCATTATTATCGAGTTTTATGTCGGTATGCAGGTAACCGATGCTGGCTTTCCACTGGGGTGAGAACGTGTATTCGGCCGTTAGACCCAGATCCCAGCTGTTGCCGTAGTCGTCGAAGGCATCGATGTCGGCACTCTTTTCGAGGTAATAGACGTAATTGAGGTCGACTTTGAGCTGCGGCAGGAATTTATATGAAATACCGAAGCCGAGTTGGCCCGGAATGTCGATCCGCGTTTCGGACCCGTCTGCAAATCCTAGACTCGGTGCGATGCCGAGCGTGTCTCTCTTGACATCTATTTCATAGTCCATCTTCGTGTTGGACACAAATGTCAAAGCAGTGTTGAGTTTATCGGTCGGCGCGAAATTCACGCCGAGGATGCCGCACCAACCGTCGGCATCCTCTTCTATATGCAAACTCGGCGACAGGGGTCCGTTTAAGCCCCCGGGTAAAGGGTTGGTGGCACTGATCGTGGTCGAGCCCTCGAACTCCCGTGTACCGTTTGAATATCGAACCCCGGCCGCAAAAGACCACATATCGTTCAGGGCGAAAGACCCCCCGAACGTAAACCCGTAAACAGTGCTTTCCTTGAGCTCGATATTCATGTCACTGATCTGGTTGTAAAAAAACAAGCTCGGTACACCATTTGCCCCCAGCCTGGCATTTGCGCCGGCAGCGACCCCTTGGGCTATCGCAACGGTCCGCGCACTTCCGTTATCATATTTCAGTTCCCCACCACCCGCCGGGATGGTAAAAGCGAAAAAGCCGGCCCAGCGGCCCTGCTTGTAGATCGTAAAAAGCCCCGGAATAATGGATGGTTCATCCTGATCGAGTTCCCCGAATCCCGGAACCGTATTCGAGTAGTCCTTGGCAAAGTACATCACGTCCAGTTTGGCGTAGCCGCCGTTTTCCATCTGCATGATGCCCGCCGGGTTGAAGACGGCGATATCGGCATAATCCGTCGCTGCGCTGCGGTTGAGTGTGCGGATGTAGTCCGCGCTCTGGTTGCTCTTGTTGATGATGCCGCCGGCGTACAGAGGAGACGCCGTCAGCGCCAAAATCCCCAGGCCACACAGAATTGCAAAGCCCTTTCTCATTTTTCCTCCCTCTTGTTGGTGATTAACACAAATTTTGCGTAAAAATACTCCCCGCCGTGCTGATTTTCGGAAAATTTGTTTGGAAGTGCAGAAAAACTGGTGGGCATAACGCCTTTATTTTAAGAGATTTCAACAAGTAAAGTCAAACAAATTTTATGCAATGTCATTCATTTGGTAAATTCACCCCAAAAATGTCGGGCGCGGAAATAATCCCGGTTTTATTTTCCCTGCGAACCGGTTGACAGTAACAAAATGGCCGGTTAGATATTGTCTGCGGTTGATGTGTTTTTTCGTAACATTATAAATCCTTTGCGGCTTTTAATTTTTGTTGCAAGAAGAAACCGGGGACAAGTATGACGACCAAACCTTTTGATTTCTGGCAGGATCATTCGCGGCAATTTCTGGAGATGGCTCTCGGACAGGAACGGCGTGAAAGAGTGGAAAAGCCTAACGGTTACGGCAAGCGGACCGGAGACTGCGGCGACACGGTCGAGTTTTTTCTGACCACGGAAAAAGACCGCATTCACTCGGTTTCCTATTTGACCGACGGCTGCCTCAACACCAACGCCTGCGCCAACACGGTGGCGCATCTGGTCGAGGGTGGGAGCATCGCGGCGGCCTGGGAGATCACGCCCGAAGCGGTTATCGGATATCTTCACACCTTGCCGGCGGAGAGTCGTCACTGCGCGGAACTGGCCGTCGGAGCCTTTTACCAGGCCTTGGCCGATT
>JBAVJU010000245.1:0-4057 GCA_049687935.1 Desulfobacterales bacterium | reverse complement strand
GGATTCAAAGCGAGAAGACGTCGTCAAAAAGTATTGAAGCTGGCCAAAGGATTTCGCGGCGGCCGCAGTAAACTGTTTCGCACCGCAGCCGATTCTGTCGATAAAGCGCTCATGTATGCCTATCGCGACCGGCGGCAGCGCAAGCGAGAGTTTCGTCAGCTCTGGATTGCCAGAATCAACGCGGCGGCGAGGATGAACGACCTTTCTTACAGCAAGTTCATCAACGGTCTGAAGCGGGCCGGCATCACACTGGACCGCAAGGTGCTGGCCGACCTGGCCATAACCGATCCGGCCGGTTTCAGTCAGGTTGCCAAGCTGGCGATTCAGTAGGTTTAACCATACCACTGTGGAAACTTCGATCGAACAGATTTTAGAGGAGGCGCTGAAAGCCCTCGACGATGCCTCGGATGCCGAAAGTGTAAAAGCTCTTTCTGTACGCTATCTGGGTCGAAAAGGCGCCGTGACCCTTTTTTTACGGGGCATCAGCCAAATGCCGCCGGAAAAACGGGCGGCAATGGGCAAGCGCGCCAATGACGTCAAAAATACGATCGACAAGGCTCTCAAGGACGCCCTTCATCGATTCGAAACCGCCCAAACGGGTCTGGCGGCACGCATTGATGTCACCCTTCCCGGCCGGCCGGTTCCGTCGGGCAGTCTTCACCCGATCAGCCGGGTCACCCAAGAAGTCTGCGATATTTTTGTGCGGCTGGGATTCGACATCGTGGAAGGACCCGAGGTCGAAAGCGATTGGTACAACTTCGAGGCACTCAACATCCCCAAGAATCACCCGGCCAGAGACATGCAGGACACTTTTTACGTGTCTGACAACACCGTCCTGCGAACCCACACCTCGCCGGTTCAGATCCGGACCATGGAAAAACAGCCGCCGCCGGTGGCCGTCATCGCGCCCGGCAAAGTTTATCGCCGGGATTCGGACCTGACCCACACGCCGATGTTCCACCAGGTGGAGGGACTTCTGGTCGACCGGCAGGTCTCTTTCGGCGACCTCAAAGGGGTTCTCACGACCTTTGTGCATCAGATGTTCGATGAACGCACCAGCCTGCGTTTCAGGCCCAGCTTCTTTCCGTTCACCGAGCCGAGTGCGGAAGTCGATATTCTCTGTGTCATGTGCCGCGGGGCCGGATGCAGGGTCTGTTCGCAAACCGGGTGGCTTGAAATTCTCGGGTCCGGAATGGTTCACCCGGCCCTTTACGAGCACGTCGGCTATTCCGCCGGTCAGTACTCCGGATTTGCCTTTGGAATGGGTGTCGAACGCATCGCTATGCTCAAATACGGCATAGACGACATCCGAAAATATTTCGAAAATGATATCCGCTTCTTGAGGCAATTTTAGCATGCGGGTCAGTCTGAGCTGGTTAAAGGAATATGTTGCGATCGAAATGTCCATCGATCGCCTGGTGGACGCGCTGACCATGGTCGGCCTCGAAGTCGATTCGGTATCGGATCGCTACGCTTATCTCGATCGGGTGTTGGTCGGCCGAATCCGTGACGTGCGCCCTCACCCGAATGCCGACATGCTCAAGTGTTGCGAAGTCGACATCGGCTCGGGCGCCATCAATGCAGTCTGCGGTGCACCGAATGCCAGAAAAGATTTGTCGGTAGCGGTCGCCCTGCCGGGTGCCGTGCTTCCCGACGGAACGGTCCTGCAAAAGAGCGTCATCCGCGGCACCGCCTCCGAGGGAATGATATGCAGTGAAAAGGAACTGGGGCTCGGAAGCGACGGATCCGGCGTGCTGGAGATCGATAACCGCCTGACGCCGGGTCAGTCACTGAAGTCTGCCCTCGAATTGGCCGACACGGTGATCGACATCGACCTGACGCCCAATCGGCCCGACTGCCTCAGCATTATCGGTATCGCACGAGAAATTGCGGGCATTCAGAAAACGCCTCTCCGGTATCCGGACTGTCGTTTACCCGGCAGCGGCAACGCCGTCGATGCGCTGACATCGGTCACCATCGAAGCCCCTGATCTCTGCCCGCGCTATGCCGCCAGACTGTTGTCCGGCGTCACCGTCGCTCCTTCCCCATTTTGGCTGCAGGATCGTCTCCTGTCGGTCGACTTGAGACCCATCAACAACATCGTCGATGTCACCAATTTTGTGCTCATGGAACTCGGCCAACCGCTGCATGCCTTCGATTTCGACCGCCTGACCGGTCATCGGATCGTGGTGCGAACAGCCACGGCGGGAGAGGTCTTCACGACCCTGGATCAAAAAGAGCGGCAGTTGTCGCGGGACATGCTCATGATCTGCGATGCCGAGAATCCGGTGGCCATCGGCGGGGTCATGGGGGGGCACAACTCGGAAATCGAACCGGGTACCACGCGCGTCTTGATCGAAAGCGCGTACTTTGACCCGTCCAGTATCCGAAAGACGGCCAAGCAACTCGGGCTGAACACCGAGGCGTCCTTCCGATTCGAACGCGGCGTCGATCCACACGGAACGGTAGCGGCTCTAAACCGCGCCGCACAGCTCATGGCCGAAATTTCAGGCGCAACCCTAGTCGACGGCCTCATTGACGCTCATCCGAAACCGGTTGATGTCCCTGTCATCTCCCTCGGTGTCTCGCAAACGAACCGACTGCTGGGAACCGATTTCTCGGCCCCGACGATCGCGACTCTGCTGCAGTCGATCGAATTTGACGTAAGACCGGCAAACAACCATTGCCTGACGATCGCCCCGCCCAGCTTCAGGGTCGATGTCCGCCGTCCTGAAGACCTGATGGAAGAGGTCGCCCGACTCTCGGGATACAACAACATCCCGCTGACCTATCCAGCCGTGCCCGTCAGAGGGCGACCTCTGCTTAAAACGAGGACATCGCGCAACCGGATCAAACAGCTGATGGTCGGCTGCGGTTTTAACGAAATCATCACCTATAGTTTTATCGGTTCCGGTGACGGTGATCGGCTCGGGTTGAAAAATGACGATCCCCGGCGTCATACGGTGGCAATCCTGAATCCGTTGACCGAGGAGCAGGCTGTTATGCGGACCTCACTGGTTCCCGGTCTATTGCAAACCCTGCAGCTCAACCTCGCCAAACAGGAAAGAAACCTGAAACTGTTTGAAATCGGCAAAACTTTCTTCGCCACCGAACCCGACGCACTCCCGGAAGAAATCGAAATGCTGGCCGGGCTTTGGAGCGGTTCACGATTTTCACCTTCTTGGCACACCAGTGAATTGGACACCGATTTCTTCGATTTGAAGGGCGTGGTCGAATCGCTGTTGCAGCAGTTGGACGTGCAGCAAGTCGACTTTACCCGTCTGCCGGATGATGACTGCACCTACACCCGGCCCGGTGTCAGCGCCCGGATTCGGGCGCAAGAAAGGGAAATCGGGCGGTTGGGTGAAATCCACCCTCAGGCTCTGCGCAGATTCGATTTGAAGCGAACGGCCTATATTTTCGAGCTGAATATTGACCGGCTGCTGCCGCTGATCCCTGACACGAAATCATCCCGGCCGATTCCCAAATTTCCGGTGGTCACCCGAGATGTCACCCTCATTGTCGACCGCCTCATCGAATCCGGTAAAATTCTTCAATGCGTTGACCAAATGAACGAAGAATTGATCGAAGCCCTGCAGCTTTTTGATGTTTTCGAAGGCAAACCGATTCCTAAAGGACGCAAGAGCATCTCATTCAGAATCGTCTATCGCTCTTCGACGCGAACCCTGGAGGACGAAGAGATCAACCGGTTGCATCAGAAGATAACCGGACAACTGCTGGAAGAGTTCAAGGCGTCTCTTCCGGCCTGATAGCGCTGACGGTACGCATTAAGTTCTGCCACTGAAAATCACATTGGGAGTTCTTGAACCTGTACCCTGACGCCGCCGACTTCAAATGACAATGCAAGAAAAAACGCAATTGCCGGACAAACTCTACTTCAAGATCGGAGAGGTGAGCAAGATTGCCCAGCTGCCGACCTATGTGCTCAGATTCTGGGAAAACGAATTTTCCTGCATCCGTCCCAAACGCACCAGTTCGGGCCAACGTCTTTACCGCCGCGCCGATGTCGAAACAGTTCTGAAAATTCGCCATCTTC
>JBAVJU010000244.1:0-4623 GCA_049687935.1 Desulfobacterales bacterium | reverse complement strand
ATAATATGGGGCTGGTGGTGTTTGGAATCCATATATTCATAGCTGCAAAGAACATCGATGTCGGTATTATCGAAAACCGATTCAATCCCCCGCATAACAGACCGGCCCCATTCGTAGTTGGGGTGATAGGAATTCAGCACGAGCACCCGCTTTACAGGCGCAACTTCCTCTTCGTCCGCCAACGTCGCAAGGGGCGAATGCCCTATAAGAAAACTAACCAGAGCGAATATAACCGAAAATCGCCGTGTCATGGCAGCATAGTTGCGTCGATGGGCCTTGCCGACATTTTTTTGTTTTAAAAAGAGGATCCCATGCTCGTTCATCGTTTCGATCTCCCCCCAAATGATAAAGGCACGGTACTCTTCAACTGGAAATTTAAGCTCAGAGAGAGTCTGAAGTTCGAATTGGGGCCGTCGGATTCGACCCAATCAACTAGTATGGAGGCTTCTGAATGTCCGGAATCTGGGCGCGTTCAGCACGAACAGGCAGATCATAATTTCGTAACAATAAATAGAAATAAAGGCAAGATGTTCATCGTCTTGGGGTTCGGTTTTGTGGCCTGCGTCATGGGTGACGTCATCCAGTTTTTAGTGGAGGGACGTATCCGGCTCATTTTGGGGAGGCACAAATTGGACAAGAAAATAGACCGACTGAATACTCATTATTATTCAAATGTAGTGAAAAGGGTTGACATGATTGTGCTGCACTTTTGGTTCGGATGCATTAAAGACCACTTCTTCAACGCCTTCAACTTGCATGGCGAGTTCTTTTATCTTAACTTCGCCTTTGTTACCCGATTCATTATCTAAAATGCTGATAAATATTTTGCCGTTATCGGCTGCAATGCTGATCTTCGGTGCTATTTTCGCTAAAGACGCCTTAGCCGCCGCTGACAGTGCAAGGTCATCGAAGAGTTTCCGGCTTTCCGCTGACGTTTGAAAATTTGGTTTTTGGACCGTATCAAATCGACTGTAAAATCCTCTGTTTATCGTGATAATCGACATTATATGCCCCTTTGTTGTTGGAATGTCGGGATTGCTGTTTCCAGCGTTTTCAGCGACTTCCGAATACTTTCTTAAGCAGCTCCGTTGTCCTTGCGGCCGGGTCCTGGCGGATTTTTTTCTCTTCTACTGCTACTAAGAAAAAAAGACCCTGGAGACTTTTGTCGGTGACGTACTGGTTGAGATCGAAGCCCAGCTTGCCCCCCATCGGAATACTGGACAACTTGCTGTTGAGATCCTCGTACTGCCGGGTCACGCCGACTGAGCTCATCGAATCTTTTACAATCGGTTTGAAAACCTCTGTAAGACGGCCGGAAGTTTTTTCCCTGAAATATTCGGTGGCGGCGTTGTCCGGGCCCTGCAGGATCTTCTGTGCATCGTCGATCTGCATCTGCTTCACGGCATCCACGAAAATTAACTTGGCCTGCGGTGCCGCCTTCTCGGCGGCCCGGTTCATGCTCAACTCGAATTCATCGACCGTTTGGCCGTACCCGACGGCACGCAGAAGTTTTTCTACCTTTTGGGTCTCCCCCGGAAGCGGGATCTTGATGGAGGGGTTGCTGTAATAGCCGTCGGGTTTCGAAGCAGTGCCGACGGCGTAGCCTGTTCCGATTTCGAGCGCTTCTTTGAGCCCGTTGACGACCTCGGTGGTCCCGAGGCCACTGCCTCCACCGCTACCGACGATTTTCTTGGCGCTGTCAAGAATGTCGCCGAATCCGCTTCCCTGACCCGTTTCAGCCTGAAATGCGGCGATAAGAAAAATCATAATCCCGACAAAACGTATAACGAGTTTCATTTGTCTTCCTTTGTCTTTCCGCCGAGTCTAATTTCACCTGATGTGAGGTGTCATTACACTTTACAGTTTCATGGTCGATTTACAGTTTTTTTTTGTTGGTTGTGGCCGTATGGTCTATGCGTAGCTGCGGTAATTGGGTTCATACATCTGGGATTTGATGAAGGCCGCCAGATCGTTGGGCCGAGGATTGACCGCCAGCCCCTGTTCATAAGCGACTTCACACACGGCTATCGCAATCTTGGCTGAAATTTCGCGGATATGGCCGAGCGGCGGGTAGATACTCCCCCTTTTGAAGTCCTCTTCGGTGACCTCAGCCGCCAGCGTTTGAGCTGCTGCCAGAAACATCTCATCTGTGACGTGTTGGGCCCGGCAGGCAATGACGCCCAATCCCACACCGGGAAAGATATAGGCGTTGTTCCCTTGTCCTGGCTCATACGTTACTCCTTCGAGCGTAAAAGGGTCAAAGGGACTGCCGCTGGCAAAAATGGCACGGCCCTGAGTCCAGACATAGGCTTCTTTGGCCGTGCATTCGGATCGCGGTGTTGGATTGGACAGGGCAAAGACGATAGGTCTTTCGTTACAGCGTGCCATTTCCTCTAAAATAGGCTGCGTAAATGTGCCGGGCTGTCCGGAAACACCTATGATGGCAGTGGGCTTCAGGGCTTTGACCGCATCCAGGAAATAGGGATGGTCCCCTAACTCGTGCGCATAGCGAAGCTTGTGTTCGGGCAGATTTTTGCGGCTTTTGACGACCAGTCCCTTGGAATCGGCAAACCAGCACCGCTGTCGGGCTTCGGTTTGTGACACTCCTTCGTTCATCATGGCAGAGACGATCAAATCCCCAATGCCGGTCCCGGCTTCGCCCGCGCCCAGAAACAGAATCTTCTGATCGGTGATTTTTTGGCCGATCATTCGCATCGCCGCATATAAACCTGCCAAGGCCACGCTGGCCGTTCCCTGCATATCGTCGTTAAATGCGCAGATTCGGTTCCGATACCTGTTCAACAGTCGAAATGCGTTGATATTTCCGAAATCTTCAAATTGTATCAATGTGTTAGGGAAATTCTCCTGCACAGCCGTTATAAATTCTTCGATGAGGTCGTCGTATGCTTCACCCCGTATTCGCTGATGACGCATACCGAAGTAAAGCGGGTCTTTTTGCAACTCGACATTGTTGGTGCCGACATCGATGGTCACCGGCAGACACCAGGAGGGATGAATCCCGGCACAGGCGGTATAGAGCGACAGCTTACCGACCGGAATGCCCATCCCGGCAACACCCAGATCGCCCAAGCCGAGGATGCGTTCACCGTCGGTGATCACAATAACCCGAACCTCTTTGTTAGGCCAGTTCTGCAAGATTTCCGAAAACCGGCCCTTATTTTTATCGGAAACAAAAATGCCTTTCGGGCGGCGAAAAATATGGACAAACTCCTGACACGCCAGGCCGACGGTAGGGGTGTATATGATGGGCATCATTTCTTCGAGATGATCGGTCAGCACCCGATAAAACAGGGTCTGGTTGCGGTCTTGAAGCGCCACCAAGAAAATGTATTTTTCCAGGTCGGACGTTTTGCGATTGTAATTTCCCATGACCCGCTGCACCTGCTCTTCCATGGTATTGATTCCCGGCGGCAAAAGCCCCCAAAGCCCTAACGCGTCACGTTCTTCTTCGGTGAAGGCCGTTCCCTTGTTCAAGGCCGGATCATGGAGATAGTTCATGCGGCTGTGAAGAGCGGGAAATTTCATTGCGGTAGGATGTTTATCTGACATTGATGCTCACTCTTTCTTGTTTGTAAAGGCGTTGTGTCAATCCGGCACCCGATGAGGCACCGTCTATCTTCGCCAGGGCTCATTGTACAAGTTCGTTTTCCTGTATACAGTACATTTAAATTTTAACGCAATGAAATGGTTTGAATTTTTTGGTAAACTTTTTTGAGGCGTGAGCGTCTTAATCATCAGAATCCGATTTGAATGCCGCCGACGGGTCGGGCGGGGAGGATAAAATGAAAAAAATTGCCTGGACGATTTTCATAGCAATTGCGCTGTTTCTCGTGGTTCCCTTGCCGAGTGACGCTGGCCAATACCGAGGATATAACGTAAAAAGCTTCAAGGCAGGCTATTATGGACGGGGTGGATATCATCGGGCATGGGGCGGCCCGCGCGCTTATTGGGGCCCACGTGCCTATTGGGGCCCGCGGACCTCTTTCGGTTTCTACTGGGGCGGCCCATTGGTCGTTGGACCACCGTGGTACCCGTATGGCTATTACTCCCCGCCGCCGGTCATCGTCCAACAACAACCGCCGGTGGTTGTCCAGCCGGAGCAGCAGTCGGATAATTACTGGTATTATTGTCAGAATCCGCAGGGCTATTACCCGTATGTGAAAAGTTGCCCGGGCGGATGGATGAAGGTCGTTCCGCAGCCGACGCCACCCAACCCTTAAAGGAGAACCTGGCCAAATGAAGAAGACACGCTTTCTTGTGATGTTGGAGGCCGTGTTGATCTTGAGCGGATGCGCAACGATGCCGACAGGGCCGAGTGTGATGGTGCTGCCGTCGACGGGAAAATCTTTCGAGGTGTTCCAGTCAGAGGACCTTGCCTGCAGGAATTGGGCGGCACTCCAGACAGGATCAACTCCGGCCGGCGTGGTCAACCAGAACCTCACCGGCGGAGCGGCAATAGGGGCTTTGATGGGTGCGGGACTGGGCGCGGCGATCGGTGCCGCCTCCGGCAACGCAGGGGCCGGTGCCGCAATTGGAGCGGGGTCCGGTCTCATCGGCGGTGCTGCAGTGGCATCCGGTCCGGCCTACGCCGCCGGCTGGGAC
>JBAVJU010000243.1:0-13334 GCA_049687935.1 Desulfobacterales bacterium | reverse complement strand
TGGCAAGACCGGTCACCGTCTTGGTTTCAATACGATCTTCCCTGATGTCGAATTCTTTGAGCTTTATAAGGGCAGCGGCATAGAAGTTATCGATGCAGGCCTTGTCGCCCTTTCGAATCAAGTCTTCGAACGCTTCGGCTCGGGTCGCCTCGAAATCGACTTCACAGTAGTCCTTGAGCTTGGGCCTGACGTGAAGAAATGTCAGGCTAATGCCGACGGCATCGCTCATGGCAAACGCCAGGTGGTCGATCGCGCGCAGGCTGTATTCCGACCCATCGACAGCCACCAGAAACTTGGTCGGGGCGACATCGCCGCCGATGACCCAGACCGGAATAATGGTTGAATTCTGCGTGATGTTGGATGAAACGCTCCCCATGAAAAGTTCCTGCAAGCTTGAAATCCCGCGCCGCCCGATGACCAGGGCATCGTAGCGGCCGGCTTGCGCATACTCGATGATGTCCTTGGCGATATCGAGCTTTCGGGGCTGGGTCACGGTCTGAATGCGGGATTCGTCGACACCCTCTTGAACCATCAACAGCCGGTAATTATCGATCAGTTTCTGGGATGCCATCGCGTTTCTCTCCATCACCGCTCTCAACTCCTTTTGAGAGTCAACATTTTTTTTAGCCTCGTCAACCAGGAACTGCGACAACATGGGCTGGGCGTTGAAGAGAACATAGTTTAGGCTTTCCAAACGGGCAGACAGCCGCGTAACGTAGCGAACCGCATTTTTTGACGGCAACGAATCGTCGACAGCAATCATTATTTTTTTGAGCATGGGTATCATCCTTTTTATTAGCCTGCATTATCCGGTTTCGATTTCTGATCATCTGCGCATCAATGTAAGACGATTATCGAAGAATTCAACCGTTCGAAAGGTCTTGATGCAGACTGGAAACCGGTTGTCCCCGAGGGGCGAAGGGACTGCATTGAAGACGCCGTGGCTGATTCCGGGGCATCGACTTATTTTGAAACACAGTTGGATCGCAAAAATAGAAAAAATCCGAAAAACTGGAGACAATTTTCTTCGGATCTTGCTCTGAAGGGGTCCTCTATGAGCCTGACCAACCGCATCCTCCTGGCCGCCGCAATCCTGCTGCTGGACCTGGTGGTTTTTGTATTTCCGCTGACGGCCGTTTTTTTGGCCTACATCATCATCTTCAACCCGCCATGGTTCCGAGAATTCATTAACCATCTCGACCCGGCGGAAAAAACTTAGCTGAATCCGGTCGTGCACCCAGCCATTGCTCAAACCTTTTTGCAGGAGTGCTTGCAAAATCGTTTGAAAAACTTTAGACTGCCGCATTCCTCTTAAAAGTCTTTTGGACATCCACAGGATGCATTCTTTGGTGTCCAAAACACAATTGGTTTCCGTCCATAACCCACTCAGAACAAGCACTGCATGTATCGGCAACTATTGGGTTTCAAAAAAAATCCGTTCAGACAGCCCACCGATTCCGAGCGTCTTTTCCTTGGCCGTCACCATGAGGAAGCCCTCGCCCATCTAACGTATGCCGTCATGGAAGGCGAAGGCTTCAGTGTGATTACCGGCGCAAGCGGGGTCGGGAAGACAACGGTCTGCCGGTCATTTGTGGAGCGTCTGAACCAGGAAGTCGTTGCGGCTTTCATCGCGGCCATGACCGGTCTCGGCCCGCTACAGTTGCTGAAAGCGATCAACGCCGAATTCAAGGCCCGCTCTGATATCGACACGATAAAGGACCTGACGGATGCCCTCAATGCTTTTTTGATCCAGAAAAAGCGGGAAGGCAAGAAAGTGGCGTTGTTTATCGATGACGCCCAGTTGCTATCGACTGCGGCGCTGGAACAGGTCCGCCTGCTGTCGAATCTGGAGACGACCCGCGACAAAATGCTGCAAATCATTCTGATCGGCCGTCCGGCACTTTCCAAGATGCTCGCGTCACCGTCTCTGCGGCAGATCGGACAACGGGTTTCGGTGAACTACTTTATCAGTCCCCTTGATTACGAAGAAACGGTCGCCTATATCCAGCACCGCATTTCGATAACCTCGGCAGGGCCGCCCGTAAGATTCGACCAGGCGGCCATTCGACCGATCTATAAATTCACCAAAGGAATTCCACGTAAAATCAACATCGCCTGCGATCGCATCCTGACAGCGGCTTATAGGTACAGGGAAAGAACGATTACCAAAAAGACGGTCAAAGACGTCCTGCGGCAATGGCACAAAGAACCGGATCTGGCCCTGTACGGCTTATTCCGGCAAAAATTGCCGGTGATCGCCATCGTGGCAGTCCTGATTCTGACGGCGGTCGTGTCTTCGATCTATTTATTGGGCAGCAAGAAAACGGATTCACCGACAGTTGCAATAGGACCTAAAACCGACAGGCCCGCCCCCCTCATGTCGTCACAACCGCCTCCTGCAGAGGCTCAGGCCGAACCGGTTGCAGCAACAACTCCCCCGGTAAAAATGCAGCCCGCAGAACCGGTGCAGAAAAAAAGCGAGACGGCGCCAGACCAACCGGACCCGCGTAACCCCCCACAACCGCCCCCTGCACCGGTTCAGGCCGAAACGGTTGCAGCAACACCCCCACCGGAGAAGATGCAGCCAGCAGAACCGATGCAGAAGAAAAACGAAGCGGCGCCAGACAAGGGCCAATTGCTGGCCGTGCTCGACTCCTTGCGACTCCAGCACAATCTGGGCCAGGCCGAGGCCACCACCACTGTCGGCTCCGAGCCGTCCGCCGAATTGACCTACTCGGTTCAGGTCGGAGCATTTCTTGTAGCGATGAATGCGCAGCAGCGGGTCGACCAATTGAAAAGCAAAGGCTACACACCACGAATCATTGCGGTCACGGACCCGCAGGGGCGTATCTGGTTCACCGTGCGAATCGGAGATTTTCAGTCGCTCGAGCAGGCCCAGAAGCTGGCCGATGAGTTTACGACCCGTGAGAAAAAGGCCTCAGTCGTTCGACCCTACAATTTGTATTGATAAACGGCCGGCTTTTTTCACGCAGGTTTTCAAAGGTTGTCTTGCGGCTTTGTCACAACGATAAGCACGTAATTGACACTTCCCCCCCAAAACAGACCGCGACATCCATTCCCGGATCGCGCGGACGCTCATGGATCGTGCCCTCGTAAAAATAGGCATCTCCATCCCGCCGGTAAGCGTACCGATGCGGATTGATATCCGGTTTACAGAAGCGATGGGGCACAGCGACCAGGGGGTCGAGGGGATGGGGCAGATTGATGTTCCAGTAACAGCCGTTTGGAAGCTCTTTGTTTATGAGCAGGTGGATGATCCGGGCTGCAAGCCGACCCGTGACGCCCCAATTAATCGGGCAGTCGCGGGCGATGTACTGTGAAACCGCCATTGACCGGCAGCCCAATATGGCGGCCTCGCGTGCCGCCGCAATCGTGCCGGATTGATATATGTCAGACCCGAGGTTGGCCCCGGGATTGATGCCGGCGATGAGCCAAGCGGCGTCCGGTGCAAAAACCTTCAAGGCCAGTCGCACGCAATCGACCGGCGTCCCGCCGACACCATACCGGTTTTCAGCCAAACGCTTTACCGAAATGGGGGCTCGAGTCGTCACCCGGTGACCGACGCCCGATTGGGCCGTTTCCGGCGCCACGATCACCGGGTCGCCATGAACACGGGCGATCCGGTTCAGCGTCTCGAGTCCGGGCATGTCGATGCCGTCGTCGTTGGTCAACACGATTTTCAATATTTTTCACCTCGATGTCGGCTGCGTCTCCCGGTTTTCCGGGGTGGTTCTCCGGATGATGTTCCGGTTTTCCAATACCTTGCAGATGTACGCGGCGATCTGCTCCGATCCGTTGCTCACCTCGCGCGGTTGCCGGGGCAGTTCAAGAAGTTTGGGCAGGATCGCCAGCCACCGGCCGCTGCCGAAATCTGCTTCCGAAAGGGCGATGCCCCTCATCTGTCTGGAAATGAAATCGACCAGTCCGGGTGATTCCGGGTAGGGGCATCGTGCGGCATGCCCGAACGGCACGCCGGCGGCGTAGACCTCCGCAATCGTGCTGTACCCGACCTTGCCGACGACCGCGTCGCTGGCATTGACCAGGTCGGGATGAAAAAAAACGGAGCGATGGGGCAGCAAAACAAGATTGTCGTGCAAGTGGGGCGAACGGCTGCTGCCCGGAAGAATGAAAGTGACGTCAGCGAACTTTTTCAATTGATCCAGAAAACCGTGTCGTTCCGGTATCCCTCCGGTGGTAATCAGGACAACTTTCTTTGTATCCGATATCCCCAGCTGCCGCCGGATTTCCGGCGCGGTCGTTCTGAATCCGCGACTGACCGGCCCGACCGTGAGATCGGCCGGATCGCGAAAACAGACCGGTTCGGTCTGGATGTGGTGGTCGGCCTTTTCAAAAATCCGTCGCAGGTAGGTGATGTGTTGGGCCATCATTCCGGCAACCGATGGATAGCCGGCATATATCCGATCCCAGGTAAAATTTTCGATCAGAACCGACGGTATTCCACTTTTACGGCCGACGGCAATTCCGAGCGGTGCGATGTCGCATAAAATCAGGTGACACTGTTTGCGGCCTATCTTCTCCGCCAGATCGGCCATGAGAGCGGGGTTAAAGGGTAAAAATATGTTCAGATTCACCAACGTTTTCTCTATATCTTCCGTAAAAGCGTTCTCTTGGATCAGTCCGACATCGGTTGCAACCGGATGCCAAGAGAAGGGCACCGAAAGGGAATCCGCGAAAAACCAAGACGGAACGGTGGTAAAGATCTCGAAATGGCACGGCGCGAGACGAGTGCCCACAGCCTCGATGGTAGCGGCGGCACGGGCGGCATGGCCGAATCCATGGGGTGATATGAAACAGGCGATTCTCAGATGATCCGGCCGATGATTCTCATTTTTCATGTTTTTGAGGATATCAATTTCATATAGGTGGGTCAAGGACAACGGGGATGGCCGGGCGTTGTCATGCTCGGCAAGAGCCGCCGCAAATCGATATCGGAACGGGAGCAAGGAGCTCTGTTTTAGAGGACGGCCAAAATGGTTGACGCGGCATAAAAAACGCCCCATATTCGCTTAGCGGGAGACCGGCTAGGCGTCTCCATCCGAGGCATGGTTTTCTTCGATTGGCGAAAGGATCGGTCTTCTGAAAAATTCTGTTGACAGCCCTTTAGGAATTGATACACTGCGGTATCTTTCGAAGATTACTTTAAATTTTAATCAAACCCCCTGAATGGGGGTTTTTTAATCAGTTGCGTGTCGCCCCCATTAGCCGGTATGCTTTTCGGTCCGGACCCAACCGATTATCTGCCTGAAATGCAAAAACTGAATTCTGACCGTGGCCGCCAGCTGATGGCCGCTTGCAGCGGCCTGTTGCTCACAGGCGCATTCCCCGATGTCGGCTTCAGCTGGCTGGCTTGGATCGGAATCGTCCCGCTCCTTGCCGCCGTTCGCAACCTCCCGTGGACCAAAGGATTCGGTCTTGGTTTTCTGGCCGGAATGGTCCACTTCCTCACGCTTGTCTATTGGGTTGCCTATACCATGCGTACTTACGGCCACCTGCCCTGGCCGGTGGGCGTTTCGATTCTGGCCCTGTTGGCGGCCTGCCTGGCCCTGTTCTTTGCGTCCTTTACAGCGCTTGTCTGCCGCCTGCGGCCGCAACCGCTCTCCACTCTATTCCTCGCACCGACCATTTGGGTGGCTCTGGAATATCTTCGGTCGTTTTTTCTGAGCGGCTTCCCGTGGGAGCTGCTCGGATACTCCCAGTACAAGGAATTGCATCTGGTCCAGATTTCAGATATATTGGGTGTGTACGGTGTTTCTTTTCTGATTGTGTTGGCCAATACCGCGGTCTTCTTTCTCCTGCTCAACATCGCGAAATACGACTGGAATGGTGTCCGGATCACCCGATGGTTTGCGGCTGTGGCCTTGACGCTGTGCGTGAGTCTCAATAGTCTCAACTGGTTCTATGGCGCACACCGGCTGGTGCAAATCGACAAGCTCAGTGCAGATGCACCATCGATTCGGGCAGCGATCGTTCAGGGAAACATCGAGCAGGCGCTCAAGTGGGACCCCGCATTTCAGGAGGCCACGATCGACAAATACCTACGCCTAACACAGTCGGTTGTAGACCACCATCCGGATCTTGTTGTCTGGCCGGAAACCGCCCTTCCGTTTCATTTCCGGTATGATGTCCCCTTGACTGAAAAGGTTCAGGAGGGCGTGCGCCGAATGGGGGCGTACTTTCTGGTCGGCAGTCCCTCCTTTGAAAGGGGGCCTCGCCGGGTCGACTATTACAACAGCGCCTACCTGATCGATCCACAGGGTACCGTACTGGGTAAATACGACAAGGCGCATCTGGTTCCTTTTGGAGAGTACGTTCCGTTGAAGCGCTGGTTGCCTTTCCTGGGCAAACTGGTGGAGCAGGTCGGGGACTTCAGTCGCGGCGGCATTGGTGAGACCATCGGCTGGACATACGGCAAGCTGGGAGTTCTCATCTGCTACGAAGGCATCTTTCCCGATATTTCGCAGGCTATGGCCAGAAACGGCGCGAATCTGTTGGTGAATATCACCAACGATGCCTGGTACGGTCGCAGCAGCGCCCCTTACCAGCATTTTTCGATGACCGTGTTCAGAGCCATAGAGAACAGGCGGGCGCTGATCCGGTCGGCCAACACGGGAATCAGCGGTTTTGTCGACCCGGTCGGCCGAATCCTGGGAAAAACAGCCCTTTTTTCGGATGCAGCAGAAGTCCGTCGGGTGCCGTTGATGTCAACAGTTTCGTTTTACAGCCGTTTCGGAGACGCTTTTGCGGCCGCCTGTCTGGCCGTTGCCGGGATCCTTCTTTGCGGGGTGGTGGTGACGCATTTGCGGAGAATAAAAATTCAATGAAGGAGGTAAGCGATATGTCAGCCGAATTGAAACAGACCGTCAAGGAACTCGGAGAGAAACTCGATCAATTGCGAGGTTATCTTTGACTTAGAAACCAAAGAAAACCGTTTGCAGGAAATAGAGGCTCAGATCGCCAAACCCGATTTCTGGAACGTTCCGGAAGAGACCAAGGGGATCATGCAGGAACGGACGAGACTGTCTGATCAGGTCGATCGTTTTCGCCAACTGGCGCAAGATCTCGAGGAAAGCGCTATTCTGCTCGATCTGGCCGTCGAGGAGTCCGACGCCAAGACGCTCGTGGAAGCGGGGAAGCTGCTCAAATCGCTCGACACGCGTCTGCGTAAATTCTCATTAGATCTGATGCTCGACGGTGATGATGACCGCAACAACGCAATCATTTCCATTAACGCCGGCGCCGGCGGCACCGAAGCCCAGGATTGGGCCGAGATGCTGTTCAGGATGTACCTGCGTTGGGTTGAACGCAAGGGATACAGTTCCGAGGTCATCGACTATCAGCCGGGCGAGGAAGCCGGTTTAAAGAGCGTGACGTTTACCGCCGCCGGCAGTTATGCCTACGGTTATCTGAAAAGCGAAATCGGTGTCCACCGACTCGTCAGGATCTCACCCTTTAACGCCAGCGGCAAACGTCACACCTCATTTGCCTCGGTTTTCGTCTTCCCTGAACTGGACAATGAAATCGTCATCGACATCGATGACAAAGATTTGCGCATCGACACGTTCAGGGCCAGCGGGGCCGGCGGCCAGCACGTCAATAAAACCAGCAGTGCCATCCGGATCACGCATCTTCCCACCGGTATCGTGGTGCAGTGTCAGCAGGAAAAGTCCCAGCACCGCAACAAGGACATGGCCATGAAAGTCCTGCGGGCCCGGCTCTACCAGGCGGAAAAAGAAAAACAGGACGAAAAACTGCGTGAAATCCACGATAGCAAAGATGATATTGCCTGGGGCAGTCAGATCCGTTCATACGTCATGCACCCCTATCAAATGGTCAAGGACCACCGCACCAAGATCGAAAGCGGCAACGTGAACAGTGTGCTGGACGGTGCCATCGATCCGTTCATCGAAGGACTGCTGCTGGCGAGGCATGCCTAAATGGATCCGGTCGACCTCATCGCCAGGCATTACAAGGGGCACTCAAAGGCCCATGGGATCCTTTTGTCTCATTCTGAGAAGGTGGCGGATAAAGCCCTGGCAACGGCCTTACGGGTCCCCAAACTCGAACCGGATCTCGAGTTTATCCGGCAGGCCGCCCTGCTGCACGACATCGGCATCCTTTTCACGGCCACACCCCAGCTGGGCTGCTACGGCAATCAGCCGTATGTCTGCCATGGTGTTTTGGGCCGCGCACTGCTTGAAGCGGAAGGACTGGGGCGGCACGCCCTGGTCTGCGAACGCCATGTCGGCGTGGGCATCACCCGAAAGGACATCCGCCGCCAGCGGCTCCCGCTGCCGGACCGCGACATGCGGCCGGTCACCATCGAAGAGCAGATCATCTGCTATGCCGACAAGTTCTTCTCCAAAAACGGCGCCGGCGCCCACAAGGAAAAAACGGTGTCCGAGATCCTTCAAAAACTCGCGCGCTATGGAAAGGACAAGGTGGAACGGTTCACGAAGTGGGTCGACTTGTTTGAAATCTAAACGCTCATGGCCCTGGACCGCCATGGTGTATGAAAATGATGCGCCGGCGCCCGGATGAGCGGTTGAGATCAGCGGTTTACTGTCTGAGGCGCCTTGATATCGAGCTTACGGCGCAAAAATGTCTATACTTCGAAAAGCCAATATGTTAAAAAAATCGAGTTTTTTTGCAACCAGGCATAAAAAAACAATCCTGATGGCGAGGAGTCTCCCCCCCTCTCGGCCTGCTGCGCCGTCAGGAAACCCCCTAAGATTGTTGAGGAGGAAGGATGCAAAAACTCGAAAAGCTGCGCGATCGAATTATTCAGCGGGTTGACGTCAATTTGAGACATTTCGATTTCGATGTCCCAGGCTTCCTCAAATACTACGTTCCTCTGAAAAAGATGATCAAATATTACGCCCTCTACGGCATCACGCACCACCACCCCCTGCACTATCAATTCAATTACTCGAACCTTGCCGGAAGCAACATTCTGGGGCAGTGCAAGATCGAAAACTCGATTCTCTACAAATGCGACATCCGCGGTGACGAGTTGAAAGTTGTCGGCGATACGTTTCACTTCCAGGGAACCGACCTCACCCTCGATCACGACGAAATGATTCTGATCAAGGACAGCTTTCTGATCAAAACCCTCGTTCACAACCGCTCGCACAACCCGGAAAACCCGGAGCTGTTTCTAATCAAGAACTCGGCCTCAACGGCCTACGTGAACATCCATGGGTCCTGGATCGAAGGCTGTTTCCTCAATCCCTTCAGCACGGTCGATTTGACCAGCCTTCACGGGTGCGCTGTGGGAACCTTCGCTTATCTGCAGGTCGGCGAGCTCTGGCACGAGCAGGTGGCCTCCGGCCAGGTTTGGGTCAAAGCCGAAGACCAATTTGATTTCAAATACCACTATCCCGAAAAAGAGCTGAAAAAATACATCGACTTTCATCCCGATCGCCGCCCTACCGGAATTTTCATTGATTTTCTCGAAAGCCGTAAGGAAGATTTTCAGGACATCTTCAACGTGGTCCACCTTTCAAACCCGCTGCCTGTTCCCAAAAGCGCGTCTCTGAGCCGCTATGCCGTCGTCAAGCCCAAGACCCGCATCGCTGAAAACGTTCTTGTCGCCCAGCACGCCTATATCGAAAGTTCGGTCCTCGGCAAAGGGGCGAATGCTCAAGAACACTGCTACATTATCGATTCGAAGCTGACAGGCAACAACGTGACCGCCCACGGGGCCAAGCTGATCGATGTTGTCCTGGAAAAAAATGTTTTCGTCGGGTTTAATTCTTTCCTGCGGGGCACTTTCGAGTTTCCGTTGCGGGTGGGCGAAGGCGTTATCGTCATGCCGCACACCATTATCGATATGCAAGCGTCCCTGACGATTCCACCGGCCCACCTGGTCTGGGGGCTGATCAGAAGGCCGGAGGACCTTAAAGAGCACAGCATCGCCCTCGAAGACCTCGCCAAGGTCAAGGACAAGCTCAAACTGGGCGCCATGGTCTTCGAAGGCAGCGGCAAGGCCTTCGTCGAGGCCTTTCGGCACCGTATCGACCATATCCTCGAAGCCAATGGGGCCTACTTCGACGGAAAGAAGAACAGGGGGCACGCCCAAAAAATCCAACACATCGCTTACAACATCATTCAACCCCATCCGCTCGGGATAAAAAAGGGCGTCTATCCGACCATCGACATCAGGCCGTGAAGGTTCGCGAAAACAAAAATCGGTTCGTCCTTTTCTTTATTTGAAAAAATTCAGAAGGCCATGCAGATTGGTCAACGGGTGTGGAGGGCAGCCGGGAATATACAGATCCACCGGCAGCAAGCTGTCCAGGCCCGGGGAGATTTCCGGGCTGCCCCTGAAAGGACCGCCGCTGATCGGGCAGCTGCCCACGGCAATGACCACTTTGGGGGACGGCACGGCTTCGTAAGTTCGAAGCAGTGCCGTTTTCATATTAAGGGAAACGGGGCCGGTGACGACGATACCGTCGGCATGCCGCGGTGAGGCCACGAAATTGATCCCGAACCGGGCCAGGTCGAAGAACGGGGTGGCCAGAACGTTCAAATCCGCTTCACAGGCGTTGCAGCCGGCGGCCGATACCTGGCGCAGCTGCAGCGAGCGGCCGAATAGCTTTTTGAAGTGCTGCCGGGCGTGTTCGGCCAAGGGGGGCAGCGTGCCGTCGGTCATTAAATGCTCTTTTTCGGCAACCGAAAGCTCAAAATTACGGGTAAAGGAGACGAACCGGCCTTCGGAAAGACGCTCGCACGTACCACAAAAGACGCAGCGTCCCATGTCGATCCGTCTGCGCTCGGCATCGATGGCGTCCTGGGGACAAGCCGCCGCGCAGCCGGCTGCCAGTTCCCCGGGCGCCTCCTTGTGGACCTGCGGCAACCCGCGATAGCGGGCCGGCAATTCGATTTTCTTTTTGGGATAAGCACTGGTCCTGTATCCCTGTTCGAACCTGTTTTTCAGTGTCTTGAGCATGGTTGTTTCACTTTAGAGATCGAATCCGCAATATGACAAATTATAGCTCTTGTTGTTGAGGGGAAAATCTGAAATTCCGGTATCTCGCAGGGACATGGCCAGTCCGTTCCAATTATGAAAAGAAGGATCCTTGACCTTGTAGCGCAGAATCCCGCCGGCCGCATCGGTCAAAACGCAGTGCGACAGCTCGCCGCGCCAGGCTTCGTTGATCGTCACCACGAACGAAGCCGGCGCCAAAGACGCATCGAAGGCTTCGACACACGCCGTGTCGATCGGTCCGCTCAGCCGGGACTGAATCATCTCGATCGACTGGATCACCTCGTCAGCCCGGATAGTGGCCCGGGCATGCACGTCACCAGTGGATTTGGCATTCTCGGGAATATGCTGCCGCCGGTAGTGCCCGGTCGGGAAACAGCGCCGGACATCGTAAGGAATTCCGCACGCCCTTCCGGGCGGCCCCACCAATCCCAATTTTTCCGCCGTCGCCGTGCTGACCATTCCACAGCCCTCAAACCGGGAACGGACACTGGATGTGGCAAACAGCAGATCGATCACATGTTCGACCTGGGGTTTGAGTTCGTTAAGACGCGCCAACAGCGTACTGCGATCCTCGTCGGTCAGGGGGAAGCGGACACCGCCGGGCCGCACCAGCCCTTTGCCGAAACGGTTGCCGCACATCCACAGCGACATGTTGAGAAAATCACCGCGCATCCGGCCGAAGTAGTTGGCCGGCGGCAAAAATGCGACATCGCCGCTCAAGGCGCCCAGATCGCCGGTGTGGTTGGCGATCCGCTCCAGCTCCAATGCGATCAACCGGATGATGTCGGCCCCGGTATCGGGCCGGACTGCGGTCAACGCCTCAACCGCCTGGGCCATGCACAGGCTGTTTCCGATGGCGGTGTCACCGGCGATACCCTCGGCCAAAATGGGCAGGCGCTTGGCATCGGCATTGCGCAATAGCGCTTCGACCCCGCGGTGCTGGTAACCCAGTTGAATTTCCAGGTGCAGCACGCGCTCTCCGATACAATTGAACCGGAATTGACCGGGCTCGATGACGCCGGCGTGAACCGGTCCCACTGCCACCTCATGGATCTCATCGCCTTCCACGGCATAGTAATCGTAGCGTCCGGGGATGTCTTGGCTGTAATCGTTTCCGAAGACATCCGGTCTGCCGAGGTCGTTGGCGTGATAGCGCACCATTTTCAGCCAGGGGTGACCCTCGGGCCGAATGCCGAACTGTTCTGCGATCTCGCGTTCAAACATATGGAACGGTTCGCACTGCAGCGTCATGGAAGGATAGGCCTCGGGTGCATCGCATCCGGCGACCAGCAATCCATCGGTCCTGAGCACCGCCAGCAGTTTGACCGTTGAACCGTCCTGGTAGGCAAAATAGTGGACGACTTTGCCCCCGGCTTCGACGACCGCAAGAACCTGGCTGCGAAACTGATCGAAATCAAGATGCGGGATGCGGTCTCTGCCGATTGCCTCCCCGTTGATGATCTGTAAAAAATCCATATCCATTTGGCGCCACCTAACTCGATTTTACATTAATGCGTTGACGATCGTTTGGTACAGGGTGCCCGGCATCCAGAAGAAGAGCACGACAGAGGTAAAGAGTAGTGCCAACTGGGGCCAGACCATATTGGGTAATTCTTTCGTTTGAATCTCGACCCCGGTGCTGCCGAAAGCGATCTTCATGACATGGTTGGCAAAGCCGGCAAAAATCACACAGATGCTCAGGATAAACAGCCCCACCCCCCAATAGTGTCCGGATCGAAAGGCGCCGAGAATAATCAACAACTCGCCCAGAAAAATCCCGAACGGCGGCATGCCGGCAATACCGACAAATCCGCCGAAAAATGCCACAAAGGTTTTGGGCATCAGTTTGGCAAGGTTTCCGGTCCCCTCAATCAGACGACTGCCGTAACCCAGGAGGATATTTCCGGAAGAAAGGAACAGGGCCGATTTGATCAGGCTGTGATGGATCAGACACAGCACGGCACCGTAGGCCCCAAGCCCGCCGATCCCGGTGCCGAAAGCGATGATCCCCATGTTTTCGATGCTCGAATAGGCCAACAGGCGTTTGTATTCGGTCTGTCTGATGATGAACGTGGCCGCTGCCAGCATGGATGCCAGGCCGAAGACGATCAGAATGTTGCCGGAGAAATTTCCCAGTCCGGCGGCCTGCATGATTTTATTGGTTTTGAATATTCCCAGGTAGGCACAGTTGAGCAGCACGCCCGATAAAAGGGCCGACGCCGGACTGGGGGCTTCACTGTGGGCATCGGGCAGCCAGGTGTGCATCGGGGCCAGCCCCATCTTGGTGCCGTAGCCCACCAGGATA
>JBAVJU010000242.1:0-15775 GCA_049687935.1 Desulfobacterales bacterium | reverse complement strand
CCCAGCCGCTGGATCCGCCCCCCCATGACGTCGACGATCGCAGACTGCGCCTCGAGCCAAAGCGGCAGCGCCCGCTGCAATACTTCGACACCTTGCGGAGTCAGATCCAAGGTCCGCGTACGCAGGTCCTTACCGTGACCCGACCGAATCAAGCCTTCGCGCTCCAAGGGCTTGAGATTGCGGTTGAGGGTCGTTCGGTCCAGCAGCATCAGATCGGCGAGCCTGCTGATGGTTGAAGAAGGATACAAATTAATGGCGTTCAATAGAGTGAACTGCGTTCCTTTCAACCCAACCGGCTTCAGATGCTCGTCGTAGTGGTTACCGACCACACGCGACACCCGGCGAACCCGAATACCCATGCAGGTATCGGCGACCTTGCGGCAGATGCCCTTCAATCGATGTTGTTCCTGTTCTGCCATAATGTTTGTACGTACACTTGAAAAAAACAGAATGTCAAGCCCCAAATGGCCTCAGTCAGAATTTTTCTTGATGAGGGCATCTTTTTGCGCAGTACCGGCGGCAAAAGAAAATACGTCCCAGAAGTCACTGCGGTACATCCAACTTAACGGCGTTGCGTCCCCGTCTGCGGTTGCCAAGTCCTGGCCCCATACCTATTGTTGAAATGGATTGCCAAATCTTTTCAGGTCCATGGTCAGTTTTGATTTTCAGAGTAATCCGTAAACAGGAGACAACAATGTCCACAAACCGCTTGATCAATGAAAAAAGTCCCTACCTGCTGCAGCATGCCCATAATCCCGTCGATTGGTATCCTTGGGCGGATGAGACGTTTGAGCGGGCCCGCAATGAAAACAAACCGATTTTTTTGTCGATCGGTTACGCCACCTGCCACTGGTGTCATGTCATGGAAAAGGAAACCTTCGAGAACGATGAAGCTGCGCACTCTCTTAACGACACCTTCGTCTGCATCAAGGTCGATCGCGAAGAGCGTCCCGATATCGATGCGGTGTACATGGCGGCCTGCCAGATGATCACCGGCAGCGGCGGGTGGCCGCTGACCATTTTCATGACGCCCGACAAAAAGCCGTTTTTCGCGGCAACCTACTTGCCGGTTCGGACCCGCTTCGGCAGAGCCGGTGTGATCGAACTGTGCCGGCAGGTCAAGTCGATGTGGCAAACAGAAACGGAAAAGGTGTTGACATCGGCAAACCAGATCGCAGGGCATCTGGAAAAGGCCTTCGAATTCCAACCGGCAGGCGAACCGGATGTCTCCCTGATAGACCGCGCCTACGCCCAAATCAAAAAAAGCTACGACAACCGCTACGGTGGCTTCGAGCCGGCCCCGAAATTTCCCACTCCCCATCGACTCCTGTTTCTCCTGAGGTGCTATCTTCGCCAGGAGGACCAAATGGCCCTGGAAATGGTGGAAAAGACGTTGACCGCCATGCGCTTGGGGGGGGTATGGGATCACGTCGGCTTTGGATTCCACCGCTATTCCACCGACACCCAATGGCTCTTGCCGCATTTTGAAAAAATGCTCTACGACCAGGCGATGATGACGCTGCCCTACCTGGAAACATATCAAATCACCCGCAATCCCTTTTACGCACGGACGGTCGAGGAGATATTGGCCTATGTTCTGCGTGACATGCATTCCCAGGAGGGGGGATTCTACTCGGCCGAAGACGCCGACAGCGAGGGTGAAGAAGGAAAATTCTATGTCTGGACCGACGAAGAATTCAGCAGCGTACTGGGCAGAGAAGACGCCGCCGTGTGGTCGCGGGTCTTCAATCTAAAGAAAGATGGCAACTTTATCGACGAGTCGTCCCGCAACAGCACCGGCACCAACATTCTCCACCTCAAAAACATGCCGGCGGCCGTTGCAAAAGAAATCGGCACCGATGAAGATGACCTTCTGAAAAACTGGGAAACGGTTCGGCAAAAACTGTTTCAGTATCGGGAAAAGCGGGTCCACCCGTTAAAGGATGATAAAATCCTCACCGACTGGAATGGAATGATGATCGCCGCCCTGTCACGCGGTGCGCGCATTCTCGACCAGTCGAGGTATAAAGACGCCGCCGTGCGGGCCGCTCGATTTATTCTCGAAAGAATGAGAGGCGCCGACGGTCGTCTCTTTCATCGCTACCGCGAGGGAGACATCGCCATCGACGGCCATGCCGAAGACTACGCATATTTTATCTTTGGACTGCTGGAACTCTACCAAGCCACTTTTGACCCGGTCTATCTCAAAGAATCCCTCGACCTTCAGAAGCAAATGCTGGATGACTTCTGGGACCCAAAAAACGGTGGCTTTTATTCGACATCGAGGTCAAGCCGCGATCTTCCGGTACGGCCCAAAGAACTCTATGACGGGGCGATACCCTCGGCCAATTCCGTGGCACTGTACAACTTTCTCTGCCTCTCGCGGTTGAGCGGTGACGCGAAATGGGAAGAACGGGCGCAGGCGTTGGCGCGTTCGTTTTCCGGTTCGGTGCACGTCCAGCCCTCTGCCTTCACCTTTTTTCTGGTCGGGCTCGATTTCGCGCTGCATCCCGGTGAAGATGTGGTGATTGCCGGCGAACCGGGAGCATCGGACACCCTGGAAATGCTTTCGGCACTCAATGTCAATTTCAGTCCGCACGGAATAACGCTGGTCAAATCGGGTCAGAACGCGCAACTGCTGGCCGGTGTTGCCGGATTCACAGACGGACTGGACGTCATCGACGGAAAGGCCACCGCCTATATTTGCAAGGGCGGATCGTGCCAGGATTCGGCCACGGATGTCGACGCGATGCTGAAAAAACTGTTGCGAAAGTAACCAAATACTTCTTCACCTTATTTGTGGATCAAAGCATTTAGACGGATAACTTACCGCCCAATGGCCGTCCCTGTCTTTTGGGGTGAATGCCAAGCAAAAGCCCCTTTAACAGCCCGACGATTTTGTTTGCAGCCGTTACTGCCGCTTGGGGGTTGCTGCGCACTGCGTTGTCTGCGCTGGTTGGTGGTGGCTGCCATAGGGGCATGATAATTGAAATCCTCAAGGATGCGTTGCTCCACAGGCATTCCAAGAGCCCCATGGATGGCCTTTACCATTTGCCTGTCTTCATCGGTAATCAGAGTATACGCTTCGCCGCTGCGTTCGGCCCTGCCGGTCCTTCCGATGCGGTGGATATAGGTTTCGGGCGTAGAGGGCATATCGTAGTTGATGACATGGGAAACATTGGAGACGTCAATGCCGCGGGCTGCAATGTCGGTCGCCACCAGCACCTGATATTTGCCCGACTTGAAGCCATTCATGGCGTCCTGACGCCGTGTCTGAGACAGATTCCCCTGCAGTGAGGTCGAACGATAACCGGCTTTGGCCAGCTTTCCTCCCAGCTGCTTGGCGCGATGTTTGGTGCGCGTAAAAACCAGAACGGCCTCGGTGCTCGTACGGCCAAGCAACTTGAGTAAAAGCGCCGCCTTCAAATGCCGGGCGACAGGATAAAAGGCATGGCTAACCGTGTCTGCCGGCGCCTCATTTCCTACCTTCACCCTGACCTGGTTTGTTAAGATGTCATCAGCCAAGCGCCGTATTTGAGTGGGCATAGTGGCCGAAAACAACAAGGTCTGGCGTTTCGATTGCGGCAGGTGGGATAAAATCCGGCGAACATCCGGTAAAAAACCCATGTCGAACATCTGGTCGGCTTCGTCGAGCACAAGCACTTCGACGTGGGAAAGGTCGACAGTCCGCCGGCGGATATGGTCAAGAAGCCGCCCCGGGCATGCGACAACAACATCAGCGCTTTTCAGTAACTGCACCTGCGGCTGAATTCCAACGCCGCCATAAACCGTAACGCTTCGCAAGCCTGTTTTAGAGCCCAGGATTTCAATGTCCTGATGAATCTGCTGGGCCAATTCACGGGTGGGGGCAATGATCAAGGCGCGCACACGTCTGCGTTGCCCATGCAGCAGTCGATGTAGAATCGGTAACACAAAGACAGCCGTTTTACCGGTGCCGGTCTGGGCCAATCCCATTAAATCGCGGCCTTGCATGACTCTGGGAATGGCCTGGGCTTGAATAGGGGTTGGAGTGGAATAGCCAGCGGCTGCAATGCCCGCCGCAACCTGGGGATGAAATGTAAACGCTTTAAAATTCAAATGTTGAGGCTCCTTAGTAAAAATAAGACTGTTTCCGTTTCAATCACCCCTTTTGCGATGGGAATTACCTTTCACCCTGAATCGTTTCGCTTATTTTTCGATAGAAAAGGAAGTCGTAACCGTCATCAAGGGGTAGATTGTGGTTCACATGCAGGATAGGAATTCAGGTAAAGAGCGAGGTGTCCGAAGCGCAGCAAAAAAGGCGAGAACGAATGAGTGTGTTCTTCCCCGGAAATCACGCTAAAAATGTTGTGCTCCTTCAGAAAAAAATCGCTCCGCACATAAACGGAAGGCGGAGCCATGTAAACAACGCGCATGTTAACACTTTTTATGTCGAAAGCAAGCTAATTGATATTTTTAGACGATAAATTATCGATTCTTGTTTGCATATTTCACCTGACGATACAAAATTCATCGGTATCTTAGAAAATTTAAAAATACGGTTTGCATATCACAACTATTCAGGATATTTTACTTATTTGATCTCAACATATGACCCCGACGTGAAAGGAAGCCCCATGAACAAGAGCACCATTAGAATAAGACTCATGAAGGCTGACGATTTTGATGCCGTGGTTGGGATTGACGAGAAAGTCCTCAAGGCTTCCCGGCCGGATTACTATAAACTGAAGTTTGAAAAGCTATTTGATTCCAAAGACTATTTGCCCACCTCGCTTGTGGCGGAGGAAGAAGATGGAACGGTGGTGGGGTTTGTAATGGGGGAACTCTACATGGGAGAATATGGCATTTTCCAGGAAGAAGCAAGTCTGGATACCATCGGCGTTGATCCTCACTACCAGCACAAGGGCATCGGTGAGCAGTTGATCAATGAATTTATGGATCATTTGAAACAAATCGGCGTTCAAAAAGTAAACACCTTGGTCGACTGGAATGATTCCAAACTGATACAATTCTTTAGCGCAAACCAATTCAGCCCCTCCAAAACCATTAACCTGGAAAGAAGGCTTTGATGTCGGTGAGCGATTGGTGACGGCCTTCATGCGGGCACATAAAAAAAACATCGATTTTGAGCGCTATGAAAAAACAAACGGACATATTGATCATCGGTGGGGGGGCCATCGGCGTCTGCTGCGCGCATTATCTGACGCGTTCGGGTCGGCAAGTAAACTTGATTGAAAAAGGAGACATCGGCTGCGGTGCTTCCCTTGGCAATGCCGGTCTTGTCATACCCGGCCAGAGCATCCCGCTGGCTGCGCCTGGGGTCATCAGCAAAGGGCTCAAGTGGATGCTCGATCCGGAAAGCCCATTTTACATCAAACCGCGGCTCGAGCTTAATTTCTTAAAGTGGCTTTGGAAATTTTCGCGCCACTGCACCGCCGGTCACATCCGCAGGGCGGTGCCCCTTCTCAGGGACCTCCAATCGGCCAGCATGGAACTTTTTAAAGAACTGGCAACCATCAAAGAAATCGATTTCGAACTCAGGCAAGAAGGAATCGTTGATGCCTTCCGCGACCGTCGGGAATTCAGAAAGGGGGTGCGAACCGCCGGTCTGCTGCGACAATTCGGTCTTGAAAACCGGATCCTGGGCAGAGACGAAATTCACAATCTGTTCCCTGGAACCCGAACCAACATCGTCGGCGGTGTTTTTTATCCTCAGGACGCCCACCTGGTGCCTGAGCGGTTTGTCAGCGGACTGGCCCGTCATGCCAAAAAAAACGGTGCCGTCATCCAGACCAATACCGAAGTCATCGGGATGAAGAAATCCGGCCGCAGGATTACCTCGGTGCTGACGACACGCGGTGATTTTACGGCGAATGAAATTGTCCTGGCGGGGGGATCCTGGTCTCCGATAATCATGCGGGACCTCAAACTCAGATTGTACGTTGAGCCGGCCAAAGGATACAGCATCAGCTACAAACGACCGATGAACTTCCCGGAAATGCCCCTGATTCTGGTCGAGGCCAAGGTGGCGGTGACGCCCATGGACGATGTTCTGCGGTTCGCCGGAACATTGGAACTGGCTGGTTGGGATCTGGCGATCAACCTGCGTCGGGTAAGGGCGATTTTAAAGAGCATCCCGTTATATCTACCGGATTTTGACCCGTGTTCACTTGATTTGATCGAAATCTGGCGCGGCCTGCGGCCTTGCACGCCGGACGGGCTGCCCCATATCGGAAGGCCGAACAACCTCGACAATTTGATTGTTGCCACCGGCCACGCGATGAAAGGCATATCTCTGGCGCCCGTAACCGGAAAATTGGTTGCCCAGCTGGCTGCCGGTGAGTGCCCGGACATCAACCTATCCGCCTTGAACATCGAACGGTTCAGTTAAAAGGGAGAGGGTCAATAAAATACTCTCAGATTAAGTCTGCCTGGCGGCGCATCTCATTGATTGAGGAATCACCCGGCAAAATTAGAAGCAGGAGGCGCGGCATGAAAGATGATCGTGGGCTCTACTATTACCCGAATCCGTTGCAGAAGAAATTCCGGATGTACGTTAAGGAAATGCACGGTGAAATCTGTTTCAGGATGTGGAATTCCGAGGATCCGGAACTGTGGAAAACCCATGGCTGGGTTCCCTACGGCGCCATTCGGGAGGCAGCGGCGGTATATGACGGTAAGACCATCGACCCCAAGCAGGCTTACGACATCGAGGTGGCCCGGGCCTTGATGAAACACGGCGGCTAAACTTTCTATAGACGGCCGAAACCATCGACCTTGTCTTCTGATAAATTGAACATTTTTCTGCGAAACAATCTCAGGTTAACCGGAATCCCGCCGCAGCTCTATGATCTGCTGATTCAACGGTTGAAATTCCCCAATCCCAAGTACCTCGAAAACGCCCGCATGGGACGCTGGAATCGCGGTGTTCCGAAAGAGCTGCGCTTCTATTACCGCCTTAGAGGCGGCGGTCTTGTCATTCCACGCGGCTTCATCCGCCAGTTGATCACCACCTGCCGCAGGCTCGACATCACCTATACCGTCGAGGACCGCCGGCGCAGTTTGCCGCCGGTGGATTATGCCTTCAATGGGCAGCTGCGCCCCTTCCAGCAGCAGGCTGTTCAGCATATGCTGCGCAAAGAGTTCGGCACCCTGAATTCCCCGACCGGCTCCGGCAAGACCGTCATGGCCCTTTACATCCTGGCCCAACGCAGACAGCCCGCACTGATCATCGTGCACACCGCCGATCTGGCCCGCCAGTGGTCCGAACGCATCGAAACCTTCTTGAACATTCCGGTAAAGGAAATCGGCCATATCGGGGGCGGCAAGAAAAAAATCGGCGAAAAAATTACCGTTGCCCTGGTTCAATCCCTTTACAAATGCGCCGAGGCGGTGGCACCGCAAGTCGGCCACCTGATCGTCGACGAATGCCATCGCACGCCGAGCCGCACGTTTACCGATGCCGTCACCGAATTTGACGCGCGGTACATGCTGGGCCTCTCGGCCACACCCTGGCGTCGCGACAATCTCTCCAAACTGATCTTCTGGCACCTCGGAGACGTGCATCACCAGGTCGAGAAAAACGATCTCATTCGAACCGGCCAGGTTCTGCCGGCCGACATTATCTTTCGCGAAACCGAGTTCAAACCCTATTACGATCCGGTTCAGGAGTACAGCAAAATGCTCTCCGAACTGACGCTCGACGACGATCGAAACCGGCTGATCGCCGCCGATATCGCCGCCGAGGCGGCCAGTCACCCGGGGATCTGCCTCGTTTTGACGGATCGTAAGAAGCACTGTGAGTCGCTAGGGGCGCTTCTGCGATACGGTTTCTCACTGCCCGTTGACATTCTAACCGGAGACCTGAACGCCGGCGAGCGGCAACAGGTAATGGACCGCCTCCAGGAGGGTCGTATCAAGGTTCTTATCGCCACCGGCCAGTTGATCGGCGAGGGATTCGACTGCCGTGAGCTCACAACGCTTTTCATGGCCACACCGGTGCGATTCAGCGGCCGCATCATTCAATATCTGGGAAGAATTCTGCGACCGGCACCCGGGAAGAAACGGGCGCGTGTGTTCGATTACGTGGACATCAACGTCGAACCGCTGCTAAAGGCCGCCGATGCCCGTAAAAGAATTTACGGCCTGCAGCCAAATAGGTTCACGAGCAACTCAACCCTAACGTTGGGGAAAAAGTGATCATCGGAGGAGCAGTATGAAAAGCTATCGCAAAGAGTTATGGTTCGAGGTCCCCACCCGGCGGGCCTTCATCAACATCACCCCCCAGGTGGAGCGATGCCTTAAGGAGAGCGGCATCAAAGAGGGTCTCTGTCTGGTCAATGCCATGCACATCACCGCCTCCGTCTTCATCAATGACGACGAGTCGGGACTGCACCATGACTACGACGTCTGGCTCGAGAAGTTGGCCCCGCACGAACCGGTTTCGCAGTATCGTCACAACGTGGGTGAAGACAATGCAGATGCCCACATGAAACGCCAGGTTATGGGTCGTGAAGTGGTCGTAGCCATCACCGAAGGCCGGTTCGACTTCGGCACCTGGGAACGGATATTCTACGGTGAATTCGACGGGCGACGCCGCAAGCGTGTTCTGGTGAAGCTTATCGGCGAATAGAACAGCCTTACGATTTTATTATTTAATTGCATTTTCAAAGTCGTTATGGCTTATTGGGCATCATATCTTTACCGATACGATCCGCGTCTGGTGAACTCCCAACTGAACCCTGGTTCTCACGCTTGTGACGGTATTTCTTTCTGTCGATTGAAGGGACGAACCGCTTGTTGGTTCTTCAGGCTTCCTTGCTGACGCAGCATTTCCCGTAGAGGGCATCATGCAGTCGAAAAAAGAAAGCGAATATCTCTTAAAGGCGATCGACGCCTTTAAGAAGCGCCTGATTGTCGTTTCGCCCGATTTTAGAATTCTGGCGGCCAACTGCCATCCGGACGCAGACGAAAAGGCCGACATCATCGGGCAGCTGTGCCACAGGGTGTTCTATAATCGCCCGGAACCCTGCGAAAATTGCGCCGTGCGGAAATCCAGCCAAACAGGGCAGCCCGCTCTACAGACGAAACCGGATGATTCCGCCAATCTCGAAAAGATGCCGTGTTTCTATGCCTACCCCATTTTTACCGGCGAAAAAATAGAAGCCTTCGTGAGCATGGATTTCGACCTGCCGACCAGGGGGCAAATCGAGGATAAACTGCAGAGCTCCAATGCGCTGCTGCGCAATCTGATCCTCAGTGCGGTGGACGGTGTAATCGCTGCCGACAGAAAAGGAAAAATCCTAATCTTCAACGACATGGCCTCCGAAATATTCGGCTACAGCGTCGAAGAGGCTCTCGAGAGCCTGAACATTCGCGACATTTATCCCGATCGGCTCGAACTCGATATCATGAAAAAGCTGCGCAGCGAGCAATACGGCGGACCGGGCAAATTGCGTTCCTACCAGACAGATGTGCTCAACAAAAACGGTGAACGCATCCCCATCAACCTCAACGCGGCCATCGTGTACGAGGGTGACCGGGAAGTCGCCACCATCGGCTTTTTTCACGACCTGCGCGAGATCAAGCAGATGAGGGAAGAGCTTGAGAAGACGCAGCTGCAGCTTCTGCAGTCGGAAAAGATGGCCTCACTCGGCAAGCTGGCCGCCGGAGTGGCCCACCAGCTCAACAATCCCCTCAGCGGCATCACTCTTTTTACCAAGCTGGTGCTCGAAGACTACAACCTCGAGGATGGCGCCCGCGAAGACCTGGGCCGCGTGCTCTGCGATGCCGAGCGCTGCAAGGAAACCGTCAAGGAACTGCTCGAATTTACCCGCCAGACCCGGCATCTCATGCAGCCCCACGATATCAACCGGGCTCTCAACCGCACGCTCTTTCTATTGGAAGACCAGTCGCTTTTTCAGAACATCACGATCGAAAAGGAGCTGGACCCCAATCTCAAACCGGTTCACAGCGACATTCAGCAGCTCAACCACATGTTCATGAATATCATTTTAAACGCCGCGCAGGCCATGGAAGGCAACGGCAGCTTGACGTTTAAAACCGGTTGTCTGCCTGGGGAAGAGCGGGTGCGCATCGAAATCTCAGATACCGGACCGGGTATTCCCGAACACATCCTGCCGCACATCTTCGAGCCTTTTTTCACCACAAAGGAGGAAGGCCAGGGTACCGGCCTGGGATTGAGCCTGGTTTACGGTATCGTGGAAAATCACGGTGGCCGGATAAAAGCGCTGAGCGAACAAGGAAAAGGAACGACTTTTGTCATCGAACTGCCCCTTCAGCCAAAAGCCGATGGAGGAAGCAACAGTGAATCATGATGCCGATTCAGTCCGTATTTTGGTGGTGGACGACGAACGGGACATTCGGGAAGGCTCGGAGCGGATCCTCAAGCGCATCGGCTTTATCGTCCTTACCGCTGACCGCGGCGATGAAGCCCTGAAAGTCGTCAAAGAGGTCAATCCTGCCATCGTGCTGCTCGACCTGAAGATGCCCGGTATGGACGGCCTGGAGGTTCTCGAACGCATCCATCAAATGGATGAGAGGATACTGGTTATCGTCATCACCGGTTACGCCACAGTCGAAACGGCCATCATGGCCATGAAGGAGGGGGCTTATGACTTTATCCCCAAACCTTTCGAACCGGATCAATTGCGCATCGTCGTCAACCGTGCGGCCGAAAAAATCCGTCTGACCCGGGAAGCCCGCAAGCTCGAAGAGGAAAAAACGCGCACCCTCTCTGATCTGGATACCGAAAAAAGCCGAATCCGGACCATCATCGAATCCCTGCCGGATGGCGTTCTGGTCACCAACGCCAGCGGCAAGGTCGTTTTAATCAACCCCTCCTGCAAGCAATTGCTGAATCTAGACCCCGATATCGGTCCGGGCCGCCAAATCGAGGACTACGTTCAAGACGAAACCCTGAGCAAACTCGTGATGGAGATATCTAAAGGAAAGCACGTCGATTACGGAGATATTCCGGACCACGAGTTCACCCTGGCCACTGATACCTATCTGCGCGCGAGGGCCCAGCCCGTTCTGGGAGAGCGAAAGGAATGCCTTGGGGCCGTATTGAATTTTGTCGACATCACGACCATGAAGGTCCTGGATCGACTCAAGTCCGAGTTCGTGGCCAAGGTGTCGCATGAGCTGCGATCCCCGCTGTCGACCATTCACGAGCAGCTGGCCATGGTGATCGGCGACCTGGTGAACACGGCGCCGCAGCAGGATCACCACATTCTCACCCGGGCCAAGGAAAAGACTCAGGGGATGATTTCCCTGATCGGTGACCTGCTCGACCTGTCGCGTATCGAGGAGGGAATCATCTGCCATGAGCCGAAATCGATTCGGCTCGACGAGCTGCTGACAAACATCGTCGACTTTCTCTCCTCTCGGGCCGCCGCCAGCAGCCAGTCCCTGACACTCAACCTACCCCAACACCCTTTGCCTGAAATCACAGCAGACCCGCTGGCCATGGAGAGTATCTTCGGCAACCTGATAACCAATGCCATCAACTACACCCAGGAAGGCGGCCGCATCCGGGTTGACGTGGACATGGCGGGCATCAATATCAGGGTAAAAGTCGTGGACAATGGTTTCGGCATCGCGGAAAAACACCTCGCCAAAATTTTTGATCGGTTCTACCGCGTTAAAGATGACAGGACGCGTTACATCACCGGTACGGGACTCGGACTCCCAATCGTAAAGGGCCTGGTAGACTCACTGGGCGGAATCATCGAGGTTGACAGCACCCCCGGCGCGGGATCGATCTTCACGGTCCTGCTTCCGGCCCGGAACGTTTAGTAATGCAAAACAACGGATAAAGGTCATGCCCGCATATTACGGCCGCATTCTGACGGGCAGGTACAGCGCAGCCCTCAAAGCCCGCATTGAAGAGTACATTCTCCATTGCCAGTGTTTCGACGAGCTGGGAACTCCGGCCATGCCGTATATTTCGGCATGGCCGTCAGAGGAACACACCATCTGGTATGAGTTCGTCAGCCGGCGTCTCATCGAGCTTCTCGGTTGTGATTATTCCGAAGCCCCGCAGTCCTTCAGAGAGAGCATCATCGAACGCCATCGATACACCCGCAAAGTCAGATGCAAAAGGTTTTCTGAAGAAATACTCAAAAGCAACGAAGTAAAGGGTAAAAAGCTGAAATTGAGAAGAGAGGCCATCAGGCAGGGATCCCTCGATGCCGTCTACAAGTTCAAAACAGCCTCATTGGGAACGTGCTGGATCAAGGACCAGGCAACCATCACGGCATACGAGCCGGAAGGCGTTTACGTATCGCTGGGCAATTTAACCGTTGTTACCAGGGAAATGGAGGCGGAGGAACGGCTCAAGGAGACCCAGAAGTCTTTGAAGAAAAGCGAAAAAAAGTATCGCGACCAAGCCATTCATGACAGTCTGACGGGCCTTTACAACACCAGATATTTATATAAATCCTTGGTCGCTCTCACAAAGAAACGTCCGCCAAAAGCAAAGCCGTTTTCCCTCGTATTTATGGACATCGACAATTTTAAGCAGGTTGTCGATACCAATGGCCACCTTAACGCCAGCAAAACGCTGCGGGAGATTGCCGCAACCATTAAAGCCACGCTGTCGGAACCGGCTTACGGCGTCGCCTATGGGGGTGATGAATTCGTGGTGGTCTTGCCGGGCTTCGACAAACAGCAGGCATTACTTCAGGCAGAAGCCATCCGCTTGCGGATAAGAGAGTCAACCTATCTCAAGAGTTCGAACCTGCATGTCCACGTGAGCGCCAGTCTCGGGATTGCGACGTTTCCCGACGACGCAGACAACTTGACCGACCTCTTGGCCCGGGCGGACCGGGCGATGTTCAGCGTAAAAGAGGGTGGTAAGGATTCAATCTGCGGGATCTCCCGTGAACAAAACGACCCAGCGGTCAATAGCTGTAAATGTTAGAAAAAATTGTCATAATCGCCTTTTTGGTGGAAAGTATCGTGCTCCATGAAATAGCACACGGCTTCGTTGCCTTGCTTTTTGGAGACCACACCGCCGAGAGACAAGGTCGCATCACGCTGAATCCTATTCCCCATATCGACCCGCTCTGGACGATTGCCATCCCCGTCGTGGCGTACTTTATTTCCGGCGGAACGTTTGTCATCGGCGGCGCGAAGCCTGTTCCCGTCAATCCATCCAATTATAGACGACTGGTACTGGGCGACATCTGCGTCTCGGCCGCCGGAATCGCCGTAAATTTTCTGATAGCCGTGATAATGATTTTACTGCTCAATGTTGTGCACATAGTGTCTGGAAATCTCACCGGCTCAATCACCGCTACCGTTTTCTTGCGCGTTGCTCTCCTGAACATCGTGCTGGCGATGTTCAATCTGATTCCCATCCCGCCGCTGGACGGCAGCCATCTTTTTAAATACTTGCTACCCCTTCGGCTGCGCGGCCCTTATGAAAAGCTTGGCCGTACCGGTGCCGGTTTTATAATTCTGATCTTAGTCATCAATATCCCGGGATGGTGGAATATCTTTAGAACCTCGTTCTACTGGGTGGGAGATTTCCTTCTGGTTAACCTCGTCTTTTTATAACTGGTTTTGACCTGCAAACTTGATCAACCCTTTTCAAGCTTTAGACCCGATCGGTCTTACCTTTATATGCGTTCTGGCTATAAGAAAGCCATAAGCGATAGCCTTGATACAGATTAATAGCAGTAATAGACCAACTGAGGCCTTGTGCCGGATACGCTGTCAATATCGCTATTTTTCTGGAGTCGATTTTAATGTGATAGGGCTTCGTACTGGTTTTTAAAATGGTCTTCTTGTTTTCTTGACCAACCCTCTCCGTATTTTAATAGGCTATTTTAGAGAATACCGATGACCCGATCACTAGACTCGATAAGATCGATGAGCGAAGAATAATCGCCAGTGTTAATAGCGTTTTTTTCCGAGACCTGGCCTATGCCCCGCAAAGAGCAGTCCTGTTTTAGGGCCTTGACCGACAGTTGTTTTTCCAGGAGGGTTTGAAAGTGAACTGCAACCGGTGAACTGGCTCCTGATCGGCAAAGATGAACTGCGTCCTGCATCAAACCTAGCGTGACCGCATGGCCTTGGGACAGCATATCTGATGCTATCGCCAACGTTCGTTCGGCCTCGGCAGAATCCGGACCGCTCTTGAGAAGAATGGCGACCTTCATGTTTCGATTCCTTAGAAAATTAGCTGAAGACGGTGACTGGTTATCAATTTAGCGATCTTTTCATGTTCGATCGGCTCCAAGCCTTCCACCACGTCCTCCGGGCTTATGCCGCGCTGGTGAAGAGAATCTGAGTCCACGTAAAATTCGGCTGGAGAGTCCTTCTTTTCATAAAGGCCCCTGGCGATAATCTCCTCCAGCGTCTCACCGAGCGACAGCCACTCGCTTCGTCCGGGGTCTTGGTCGGACCGGGCCAGATAAACCCCATCGTCCACGAGGATGACGATTGGCCGGAACCCCAAGGAGAGCGACCCATTGGCGTGTCGTAATGCTTCAGCCGCTTGAAATCCACCGTAAGGGCCGTGCCGGATTACAATCAAAATATCCCGGTTCATAGCATTCTCCATTTAAGATCCGACGCTAAGCAAAACATCGGTCCGGTCCAATAATTCGAAAAGACTCTTGAGCGTACCGGGGTTGGCTCCTTCTATAAACTGCTCTTTCCGTAGACCACGGAAACTGAAGCATGTCCCTCAGACATCCACCTGCAGTCCCCGCTCGATGAGATTAGAAAATGCCTTTTCCGCATTAGGCACGCCGGATGCCCGCTGTCCTTTCAGGAAGCTATAGGTCCCGTCACCCGACCCCACCACCGCAACCCGGTGGCCCCTCTGCAGTGCCGCTTCCGCAATGCCCATGACCGTATCCAGGTCCTGACCGCTGTAAGGCGGAGACGCAAGGATGAGTGTGATTTGTTTCATGTGGTCTCCCATCGAAAGCATTCATTCGCTTGAGCGATTTACAGTCAATCTCGGTATCCCCTGCAATGTGTTTCTCGGAACTGCTGCTCGTCATTGCATTTTTTTCCGACTTATTTCGGACTTCCGGCAGGTGCCTCGATCTGCCCGATTTCTCCTGCGGCCAGGATGAAAGCACCGGTTGAAAGAGTGGCTGGAAAAATACGCTCGAAAAATGCTCCTGCTCTTCCACCGCTGTGCAGATGGACCGCCGTTTGGACGCGCATATTTTTTATGGAAAACCCTTGAAACAAAGATTTGACCTCGCCGACAGTGTGCCAATGGGCACCGCGATAAGCCCCGCTCCCACCCTTCCTGCTCTTCTGCAGCCAAAGCAGACTTTTCCGGTTGAGCAATCCGATGGCAAACCGCCTACGGGCCACTCGGAGTATCTCACGAACAACGGCTACTTCATCCGGGATGAAGCAAAGTGCTGCAATCGAAATGACCATATCGAAGCTCGCCTTGCGAAATGGAAGCGCCCGGCCATCGGCTACTGCATAATATGACCCTGCGGTATCCCTTCGGCACGCATGCTCCACATACTCGGTATCGATGTCAACCCCGATGACTTTGCCTGTTGTTCGATTGGCGAAAGCGCGTGTAAAAAAACCGGTGCCACAGCCGACATCCAGCAAGGATTCTCCAGGGCGGGGGCGAAGCTGCTTGCACAGCAACTCGATTTCACACTGCCCGATCCATTGCCCGCGCGGAGTTTCGTACCAGCGATCGTACTCATCGGCTCTCATCACAGATACCTTACCCTGTTCAAATCACTGAACAGCTTGTCCC
>JBAVJU010000241.1:0-3643 GCA_049687935.1 Desulfobacterales bacterium | reverse complement strand
TGGAACGCTACAGTCACGTTATGCATCTGGTGTCCAACATCTGTTGTGATCTGCGCCCGGACTGCGATGCCTGGAGCCTGATTCCGGCCGCGTTTCCCACCGGCACCCTGTCGGGGGCGCCCAAGGTGCGGGCGATGGAAATCATCGCCGAACTCGAGGAAGAGCCGCGGGGGCCTTACGGAGGCGCGGTGGGATACGTTTCTTTCAGCGGTAACATGGACATGGCCATCACGATTCGCACGGCCTGCGTCGAGAACGGGCGCCTGACCGTGCGTGCCGGGGCCGGGATCGTCGCCGATTCCGATCCCGAGCGCGAGCGCATAGAAACCGTCAACAAGGCCATGGCCATTCAGAAGGCCTTGGAGCTGCTTAGCAGAACCTAAACTGATCGGTTCCGGGTTCAAAGGTTCTAACCGAATGGTATTGAAAACAATTCTTATCGAGAAGTATGCCGTGTTCCCGGATATTGGCCAACAGCTGTAACCTGTCAACTGGCTAATGGGCCAACCGGCAAACCGGCCAAACGGGCTCAACCGGCCTAACCGAACGGAGTTTCTCCATGATAGTGGTCATCGACAATTACGATTCGTTTACGTACAACCTGGTACAATACCTGAAAATCATCGGGTCTGAAGTGGTCGTGTTTCGGAACGATGCCATTTCACTTTCAGAGTTGGCGGAGATGGCGCCTGCCGGATTCGTCATTTCTCCCGGACCGGGACGGCCGGAGACGGCCGGGATTTCGATGCCGTTGATCGACCGCTTTTCCGGCCAGATTCCGATTCTGGGCGTTTGCCTCGGTCATCAGGCTATCGCCGCGGTCATGGGGGGCAAGGTTGTTTCCGCCAAACGCCTGATGCACGGCAAGACCTCATCTGTGACCGCCGACGGACAAACGATCTTCAAGGGCATCAAATCCCCTTTCTCCGCGATGCGATACCATTCTCTGGCCGTGGAGAAGGAAACCCTGCCGGATTGCCTGAAGGTCACTGCCGAGGCGGAAGACGGCGAAATCATGGGTATCCGGCATGTGACGGATGCAACCGAGGGGATCCAGTTCCATCCGGAGTCGATCATGACGCCGGTGGGGAAACGATTGTTGCGGAACTTCGTCAACCGAACATGATGGGTTCGCGATCCCAAAGAAAGGAGAGGGGAAATGTTTCGTGAATATCTGACCAAGATCATCGACAGGAAAAACCTGACGCAGTCGGAGATGTCGGAGATGATCGGCCTCATTTTCTCCGGTGAGGTGAGCGACTCTCAGGTGGGGGCGTTTATGGCGGCCCTGGCGACCAAGGGCGAGACCTTCGAGGAGTTGGCCGGTGCAGCCCAGGCGATGCGCCGCAAGGCCCTGCGCATCGAGGTACGGGGCCAGACGGTGGTGGACACGTGCGGTACCGGCGGCGATGGGGCCAACACCTTCAACATTTCAACCACCACGGCCTTTGTTGTTGCCGGTTGTGGTGTGACGGTCGCCAAACACGGCAACCGCAGTGTATCGAGCAAGTGCGGCAGTGCCGACCTGCTGGAAAACCTTGGTGTCAACCTCACCACCGCCCCGGAGATTGTCGAAGAGGCCATTGCCGAAATCGGCATCGGATTCCTGTTTGCGCCGCTCTACCATGGTGCCATGAAGTATGCCATGACGGCGCGGAAGGAGGTGGGGGTGCGCAGCATCTTCAACATGCTGGGACCGCTAACCAACCCGGCCGGCGCCAACTGCCAGCTTTTAGGGGTTTATGCGCCTCAGCTGACGGAAATGTTTGCCGAAGCCCTGAAGATGCTGGGGAGCCGGCGGGCTTTCGTGGTTCATGGTCACGACGGGCTGGACGAAATCTCCGTTTGCGCGCCGACGCGTATCTCGGAACTAAGCGACGGGCAGATCCGCACCTATGACATGTCACCGGAACAGTTCTTTGGAGAGGCGGCCCATCAGCAGGAACTGGCCGGCGGGGAACCGGCCTACAATGCCGAGATCACCCGCCGGATTCTGGCCGGTGAAAAGGGCGCCCGGCGCAACGTGGTTTTGCTCAACAGTGCGGCCGCTCTGGTCGCCTCGGGCAGGGCAAAAGATATTCCCGCAGGCATCCGGCTGGCCGAGGAGGCGATCGACTCGGGTTCCGCCGCCGGTAAACTGGGAGCCTTGGCGGCCTACACAAAGGAAAACGGGTGATGGGCGTCAACATCCTTGACCGGATCGTGGCGAAGAAAAAAGCCGAGGTCGCCGAAGCGAAAAAGGCTGTCCCGGCGGCCGAGCTCGAGCAACGAGCCAGAGCCAGAATCGATGTGCGGCCTTTTTGGGCATCACTCGCGCAACCGGGTCCGCACGGGGTGAATATCATCGCCGAAATTAAACGGGCCTCACCCTCGAAAGGAGTCATCAGGGCCGATCTCGATCCGGCGGAATATGCCCGCAGGTACGAATCCGGCAGGGCCGCGGCCCTGTCGGTACTCACCGACGAGAATTTTTTTTACGGCAGTTTCAACGACTTGCGCAGTGCGCGCGCGGCAACCCACCTACCGGTGCTGAGGAAAGACTTCATTATTTCTTCCTACCAGGTAGTCGAATCCGTGGCCTTCGGCGCAGATGCCATTCTTCTGATCGTGCGAATCCTGTCGGAAAATCAGCTCAGGGAATACCTTTCCTTGAGCCGGGAATTGCAGGTGGATGCCCTCGTCGAGGTCCACTCGGAGGAAGAGCTGGCCATCGCTTCGGAGGCCGGAGCCCGACTGATCGGTGTCAATAACCGCAACCTCGATGTCTTCAAAACCGACATCAACATGTCCATCCGACTGGCGAAGCGTTTTGAACCGCAACAGACCGGCGTGGCCGAGAGCGGGATACACTCCCGGGAAGATATCCTGAAGATTCGTGAAGCCGGTATTTTTAATTTTCTTATCGGCGAGAGTCTTGTGCGGGCGGAGGACACCCGGGGTTTTTTGAAGAACTTGCTGGGATCGGAAGAGAACTGAGAGACCGGCATTGAAAAGAATCACTCAGATAAAAGTGTGCGGTATAACCGAAGCAAAAATGGCGGCGGCGTGTGCGACGCTGAAGATCGAGGCCATCGGCCTTGTTTTCTACCCCAAAAGCCCGCGCTACGTCTCTGATGCCCAAGGCAAAGAGATTGCCGCGGCGGTAGACGGCCGGGCGGCCGTCATTGGGGTTTTTGTGGACGAACCCGCTGAGGTGATCCTGAAAAAAGCGGAGCGGTGCGGATTGACCGGTGTCCAGCTTCATGGCCGCGAGACACCCGCCGAGGTCACGCAGCTTAAAAATACGGGTTTAACGGTGATCAAGGCTCTGTTCCAGAAAAGAGAACCATCCTTTAAGTCGACCTCCCGGTACGGCCCGTCGGCCTTTCTGCTCGAGTGCGGCAGGGGACGGTTGCCGGGGGGTACGGCCCGGACCTGGGACTGGGCGGATGCCCAAGCGATTGTCGCGAATGCGCCGGTGATTCTGGCCGGCGGGCTTTCCCCTGAAAACGTCGATCAAGCCGTAAGACTTGGGCGGCCCCATGCCGTCGATGTCAGCTCAGGGGTTGAAGCCTACCCGGGCAAAAAGGATCTGGCTAAAATCGAAGCGTTTGTTTCCGCGGTTGCCAGCATCGTTCCAACCGACGGCGACGAAAAAGCAAGG
>JBAVJU010000240.1:0-5265 GCA_049687935.1 Desulfobacterales bacterium | reverse complement strand
CCATATAACTTTGGGCGTATATTCCCGACAACAACCACAGAAGCGAGGTAAATAGAAGAAAAAGTCGTCCGACCGGATCCAGTGCCAGATGCATCTTGAGCAGGACCCATGGAATCGACTCGATCGCGTCTGACGGCACGCACAGGACCGCCGCCAAGGCTGGAATTGCCGACCAGGGCGCCAATCGGATAATCGTGGGTTGCCAGCGCATTATCGACAGGCCGATGCCCAGCGCAAGCGGCAGCCCGAAGACAGCGAGCATCAGGGGCGGATAGATATTTAAAGTGCTTGGCATCATGGACGGTACTCCCGGGCGGTGATCAATCGTGCCCATTCAAGCGGGCTGAAGGGGGCATCGGCCAGCAAGCCCGACAAAAGGGCCAGCAGGGCTGTTATTAAAGGGGGAAAAAGCAGCATCCAATGGGTTTCCAACGCACCAAAAGATGGCCCGGGGGACCAGGAGCCAGCCGGTTCCCGGAACCAGCCCCGATAAATAATCGGCAGAAAGTAAGCGGCATTCAACAGGCTGCTGGCGACTAGAATCGCAATAACCCACGGTTTACCGGCTGCAATTCCACCCGTTCCCAGATACCATTTACTGATAAAACCGGCCATTGGCGGGACACCGATCATGCCAAGCGAACCCAGAGTGAAAGCCGCCATGGTCCAGGGCATACGTCGCCCGATACCATTCATGTGGCTGATATGGTGGACCCCCAGAGTTTCCGCAAAATTTCCGGCGCAGAAAAACAGGGTAATTTTCATCAGTCCCTGGTTGACCAAATGAACGATGCCGCCGATGGTGGCAATGGGACCCAAAATACCAACACCAAGGGCGATGTAGGAAACCTGGCTCACCGTCGAGAAGGCCAAGCGTTTTTTTAACTCATCCTGAAAAAGCGCGCGAACCGATCCATATATTATCGTAAAAGCGGCTGCTGCAGCCAGAGGCTGGAGCAGACCGAGTTCGTCGCTGAACTCGATGCCGTAAACATCGTAGACAACGCGTACAATTCCGAAAGCACCGGCTTTTACGACGGCGACGGCATGCAGCAGAGCACTGACCGGGGCCGGAGCAACCATGGCCTTCGGCAACCAACCGTGCAGGGGAACCAGGGCAGCCTTAACCCCCAACCCGGAGATCATCAGGAAGAAAATGAATCGGAGTTGGGTCGCGTGCTCTCCGACGTAGGGGGCCAGCATGCCGCCTTCCGTGAAAGCGACCGAACCCACAAGGGCTTTGAGCCAGGCAACGCCGATGAGAAACGCCGCACCCCCTCCAAAGGTGTAAGCGATGTAGATACGACCGGCGCGCATGCTCTCCGGTGTGCCGCGGAAAACGACCAGCGGGTAGGTGGTCAGGGTCAGCATTTCATAAAACATGAGAAATGTTATCAGATTGCCCGCCAAGGCGATGCCGACAGTGGAACTCACGCACAGGCTGAAAAAGCCGAAAAACCGGCTGCGTGATTGTGGTGATGTTTCGAGATAGGCAACGGCATACAAAGTGGTCAGAAACCAGAGCACGCCGGAAAGCGCGGTCATCATAACCGACATGGCATCGGCGTTGAGTACCAGTTCGATATTCGGCAGTATTGGCATGCGGAAGTCGTAGACATGTTCGTGCCGCACCCCCCAGATCATGATGCCGATGAGCCCCAGTTTGAGGATGGCCCCTCCCATATTCAAGGTTGTACGCCACCGAACCCGCTCTTCGGGCAGAACAAAGATGACGATGCCGGGCAGCAGGGATGTTAACAGGATCAGCAATGGTAGCCAGTTGTCGAACCTCACTCTACCTCCCGTAATCAGAAGGGGTTGCCCGCATCGAGCAGCGTTGTTACCGATGGCGCAATAAACCCGAGAATCAGCGCGCACAAGGCCAAACCTAAGGCCGTCCACTCCATGATCCAAGGCACCGGACGCTCTTCGACGACCTCCGGCGAATAGCTGAAAGCACGCGAAAAAAACCGAAATACATAGGCTGTTGCCAAAAGGCTTCCGATGATAATGAGGACACACCACCACCACTGACCACCGGTCAGGGCGGCATTCAAATAGAGCCACTTGGCGATGAATCCACCACTGGGCGGCAGACCGATCAGGCTGACGCCCGCCAGAGCAAAGGCAAACATGGAGACCGGCATGCGGCGAACAATTCCGTGGAGTTCCTTGATGCGGTCATGGCCGAAGGAGTAGATGACGGTGCCGGCCGCTAAAAAGGCGGCCGACTTAGCGCAGGCATGACTTAAAACAAAATAGAACCCTCCTTGCCAAGCCGTATGATTTGTCTGTGGAATCGAGTTCAGCGGAAAAATAAGGAAAAGATAGCCGATCTGGGCGACCGTCGAATAGGCCACCAGCAGTTTGAGTCTTTCAGCAACCAGCGCTTGCACCGATCCCCAAATGATGGCACAAGCGCCCAGTACTCCTATCAGTTGACCGGTGGACGGGTTGATGAACGGTTCGAAAATCACTGACCACAATCGCATCAAAATGAAAAAGGAAGCCTTGACGACCAGGGCTGAAAGGACGGCGCTGACCGGCGCCGGTGCGTTGGCGTGCGCCGGCGGCAACCAGAAATGCATCGGAAACAGGGCGGTTTTCATTATCAGGCCGGCTGCCATCAGCGCAAAAGCGGTCGTTATCGATGGTGAGGCCGGCCCGGCGGTCGCCAACAGTTTAATGCTGAGTGTTCCGTTGGCGGCGTAAAGAAGGGCAACACCCATCAGATAACTCAAGGAACCCGTGAGACTGACCAGAAGATACCGCATGGCGGCCGACAGCGCGTCCACCGTTTGGGACAGAGCCACCAAGGCAACGGCCGAAAGACCCAACAGCTCCAGAGTTACATAGAGATTGAAGATGTCTGCGGACAGAAAGAGGGCATTCAGGGCGCTCCACAAGAACATCCATAAGGGCCAGAAATAGCGCGACGCAACGTCACCACTGAAGTAGGATCGGGCATAAAAGCTGATGGAACCCATAACGATGGCCGTAATTCCCAGCATCGCGGCACTGAGGCCATCTGCATAAAGGTTTATGCCAAGAGGCGCCTCCCAGCCGCCGACCGGCATCTGTATCGCACCATGGGCGAGAATCTCCCGGCCGAGAAATACGACCATCAGGGGGGTGATGATTGCAGTAGAGATGCCCGCCCAGACCCTGATTCTCGGCAACACAAACGAAAACACCGCAGTCAGAAGGGGCAATGAAACGATCCAGGCGGGCAAGGTCACTGGCTGCAGAATTTCATTCGGGCTCATTTTCGGTTAATCGTGCGGTTCCGGTTACCTGGTGGATGCGGCACGCCAGAGCAAGGGCCAGGGCGGTTGCGCTGACGGCAACGACAATGCCGGTCAGCACCATGGCATGGGGAACCGGGTCCGGCACCGGACCGGTCGTCTGAGCTGCAGTCGCAACCAGGAATAAAAAGACCCCACTACCGGCTACATTTAGAGCCAGTATTTTCTTTACCAGATGGGAATAGATTACAAGGCTGTAAAACCCTATGCCCAGCAAGACGACGCCGACCAGGGCATACAAAAGTGAGATCGTCATTTGGTCGTATTTCCCTTGTCAATAATGGATGCCTTACTGCTCTCGTCTTTTGCAGTGGTACTCACATCCGGGTTTCCGCCGATAAACAACATGGTTAAAATAATCGCAATCGAAATGGTGGCGGCGGCCTCAATCACCAAAATCAAGGTTCCTGCCTGGGCCACCGGATACTGGAGAAAATTACCGCGGACCATCATCGTCGCCAATGCCACAACTATAAATGTCATCAAACCGATTCCCATGGCGAACGGCATGGTTTTATGCGCAAATCGATTAAAAGGAACTGCTGTGGTTGACAGCAGGATGCCGCCTGCCGCCAGAATAGCACCGGCCTGGAACGCGCCTCCCGGCGCATATTTACCGATCCAGAGAATATATCCGCCAATAAGAATGATAAAAGGCAGCAGCAAACGCAAAAGCAGGTTGAGAATCGGTGACGGGGGTGATTGAGAGAGAATAACCGGGGAAGGGACTGCGGAAAAGACGCCCAAAGCGGCCAGCAGCAAGACACCGATTTCCAGAAGCGTGTCATACCCTCTGAAGTTCAGCAATACCGCCGTCACAGGGTTTTCTACACCGCTGATGGCCATATTTGACGCCACCAACCGTTGCATTCGGTCTGAAAACGGCGGCAGCGTCCACACGGTCCAGCCCAAAATAGACGTCAATGCCAGCACGCTAATTGCTGCCATCATTTTTCCCGTTCGTGAAGTGAGACTGTCTCCATTTTCTCTGCTCATGGCATTAACTCTCTAATCCGAAGACCCGGATGCCATATTCGGTGTTTCCTTCCGAGACTGCTGGCGGGGGCCATTATTTTCGTGATTTTTTTGTGCGTTACGCTGAAGCTTGCCAAGCGCTGTTAAAAACAGTGCTCCAGTTAACCCGGCACCAATAGCGGCTTCGGCCAGAGCAATATCGACGGCTTTCAACCGGACCCAGGCCAGAGACATCATCAATCCAAAGCTGATAAAGAGGACGACAGCCTTGAAGAGATTTGGGGAACGTAAAAGCTTCCAGGCGAGGACCAGCACGACCAGGGCCAAAATTCCATCAAAGGCCATATCGGCTAAATTTGGGATTTCATCCATGGTTTTATTTTTCTCTTACGGGCGGCATTTGCGACCAGAAAACATGATATGGTACTCGCTGTTAAAACGGCCAGCCAGATGAGAAGCAGCTTGACGCCAACCGTCCATTCTTCGGACAAAAGAATCGATCCGGCGACCACAAACCCGAGTCCCAGATTGTCGGCTTTGGTCAGTGCATGCAAGCGGGTATAAACATCCGGAAAACGCAGCAAGCCGAGGCTGCCGCTCCAAAAAAAGGGAATTGCCAGAAGCAACAGAAACGATCCCAACATCTCAGTTAGACTCATTGTTCATCTCCCCCGCCTTTTCGCCCCTCCATTGCCGTCGGACAAATACGGCCATTGTGATGGCTGCCAGCAAGGCATAAACCAGGGCGACATCCACCAAAGCCGTCATCTGCATAGCCTGCGCGAGTATCAGCAATATCGCCACGCCCCCGGTACCGAAAAGCTGGGCGGCGAGCATGCTGTCAGCCGCTGTTGGTCCTTTCAGAATGCGAATAAGACCTGCAACGACACTGATGAGAATAAACACCGCTACCCACAGGTAAAAATTCATTTTAATCGGTCCTTTTTTCGGGCTTTCCGACCTGTGCCTGGGGCTGAAATACCGC
>JBAVJU010000239.1:0-11753 GCA_049687935.1 Desulfobacterales bacterium | reverse complement strand
GGGCATTGGGTCACCCGCAGCGACACATAGGTGTAACATTCGGGACACCTTTTGGTCGCGTAAATGAGACTCTTGTCTTTCGTTTCGGATGTCATCTCCGAGTAAACTCCTTCGAAACCGTGTGCGTGATTCAAAATCGGCCGCTTTTTTATTATTTTACACGATTTCAACGGAGTTAAAAACAGATTTTTTAAGCCGTCGCCCTCGATGTCGTCGATTGAATCCCGACGGTGCGACTAACGAACGAGGAAAAAATCCGTTGCAGGTGAACACTAGTTGAGGTAGCTGTCATTGATTGTGATCTCACCGCCGCTTCGCAGTTCGGCCAACCAGTCCGTGATCGCGCGGTATTGCTTCTGTTCGCGTAATTTCTCCTTCACGTCTGCTTTGTCCTTTTCGAAATCTTCGGCCGAGGGTTCCTTGCGACCGTCGAATTCCACGACGTAATACCCGTTGTTGCCCTCGAACACCTTTTGCGGCCATCGGTTTTGGGGCGACAAGAGAAAAGCCGCATCCGAGAGCTCCGGGTTGTTTCCGATTTTAGGCACCGGCGTCTTGCGGGTAAAAAATCCGGTGGTGTCTACCGGCAACCCCGTTCGGGCGCTCTCGTCATCGAACGATCTACCGGCTTGCAGCGCGGCCAGAAACGCTTCGGCTTCCGCCCGCGCCTTTTCATTCTGTTTCTCCCTGATCAGGTCCGCCCGCACCCGCGGGGCCACGTTTTGCAGTTCGGGAATTTGCGAGTCCTTCTTGTCGGTCACCTGCAGGATGACGTATCCGTCGCTCAGATCCTGTATCGGGCTGATATCATTAACGGAGAGGGCGAAAGCGGCGGCCGCAAATTTCGCACCATCCTTGATTCCATTGACCGGACCTTTCTGGGTAAAAAAGCCGGTTTCCGCGATGGCCAAATGTTGGTCCGCCGCATTTCGAACCAGATCGTCTCCTTGAAAAGAATTGTCGTAGATCGACTCTGCCGTTTCATAGGCCAGTGCCTTGGCGCGTTCGTCGGCCAGTTTGCGCCGGATATCGTCACGGGCGGCCTCGAAGGAAGTGGTGCTCGCCTCGTTGATCTTTTCGACCTTGATGATATGCCACCCGAAACGGGTCTGCACCGGTTCGCTGACATCACCGGCTTTCATCGCGAAGGCTTCATCTGCAAAGGGTTTGACCATGGCGTCCTTGCGGAAAGCCCCAAGATAGCCGCCGTTCGCGGCAGTGGGACCTTCCGAGTATTTTTTGGCCAACTCAGCAAAGTCTCTGCCCTCCCGGGCCAGCTTGAGGACTTCCAGTGCTTTCTGGCGGGCCTCCTCCACATTTTTTTCCCCGGCCTGCGGGTCGACTTTTATCAGGATGTGTCTCGCTTCCACTGTCTTGGGGGTGTAAAACTCATCTTTATTGTTGTCGTAATAGGTCCGCAGTTCCTCTTCGACAAGTGACACCCGATCCGCATAAGTCTTCGGATCGACAAGGACATACCGTGCTTTGAGTTCCGCATCGGTTTTATAGTTTTCTTTGTGGGCCTCAAAAAAGGAGTTGACCTCATCTTCGGTCGGGTTGATGTCCTGGTAGTGGTTTGCTGGAAATTTTACGAAACGAAGATCGACCGAAGCATTGTTCCACTTGTACCAATCCAGCGTCTCGGCATCGGAAACCTTCACGTTCAACGTCACGAATTTGCTCAATTTGTCAACCAGCATGGCGCGCTTCTGATCGGCCTCGAACGCATCCTGAGTCAAGTGAAGGCGGCTTAACACATATTCGTAGCGTTTTGGATCGAAGTGCCCGGCGGTTTGAAAGGCCTCGATTTTAGCGATCGATTCGGCCAGTTCCTGGTCACTGACGCTGATGCCCAGATTCGCGGCCTCAGCCAGCATCAACTTCTGGTCAATCAATTGGTTCAGGGCCTGCTCTTTCAGCCGCAGCCCCTTGATCGTCTCTTCGTTCAACGACCCGCCAAAATTGCGACGAACCTGTTCGACCAAATTGTTGTACTGGCGGTTGAACTCCTCGAACCGGACCGGATCGCCATTTACAGTCGCTATTTTGACATCCCGGCGGTCTTGATAGATACCGTAGCCAAAGGGGATGAACGCGAGAATCACCGCTCCCAGAATGAACTTGATGATCCAGCTGCCGGCTTTTTTTCGCATTAGGCTGAGCATGTTGATCCTTTCTTAAAAACAGGGAATATGACGGCGCTGTGACCCCGACCGACTGCACCCGTTGCCTGAACGATGCCGCGGTCTCGACAGTAAGGAGGCCGGCTGAAAGGATGACGGCGCCAGGGGAGGTTTGTCGGAGAACACGCGGATGGAAGTTACTCACGGGCTGGCCGGGATCATACGATAACCCCTCGCGGGGGTCCATTACGATCGAGTTTTGTTCCCACCGAGCCCGAACAAAAGGAACACAGATATTCATATTTATCGCCTTCGGGCAAGACCAGCAACAGCCGTTTTCGAACCGGAACGGCGCGGCGGCAGTTCGCACAGTAAAGCTCGGTGGCGTCGAACTGTTTATAGGCTGCGGTAGGGCCGTCGGGACGGGCTCTGCCACCGGCAAAGGTGAAAGTGGTCTTCGGCTTCATCGTTCTGGCAATTCGGGTTACGGGTTAAAAGGCTTAAATACCCTTCTTTTTTGTCCACGATGTGCGACGGTTCAATCAAGATTTTAAAGGAAAAGAATAATATTTTCAATCCTCCTATTTGTCAACAGGTCAAAGGCACCGGCACGGCACAATTGGGTCGATTTACTGGGTCGCCGTCGAATCGAGCCGGGGGGGTGCGATACTGCGGCGCAGCAGTCGCCGGGAGTGAGAATACCATGCAACAGTGGACAAATAAGAGTTGACACACATTTGCGGACTTGTTAACGTACGGCCTGTTTTTGGGGCTGTAGCTCAGCTGGGAGAGCGCATGACTGGCAGTCATGAGGTCAGGGGTTCGATCCCCCTCAGCTCCACCAGGTAATCAATCGGCACGGCTGACCCCCTTTGGTTGGCCGTTTTTTTTATGCACAGCTCTATACTGATGAAAACCACGCAATCGAATTCAACCTCGCGCATGTCGACTGCCGAGTTCCCCGCCTGCCGCCGATGCCGTCGTTTCACCATGGTGTGTGTCATCGGCTTGTGTTTGCTCGCGCCCGGCGGCGACGAAGGCCGGGCAGCCGAACGGCCCGTTGAGACTTCGACCTCCGGCGTTTCAGTGACCGAGCCACAGGCATTCCCGGTGGTGCACATCTACTTTGCCGATCGAAACGGCCGTTACCTGCAGGCCGAGGAACGGATCTTCGCCGGATCTGAAGGGGAGATCGACCGGGGCAGAGCGATCATGGAGGCCTTGATTAAAGGCCCAAAGCCCGGCCTGATGCGTACCCTACCCGCCGGCACCCGGCTGCGCGCTTTTTATCTGGCACCCGGAAGGCGGGCATACGTCGATCTTTCCGAAAGTATCACCGAACAGTATCCGGGAGGGTGCAGATCTGAAATATTGACCCTATATTCAATCGTTAATTCACTGATATTGAACATGCCGGAAGTGTCAACGGTGAAGATCCTCGTCGGCGGCAGGGACGTGCCGACCCTGGCAGGTCACATCGATATCCGGTATCCCTTCACAGCCGACATGTCGTTGATAAGATGAGTGACAAAAGCAAAATAAACCGCATCCGCAACATTGGCATCATCGCCCATATCGACGCCGGTAAAACGACGGTAACCGAACGGATCCTTTATTACACCGGCCGATCACATAAACTCGGTGAGGTTCACGACGGTGAGGCCGTCATGGACTGGATGCCCGACGAGCAGGAACGCGGCATCACCATAACCTCGGCCGTCACGACCTGTCATTGGAAAGAGGCCGAAATCCAGATTATCGATACGCCCGGACACGTCGATTTTACGATCGAGGTCGAACGCTCGCTGCGGGTGCTCGACGGCGCCATCGGCGTATTTTGTGCAGTCGGTGGTGTGGAGCCGCAGTCCGAAACCGTCTGGCGCCAGGCCGATAAGTACAAGGTGCCCAAGATGGCCTTCGTCAACAAGCTCGACCGGGTAGGAGCCAATTTCTTCGGCACCGTCGAGATGATGAAAGAAAAGCTCCACGCCAATCCGCTGGTCCTCCAGCTGCCGGTGGGCACCGAGGATGATTTCAGCGGCGTTATCGACCTGATCGAGATGCGGACTATCGTCTGGGACGATGAAACCCTGGGGGCGAGTTACCAAATAGAAGACATCCCCGAGTCGATGATCGACAAAGCCCGTCAATACCGGGACCACCTCGTCGAGACCGTGGCCGAGCAGGACGACGACATCATGGAGGCCTATCTCTCCGATGCGGCTATTGCACCGGAGGTCCTCCAGGCCGCCATTCGCCGGGCGACGTGCGACTTGAAGCTGGTGCCGGTGCTGTGCGGCTCCGCGCTTCGAAACAAGGGCATCCAACCCCTGCTGGATGCCATCGTTCGGTTTCTGCCGAGCCCGATCGAGGTCCCACCGATCAAAGGCATCAACCCTGAAACTGGCGCCACCGTCACGTGCAAGAGCAGTGATACGGCTCCTCTGGCCGCGCTGATCTTCAAAGTTTCGATGATGGAGGGTCGCAAACTGTCCTTCGTTCGCGTTTACAGCGGAAGGTTGAAGGCCGGTGATGACATCTATAACCCGTCCCTGAAAAAAACGGAGAAACTCTCCCGCATATTGCGGATGCACGCCAACAAGCGCGACCGCATCGATATGGCCGGGGCCGGCAGTATCGTCGGCGTCGTGGGGCTCAAACTCTCTTCCACCGGCGAAACGCTTTGCTCGGCCAAAAACCCGGTATTATTGGAACGTATCGAGTTTTACGAGCCGGTCATCTCGATCGCCATCGAACCGAAGACCCACGCCGACCAGGAGAAGATTTCACAGGTCCTGGAGAAATTTCTGGCCGAGGACCCGACCCTGCGCGTTCGCCAGGACGAAGATACCGGGCAGACGATATTGTCGGGCATGGGTGAACTTCATCTCGAAATTATTATCAGCCGCATGCAGCGCGAGTTCAACACTCAGGTCAACGTCGGCAAACCGCAGGTGGTGCACCGGGAGACCATCGAGACGGAAGCGGAAGGAAACGCCGTTTTTGACAAGGAAATCGCCGGTCAACGTCAGTTCGGCGAAGTGACCCTGCGTCTGAAACCGCTGCCGAGGGGCTCGGGAGTGCGCTTTGCTTCGCGGGTCAGCGCCGAAACCATACCGGAGATCTTCATTCCAGGCATCGAGAACGGTGTGCTGGAATCGCTTGAAAGTGGAACACTGATGGGATATCCGGTCGTCGATGTCGACGCCATGCTTGTCGGCGGCTCCTTTCGCGAGTCGAATGGAACCGAACTGGCCTACAAGGTCAGCGCATCCATGGCCTGTAAAAACGCCCTGAACAACGCCAAGCCCTATCTGCTCGATCCGATCATGAAAGTAGAGGTCTTCGTTCCGGAAGCGTTCATGGGAGAAGTGATCGGAGACCTGAATGCCCGTGATGGAAAAATCGAGGCCATCGAATCACAGGCAGGCATCCAGGTCATCAAGGCGGTCGTGCCGCTGGCACAGATGTTCGGCTATTCCACGGTGCTGCGCTCGGCGACCCAGGGTCGCGGAACGTTCACCATGCAGTTCTCTCACTTCGATCGTCCCTGAGTATCGTCTTTCAGGGTTCTTTCAATGCCGTGAGTATTTGCTTGATTTCTTTGAGGCGTTCCTCGATTTCGCGACGCTGATCGGGATCCTCCGTTTTTTCCAGGGCCTGTTTGAAGTGAATCCGAGCGTTGGCATAGTCGTGCTTCAGGTAATAATATTGCCCCAGGTTCAAGTAGGCCTCGACCATTTTCCCTTCCTGACCGTACGCTTTCCCGAGAAAATAATAGACCTGCTTGGCTACAATTGCCTGTTTTTTCAGGCGTTCAAACGCCGCCTGGGCCTCTGCCGGCTGGTCGAGCTCCAGACGGGTGCGCCCCAGGAAAAACAGTGCTTCCGGTTCCTGGGGATCGAGACTGAGCGCACTCGCAAGCGTCGTGAGCGCCTCTTGGTAGCGACTGCCCAGAAAATAAACCCGGCCCAATCCGGCGAGTATTATCGGGTTGAAGGCTTCAGTTTCGAGCGCTTTCTTGAGTGCGGCAATCGCTTGCTCGTTTTTACCGGCCCTAGCGAGCGCCAGCCCGTATCCGTAGTAGGTTATCGCATCTGCGGTTTCGCTTCTCAGTGCGGTTTCGAATCTGCTCAGGGCGACTTTTTCGTCGCCGTAAAGGGCCAGGAGTCGTGCATGAGCCAGTCGAAAAGCTTCTGTATTAACCGGTTGGAGTGTTTTATTATCTTTCTTTCTGCTGGCGAGATAGGTATCGATGTACGCCAATCGATCTTCCACAGCCGGGTGGGTCATCAAATAGTTGGGGACCTGATCGGACCCGTACCACGTCTTTGCGCGGATTTTGTTCAGAACGGAAAGCAATCCCTCCCCCGTGTACCCCGCTTCGGTCAAATACACCATGCCGACCTGGTCGGCCTGAATTTCGTTCTCCCGGCTGAACGCCAGTGATGCGGATTGGCTGGCCGCCATCGATCCCATCGTCAGGGCGCCGGCCGCCTGGCCGCCGCCCGCAGCTCCGAGCAATATCCCGGCAGCGACCCCGGCCAAAGTGGCGATGCTGATCAGCTTGGAACGCTCGATTTTCTGGGAGATATGTCGGCAGGTGACATGGGATATTTCATGCGCCAGGATTCCCGCCAGTTCATCCTCGTTGTCCATTGCCTCTATCAGTCCGGAGTAGACAAAAACATGGCCGGCCGGCGTGGCGAAAGCGTTGTAGACATCTTGTTTGACCACATAGAAATGGTAGGGAAAGGGCTGTGGCGGTACTTTGGCCAGGATTTTTTGTCCCACCGAATTGACATACTCGACGAGGATCGGGTCGTCGATGATTTCCAGCTGCAGCGTGACATACCGGAGAAATTCACGGGCCAGATCTTCCTCTTCCTTGATGGTGATGCCCGTCGCGGCCGGGGGGCCGAGAAGGCCCGATAGAAAGGCAACCGCTATCAGTCCGGCGATATTTTTTTTAATGGCGTGCATACGGCCTCATCTCGCTTTCTGAAAATGGACCCGCTCTCGTATTGCAGCGTGTCTTTTGGGAGCGATCATGACACATTTTTAAAACCTTTTCAAACTGCTTGCAGTATGTTAGGTTCTCCGCCATGGCGCATATTCTCTGCATAGCCAACCAAAAAGGCGGGGTCGGTAAAACGACGACGGCGGTCAATCTCTCGGCCGCCCTGGCAGTGTCGGAAAAAGAGGTCCTGCTGGTGGATTGCGACCCGCAGGGTAATGCCACCTCGGGCGTCGGCCTGGACAAGCATCGCATCACGAAAACCCTCTACCATGGTCTGCTCGGGACCGCCACGGCGCATGAGCTTGTTTTAAGCAGTGACATCGAGACCCTGAAGATCATTCCGGCCAACGTGGAACTGATCGGGTTCGAAGTGGAGATGATGGCCCATCCTGAGCGGGAAACGGCCCTAAAGAACCTCGTCTCCGCAGTCGCCACCGATTTCGACTATGTCATTCTGGACTGCCCGCCCTCCCTCAGTTTACTGACGGTCAATGCCCTGACCGCCGCGGATACCCTGCTGATACCGCTTCAGTGTGAATTCTATGCTCTGGAAGGCCTGGGCCAGCTCCTGCAGACCGTCAAACGGATCAAACAGCACTTGAACCCGCACCTGGTTATAGCGGGCATCCTATTGACCATGTTCGACCGTCGGACGAACCTCTCCTATCAGGTGGCCGAAGATGCCGAAAAATATTTTAAAAATCTGGTCTATAAAACCACCATACCGCGCAATATCCGATTGAGTGAGGCCCCCAGCTTCGGTCAGCCGATTTTGCTCTACGATGCCACCTCGACCGGAGCGCGCAGCTATTTCGACCTGGCCCGGGAGATCATGGCCGCCCATGTCACCGATTCGGCCCGCCTTTAACCCCATCAGGAATGGCGACCACAAATGCCCAGAGACAACACAACCCGACACAACGCCGACCCTAAAAAACGCAAAAAACTGGCCCTCGGTCGCGGCCTGGATGCGCTGATTCCCGATTTCGAACCGGAGGAGGACACCTCGCGGGAATATTTTCTTTGCGACGTCGATCTGATCCGGCCGAACCGCTACCAGCCGCGTCAGCACTTTCCCGACGATGACCTCGAGGAACTCGGCAACTCGATCAAGGCGCAGGGCATCATTCAGCCTCTGCTGGTGCGCCGGATAGACCACGGTTACGAACTCGTGGCCGGAGAGCGGCGCCTGCGGGCCGCCCGAAAAGTCGGTTTGACAAAGGTTCCGGTTGTTTACAGGGATGTCTCCGACGCCGAGTTGCTGGAAATGTCGATCGTCGAAAACATTCAACGCGAAGACTTCAATCCAATTGAAGAGGCCGAAGCCTACCACCGCTTGATGACGGAATTCAAGCTGACCCAGGACCAAGCCGCCGAACGGGTCGGGAAAAGTCGCTCCGCGGTGGCCAATTTTTTACGTCTCCGAAATCTGCCGCAACAAATCAAGGACACCATCGTCGACGGCTCTCTGAGTATGGGTCATGCCCGAGCCCTTTTGGGTGTCGACAAGAAAGCCGCTCAGATCGATATCTGGCGCAAAGTGGTGTCGAGGGGTCTCTCGGTGCGTGAAACCGAAAACCTCGTGCGGCAGCTCAGAGTCGAAAGAACACCGCACCGCTCGCCGCCCTCCTCCTCTGAAGACGTGTATTTTTCCGATGTCACGGCCGACCTTTCACGTCACTTCGGCACGAAGGTCAACATAAAACGCCGCGGTAAAGTCGGCAAGCTCGAAATCGAATTTTACAGCGATGACGATCTCGACCGATTGCTCCGTCAATTGAAGGGATAGCGGCCGGGTTTTGTCGGGTCTTGAGAAATTTTTTGACAGAGGCGATATGATGGCACTGCACATAATCGTCGACGGGTACAATCTCATTCGCAACTCAGCCGCGCTCAATATGCTGGACCGCCAGGATATCCAACTCGGCCGCGAGGCACTGGTGGACATGCTGGCCGCCTACAAGAAAGTCAAGCATCACAAGATCACGGTCGTCTTCGACGGGACCGGTGCGCCCGTCTATCCTCAGACGCCCGAACGTGTTAAGGGAATCACGGTGAGGTTCTCGTGTGCCGGCCAGACGGCCGATGACGTGATCAAGCGCATGGCGGCCCACGAACGGGAGAAAGCGCTGATCGTCAGCTCCGACCGGGAAATCGTTACGGCTGCTGCAGCCGGTCGGGCCGCGACGATCAGTACCGCAGAATTCGAGCAAAGGCTTTTCATGGCTGGAGCCGACGGCAGCGGTGGTTCTCCGGAGGACGACGTCGTCGACAATCGACCTTTTTCCACCCAAAAAAAGGGGCCCCGGCGACGGGCACCCAAAAGCCGGCGCCGCAACCGGAAGCGAATCGGGAAACTCTAACCGTGGAAAAGCACGATTTAATCCGATTTTTCGGATCACAGCGGCAGACACCATAGTGGCAGCTGAAGGCCCGGAGCGTTAAATGAAGAAAATAGGCGTCATTGATGGACAGGGCGGCGGCATCGGAAGCGCGATTATTAAAAAAATAAAGGAATTGTATGGTGAAACCGTTGAAGTCGTCGCTCTCGGCACCAACGCGATCGCCACCGCCCAGATGCTGAAAGCCGGGGCCAATCGCGGCGCTTCCGGAGAAAACGCGATCGTACGGACCACTAAAAGTGTCGACGTCATTCTCGGCCCCCTCGGCATCGTTATCGCCCATGCGATGATGGGAGAGGTCACGCCCGGCATCGCCGAAGGGGTGGCCGGAAGTCCGGCCGCTAAATTCTTGCTGCCGCTGACCCAGGAAAACGTGACCATCGTCGGTGTCGCCCGCCTACCCCTGCCGCACCTGATCGAAGAATTGATCGATATGTATCTGCACAGTTTCATCACCTGATCGGATATCACCAACTCGATGAAGATCTTGATCGCAAAGACCGCCGGTTTTTGTATGGGGGTTCGCCGTGCCGTCGAAATGGTCATGGACACCTCCGGTGACCAGCAGGGCCCCATTTACACATTCGGCCCTCTGATCCACAATGCCCAGGTTCTCGATTTGCTCCACGGCAAGGGTATCTCGATTTTGACTGAGATTCCCGACCGCGGCACCGGCACCGTTTTGATCCGGGCGCACGGCGTCCCGCCCAAGACCAAGCTGCAGTTGAAAAAAGCCGGCTTCTCCGTCATCGATGCCACCTGTCCAAGGGTGATCAAGGTCCAGAGCATCATCGGCAGACATGCCAAAAAGGGATACGCATCGATTATCATCGGCGACAAGGACCATCCCGAGGTAACCGGTCTGCTGGGGTATGCCGGTCAAAACGGTCATGTTGCCGGGAGTTTCGAAGAACTGGATTCGCTGCCGCATTTCAACCAGGCCATCGTTGTTGCCCAAACCACCCAGAATACCCAGTTTTTCGAGGCCGTAAAAAATTGGGTCCATGAGAAGCATCCGACATATAAAATATTCGATACGATCTGCGACTCGACCGAGCGCCGCCAGGATGAGGTCAAGCGCCTGTCCACGGAAGTCGATGCGATTATCGTCGTCGGGGGGCGCAACAGCGGCAACACCCAACGCCTGGCTGAAATTGCCGGATCATCGGGCAAACCCACCTACCGCGTCGAAACCGAAGAGGATCTCGGCACGCTGGATCTCAAGGAACTCAATGCCTTGGAGCTCATCGGCATCACCGCCGGGGCATCGACGCCCAATTGGATCATCAAACGGGTTTACAAGGCGCTGGAAGCCCTGCGTTACAAGCGGGCCCGTGGATGGCGACGGGGTTTCTTTGTCCTGCAACGCACGCTGCTCCTTACCAATGTTTATGTTTCCGTCGGAGCGGGGTGCCTGTGCTATGCCTGCACCCGGTTGCTCGGTATCCGACCCGCCCTGCCCTTCGTCGCCATCGCCGTTCTATATGTGCAGTCCATGCACATTCTCAACCATTTGACCGGTCGGCAATCGGATCAGTACAACGATCCAGACCGCGCATCGTTCTATGTTCGACACAGGTTTTTTCTCTCTCTGCTGGCCGTTGTCGCCGGCGGAGCCGGCCTGCTGTTGGCCTATACGCTGGGGATTCAGCCTTTTCTGATCCTACTTTTGATGAGCCTTCTCGGTCTCACCTACAATCTGCAGGTCATACCGCAGGGACTGACCGCGGGCCGCTACCGCCGGTTGCGGGACGTACCCGGCTCCAAAACGCTTCTGATTGCCGCGGCTTGGGGTGTGGTGACCTCGCTTCTGCCCTCGCTGTTCAATTCGAATCTGCCGAAACTGGAAATGGCTCTCGTCTTCCTGTGGTCGACCGGTCTGGTGTTCGTCCGGACCGCATTTTTCGATACCCTGGATATGCAGGGAGACCGCATCGTGGGCAAGGAAACAATTCCGATTCTGTTGGGCGAGAAGCGATCCCTGAGACTGCTGAAATCGATTCTGTTGATTCTTCTGGTCGTTCTGCCGCTCGCCGCTCTTGCAGCTCTTGTTCCCAGCCTGGGCTATGCCCTCTGTGCCTGCCCGCTGTTCATCGCCGGAGTCCTGCTGGCCTACGAACGCGGCGTCATGATCCCGGGCATCCGGCTGGAATTTTTACTGGAAACGACCTTCATCATTGCCGGTATCATTACCTTGGCCTGGGCCGG
>JBAVJU010000238.1:0-3980 GCA_049687935.1 Desulfobacterales bacterium | reverse complement strand
GAAACGATCGTTCCACCCGTGTCGACGATCATGATGCCGTCGTGAATCGTATCGACCACCGTTTTCCAGTAGGCGTTCAACTCCTGGTCAAACATTTCCTTTTTCCTGTTAAAAAATTTAACATGTGTTAAATTTTTACTTTTAACAATTTAACAGTCAAAATCAAGGCTTTTTTTAGCGAGCAAAAGAAATTGTTGGTGGTTCGATCGGAAATTTGAACGAAGTACGTATTCAATTATCTGTAAACGCTAATAAATTCAAAAATTTTTTCGTCATTCCAGTGGTGGGGGATTTTTTAAGTGCGCGCGTGGCACCCAAATTGCTCATAGGGAAATACAATGAGCGCAAAGAAAAAAAAATATAATGGTTCGCTAACCCATTACCTCGATCTACGCGGAATCCTCATGCCGTTTTCTCTCTTGAAGATCAGCCAGGCGCTAAGGGGTATCGCACCGGGGGACTCACTCGAGGTCCTGTGGAGTGATCCGGACACGCCGGCGGATCTTTTCAAAATTCTTCCCCACAATGCTTACGAACTGGTCGGCATGGACCGCGTTGAAGAAAAAGATCCGTATTTCAGGCTCATGCTGTTGAAGCGGTCGGTCGTCGTCTGCGCCGAGAAAGACGGTCGCATTCGTGACGGACGCTGCAACCAAACGTTTTTTGCAAACGCCGCCGCAGAGCGGTGGACTTCATCCAAAAACAAGGAGGGTATCATGACAGAATTGAATCTCAGTGAAATTAAAGCCAGCAGTACCGTCGACGCCCGGGGCAGCGCCTGCCCGGGGCCGCTTCTCGAAGCCAAAAAAGGAATCGGTAAAGTTAAAGTCGGAGAAATACTGGAGATCTATTCCGCCGATTCCGGCACCCGCAAAGACATCCCGGCCTGGGCCAAAAAGGTCGGGCACGATTATCTGGGAATTCTGGAAGTCGATGGATACGACAAACACTTCGTCCGCAGAAAAAAGTAGGCAGGAGCATGATGGCAACCAACGGCAGCGGAGCAAACAAGGAAAAGATTTTAATTCTGGCCACAGAAAGCTGTGCCTATCCGGGTGCCGATTCCGTGGGGCAGGCCCATTCAACCTACCCCACGAACACCTATATCCTGAGGGTCCGCGCACCTGTACTTTTCCCGGAACATTTCTACATCGATTGTTTTAAAAAAGGGATCAGCGGAATCATCGTGATGTCATGCGGCGAAGAGTGCCCCTATGATGGTGCCTATAAGGCAATGGCAAAGCGCCTCGACCGGGTCTATGCAAAGATGAGAGAGCTTGAACTGGACAATCGGAGACTGCGGCTGACCGCCATCTGTACCGTCTGCAACCGGGCCTTTTTAAACGAGGTCAATCAAATGAATGACCTGGTCAAAGAACTCGGGCGGCCAGTAATCCCGCAGAGTTGATAATTTTCCGTCCGATGGGCACAGCTTTACGGGATGACATAAAATAACGATCCGAATGGACACGGTCCATCATGTCAGCGGTATTCCAAGCGTGCATGAATGAGGAGAAATAAATGGAAGCCATACGAGTTTTAGAGTTTGATGCCCTTGTTGTCGGCGGTGGGATTGCCGGCTTGCAGTCAGCCCTCGACTTAGCGGATCAAGGCTTTCAAGTGGCGGTGGTTGAAAAAGATGCATCGATCGGGGGTAAGATGATCCGTCTATCCAAGGTATTTCCAACCCTCGACTGCGCCAGCTGCATCACGACCCCTAAAATGGCCGCCGCGGCGCATCACGACAACATTTCCCTCTTTACTTACTGCGATTTGAACAAGTTGGATCGCGATGGGGATATGCTGGCAGCCTCAGTCACTCAGCGGCCGCGTTATGTCGATCCGGCCAAATGCATCGGATGTCGGCAGTGCGAATATGCCTGCCCGGTGTACGTGGCCGATGACGAGCAGGGCGGTTTTTCGGCCAGCAAGGCCGTCTCGATTCCCTTCTCAAACGCCATTCCCCAGATCGCGGTGATGGACGTGGAAAACTGCATGCTGTGCGGCAAATGTTCCAAGACCTGTCCCACTGATGCCATCGATTATTTTCAACAGCCCGAAGACTTTGTCATCCGGTCCAGATCGGCGGTGCTGGCCACCGGTTTCGAGCTGACACCGGTCGCAAACAAGCAACAATACGGCAACGGAACGATTCCCAACGTGATCACGGCTTTGCAGATGGAGCGGCTCCTGGCACCGCACGGCCCTTATAATCGTGTTCTGAGGCCATCGGACGGCATGGAACCGGACTCGATCGCCTATATCCAGTGCGCCGGTTCTCGGGATAAAAGCATGGGCATATCCTATTGCTCAAGGGTTTGCTGCATGTATGCCATCAAACAGGCTATGCTGCTCTCCGGATCCCTGCCTCTGGCGGATATCACCATTTACTACATGGATATTCGGGCTTTCGGCAAAGGCTATGAGCAGTTTTATCAGAACGCCAAGGCCATGGGGATCGAATTTGTCAAAGGCAAAGTCGCCTCCATCAGCCAAGGCCAGAAAGGTGGCGTCGCTTTGCGTTATGAAGCCCAAAACGGCGAGGGGGTGACCACGGCAGACCACGATCTGGTGGTCTTGTCACTGGGGATGATTCCAGGCTGGAAACCGCAGGGTGTCTGCCCGGTTTCTGAGGGGTCAGACCGGTTCATTCATGCGATCCGGCCCAAATTGTCCCCGACGGTAACCGACATGGAAGGTGTTTTTGTTGCCGGTGCCGCCGCCGGACCCAAAGATATTGTCGACACGATTACCGAGTCCGGTGCGGCGGCCATGGAGGCGGCCAAATATTTGGGGCGCTTTCGGCCAACCCGGAAGGCAGTGGCGTGACGTAAAATGTGTTGCGGATTACGCGGTTCGGCTCAAAACCTCCAATATTCAACTGGCAGCACGCTACTCGGGACACGCGCAACAATCTGATTGGGAGATGCAGGAATGACCGAAGAAAAGATAAATATGGAAAAGAACAGTGAACAAGCCAAAGTTGGCGTCTACATCTGCTATTGTGGCGGCAACATATCCGATCACGTGGATGTGGAAGCGGTGCGCGAGAATGTGGCGAAATTGCCCGGAGTAGCGGCGGCCCGAACCAACATGTTCATGTGTTCCGACCCCGGCCAGGAAATGATCATGGAGGATCTGAAAAATGGCACGGTCAACCGGGTCGTCGTGGCCTCCTGTGCGCCCAGCCTTCACGAAACCACCTTTCGCAATACACTGATTCGGGCCGGCATGAACCCGTACATCTACGACCATGCCAACATCCGCGAGCATGTCAGCTGGGTGCATCACGGTCCGGCCGCCACCGACAAGGCGACCCGTCTGATTTCAGCGGCCGCCGCCAAGGCCGCGCAGCTCATTCCGCTTGAACCCATCCGGGTTGACGCCAAAGCCCATGCCACTGTCATCGGAGGCGGCATCGCCGGCCTGCGAGCGGCCAAGGACCTGGCGGAGCGGGGTAACAATGTCGCGCTGATCGAAAAATCACCCTTTCTGGGCGGCCAATTAGCGCGCCTCGATCGGGTTGCCCCCACCGGGGAAAAAGCGCATGCCTTGATAGAAGAACTTGCCGGCGAAGTGTTGGCGGATCCTGCTATTTCCGTTTACACCTGTACCACGGTTGCGAAGTTTGAAGGGTATGTCGGCAGCTTTAAACTCGGCCTGAAAAAACAGCCGCCGCCGCCGATCGATGCAGATGCGGAAACCGACCCATCCCGGCTTGATAATTTAGAGCCGGGTGCGTATGTGCCCTTTGCAGGGATCTACCCGAATTCGGTACCGAGCGCTGTGGAAGAGCTGACCATAGAAACCGGTGTCATTGTTCTGGCCACCGGCTTCAAAGCTTACAGGCCGCGCCGGGGAGAATACGGTTTCAAAGAATTTGAGCAGGTCATCACTTTGCCGGAGCTGATTCGGTCACTGACCACAGCCAAAAAAGAAGGCGACCGGTTGGTGGTCAACGGCAGGGAAATCCGCAGTGT
>JBAVJU010000237.1:0-2892 GCA_049687935.1 Desulfobacterales bacterium | reverse complement strand
ATTGGGTCCATTATCACGTGGTCCTCAACATGAGCCGCGTCGATTTAGACGTGGCCGAAAAGCTGGTCTGCAAACTGGTACACCCCTCATAGAGCGATTTATTTAACCAGGATTAGAATCGAACGGCCCGGCTGCCGGGCATCGATCGCTTTATCCCGCGTTCCGCCGCCATTTATTGCGAAGGCACCAAATCCAATATGAGCTTGACGCCCGTCTGCATGTTTATTTTTGCCATGTTCAACACCAGGTGATAGAGGGCCGGATTGTCATAATCGGTCTTGCCGATTTTGCGATAAAGATTGAGCCGGCGCTTATCTTCGCGGTTGACGACTTGTGCCGCCCGGCTTTCAGAAAAATCGTAGTGTTCCATCATGAATTTGACGCGGTTTTCGACATTATTGATCAAGAGGACATGGTGCGCGTCGGGATGATCGCCGAGAATGTACTGGCTGCCGCGTCCCAGGATGACGACGTTTCCTTCTTCTGCGATCTGCGCGATGATGACGACCAGGTAGTCCAGATAAAGCCTTTCGTCCAGATAACCGCGTTCATCCTTGAGAATACGGTCCACCAGGCGCTTGGAAACCATGCTGGAGACGATCCTGGAAAGCTTGCCGCCGGCTTCCTTTTCAATTGATTCGACCCAGTGGGGTGACACATTGGCCGCTTCGGCCACCATCTGAATGATGTCATCATCGGCGAACGTGTAGCCCAGTTTGTCGGCGACCATTTTCCCAACGGTCTTGCCCCCTGCGCCGAATTGCCTCGAAATGGTAATTACCGCCATTAATTCCTCCTGTGACTTTATATTTTTTCCGGCGGGATGAGCAGGGTCGGGTAGGCCGACTTTTCGGCGATGCTTCGCGGTGTGCTGCCGAGCCATCGTTCCACCCAACTTGGTTTTCCGGATGATCCCATAACGATCAGGGTTGCCTGGCATTCCCGCGCGGCCTTCTCGATCTCCTGTTCCGGGTTGCCGACGTAAACATGAGAGCGCGCGGCAATTCCCTCGGCTTCGAAAGTTCTGCAGATCTCATCCATTTGACGACGCATTTTCTTGCGTGTTTTTTGAATCGCCATGGCCGAACCACTGAGATTCTTTTGCGCGGCAACGTGCACGACATGGATTTCTTTTATAACTTCTTTTAATTCCTTCAGGTAATCAACGGCCTTCAGGCTGGCCGGCGACCAGTCGGTTGCCAGAACGGGCCGTTCGAAAGGCGTTTCGAGGGCGAACGAATTCTCCGACAGGTACTTGTAAACGAGCACAGGTCTTGCCGTCCGGTGCAGCAACTCGGTGATGTCCGATCCCGCGTACAACTGCTCGATCACACCCTTCTGCGACCGGCCGATCACAATCAGATCGGCTTCCTCTTTCTGGGCGGCTTTGATCACCTCGCCCACCAGGCTGCCGACAACGATATAGACACCCACTTCCATGCCCTGCTCGAACAGGTTCTCCGCCCAATCGATGAAGCGGATGTTGGCGGTTTCGCGCAGCCGGATTTCCGCTTCCTTGTTGTATCCGGTGCCCCGGCGCATGGCCACCCGTTCTCTCTCGATGACGTTGACGAAAACCACATGTTCGAGGGCGGCTTTGCGCAGACTCAGAAGTGATTGGAGCGCGTCTAACCCCAGCTCCTCGAATTTGGTGACAAACAGCAGTTTCTTGATTTTCATGGCTTGTGTCGTTCTTTGTCGAATGAGGAAGACATTCACCCGCTGTATCAACCGATAATTTTTTTGATTGTCGCAGCCAACTCTTCGGCCTCCACCGGTTTTTCCAGATAGGCTTCGGGCTCGGGAACGGTGGCATCACCAAACTCCGCCAGTACTTTCTGTGACCGCAGGAAGGACTTTTCAGCTATTCCAGACAGCATGATGATGGGTATGTGCTTCAGATTCTTGTCCGTTTTGAGTTCGCGGTACAACCGAATGCCGCTTTCACGGGGCATGAGAACATCGAGAATGACCAGATCCGGTTTTTCCTGTTTGGCCAAGTTTTTGCCTTCTTCGCCGTTGGTGGCCACCAATGGCGTATACCCGTGTTCTTCGAGAACCGTCACGTTGAATAAGCGAACATCCGGGTCATCGTCGACGACCAGAACTTTTTTACCCATGGTGAATCCTCCTTGTCTATAGTTTTCTATCGAACGATAGATTTTGCAATTTTTTTTCACCGGCGGCTTCGAAGGGCAGGTGGATGGTAAAGGTCGTTCCTTTACCCAGCGCGGAGATCACGTCGATCTGCCCGCCGTGTTCTTCGACGAGTTTGCGGGTCACCATCAAGCCGAGGCCCGTCCCCCGATGCCCCTTCGTGCTGAAAAAAGATGTAAACAGACTTTCGCGGACCTCTTTGCTCATTCCGGCGCCATTGTCGGTGACGTCAAACCGGATTCTGTTGTCTTCTCCGAGCGTCGTCACCATGGCGACCTGCCACTTTTTGCCGGTGTCTTCATCGAACAGGCAGGCATCAATGGCATTTGTCATGAGATTGAGCAGCGCATCGTGGATGATGCGCGGGTCCATCGACACTTGGGAGATCGACGGATCGAGAGATGTCTTGATCTCAACCCGACTTTCCCGCGCCTTTTCGGCAAGCAGCTCTGCCACGTCTGCGGCAATTTCGTTCGGGAAGCAGTCTTCGAATTCGGGCTCTCTCTCTTTGGAGTAGGTCAAGAGGTCCAAAACCAAATCCGAGGTGCGCTCGATGTTCCGCTTGATCATGTCCCAGCCGCTTTTGAGTTTTGCAGTATCGTCTTTTTTGATTCCTAAGTCAACCAGATAGCTGCCGCCCTTGAGTCCGTGTAAAATGTTCTTGAGTCCGTGGGCCAGCCCGGCTACGGTCTGACCGACGGCGGCCAGCCGTTCGGCCTTGAGCAATTCGCGTTC
>JBAVJU010000236.1:0-10998 GCA_049687935.1 Desulfobacterales bacterium | reverse complement strand
CCTCGGAGGAGGCCCTGATGAAGGCCGGCATCATGAGCGCTAAGGGGCTGGTGACAGCCGTTCGTTCCGACGCCAACAACGTCTTCATCACCCTGACGGCTAAAGATTTGCGGCCCGACATTTTTGTCCTGTCCCGCGCTTCGGACGTCAAAAACGAAGCCAAACTGATAAAAGCGGGGGCCTCCCGCGTTGTTTCTCCTTATCTGCTCGGGGGGCGCCGCATGGCCGAGGTGCTGAAGCGTCCGACCGTGGTCGATTTCATCGACATTGCCATGGCCAACCGCAAATTGGGTCTGGCGATGGAAGAGGCCAGGGTGGGAGACCGGTCGACGCTGGTCGGTAAGAACCTGATCGACAGCCACCTGCGACAAGATTATGGTGTGATTATAGTGGCAATCAAAAAAACCTCGGGGGAGATGATTTACAACCCACTGCCCTCCGAAAAACTCGACGCCGGAGATGTTATCGTTGTCATCGGGAAGAAGGAAGATCTCAAGCGGATGAGCGAGATTATGTAAGACCCGGCGGCGGATTTATGCCAAAATCTCTTTTAAGTAAACGATCCCGATTCGGGCTCTTATTACAGATTCTCCGGTTCGGGGACTTGTTTCTGCTGACGGACGACATACTCCCGGATGCGGTTGCCGTCCATCTCCTTGACGGTGATGAGAAAATTGCCGATCTGGATTTCCTCCCTCTCCTTGGGGATTCGCTCGATCGAGTTGAGCACATACCCGGAAAAGGTGTCATAATCCTTTGATTCGAGGATGTTCATCGGTATTTTTTCATTAACTTCCTCGATTTCCGATTTGCCGGGAACCACCCACTCGTCGGCCTTGATTTTTATGATCTGAGGCTGGTCCTTGTCGGTTTCATCGGTGATTTCGCCCACAATTTCTTCCAAAGCGTCTTCCAATGTGATCAGACCGGATACGCCGCCGTGTTCATCCACGACGATCGCCATGTGCTGTTTTCTTTTCTTGAACGCCTGCAGCAGGGAATCGAGCTTTTTGTTTTCCGGCACGAAATAGGGCGGTTGCATGATTTTGCGAATAGACGTCTCGCCGTTGGTTGTGACATAGTGAAGAAAAAGATCCTTTATATTCAGAATGCCGATTACATGATCGATGTCCCCTTCGATAACCGGGAAACGGGTATAACCGGATCCGACAAACTTTTCCAGATCCAGCTTTTCATCGGCCTCGATGACGAACATGTCCCCTCGGGGGGTCATGATTTCCGATGCATTGGTGTCGTCGAATTCGAAGATGTTGTGGATCAGCTCTTTTTCCTGCTCCTTGATTTCGCCTTCCTCTTCGACGACCTCCACGAACGTCATCAATTCTTCCTCGGTCACGATCGGCTTGTGCTTTATCTTTCCGGTGATCAGCGGAATGAAGTTGAGGAAAAGGATTATCGGGTAAAAAATGATCGAGAGCAAGTAAATCGGTCCAATGACCAGACGGGCCACGAGAACATTGTTGCGGGTTGCCAGCGATTTTGGGAAAATTTCTCCGAATACCAATATCAGTAACGTCATCACGCCGGTGGTGATGCCAACGGCATGGCTCGACACAAGTCGGATGGTGATGACGGTGGCCAAAGCCGAGGCACTGATGTTCACCAGATTGTTACCGATCAGAATGGTTGATAGAAGACGATGGGGGTTTTCTTTCATTTTTTTGATCAGCACATAGGCCCGGTCGCCTTTTTTGGCGAGATACCGGGCCCGGACCTTGCTGATAGAAAACAATGCTGTTTCAGCTGAGGAAAAAAAACCCGATAATATTATCAGCGTAATCAGCAGAAGGTACTGACCGGTCATTAAGAGGTTTCCTGTTGATTAAAAAATACGTCTGGAATATAGCCATTTTCGATTTTTTGTCAATAATTTCCATGTGATTTGTCGCAAGCGGTGCGCGGTCAGCCGACAAGGGGTCTTCGCAGAACGGTGTCCTTTTTCCAGCGCAGGTCATCGCGGCGCGGATACTGAATGTTGTAGTGCAATCCCCGGCTTTCTTTGCGGTGCGCGGCACACCGGATGATCAGTTCCGCAACCGTGGCGATGTTGCGAAGTTCGACCAAATCGGAGACCACCTTGAAATTCCAGTAGTATTCCTGAATTTCTTGCAGGACATTCTCGATTCGTCGCCGGGCTCTTTCCAGCCGCTTGTCGGAGCGCACGATGCCGACATAATTCCACATCAGGCGCCTGATTTCATCCCAGTTGTGAGACACCATGATCATCTCATCGCTGTCGGAGGTGCCCGTTTCGTCCCAGTTCGGTGTATCCGGGGCGGTTCCAAAATTTCGATTCCGCAGCTCTTTGACGGCGGCGTCGGCCGCGTTTTGGGCGTACACCAAGGCCTCGAGCAGCGAGTTGCTGGCCAGACGGTTGGCGCCATGCAGACCGGTGCAGGCGGTTTCACCAACGGCATATAGACGGCAAATATCCGTCCGCCCGTTGAGGTCCGTTGCCACACCGCCGCACATGTAATGCGCGGCAGGAACCACCGGAATCGGTTCGGCGGTCATATCGATACCGAAATCAAGGCATTTTTCGTATATATTCGGAAAGCGGCTGCGGATGAACTCCGCCCGCCGGTGGGATATGTCCAGAAAAACACAGTCTTCCCCGCTCTTTTTCAGCTCTGCATCGATCGCCCGGGCGACCACATCCCGACAAGCCAGGTCTTTTAGGGGGTCGTAGTTTTCCATGAAAGCGCGCCCGGACCGGTCGACCAGGGTGCCGCCTTCACCGCGAACGGCTTCCGAGATAAGGAAATTCTTGGCTTTCGGGTGGAACAGGCAGGTCGGATGGAACTGAACGAATTCAAGGTTGGCAACCGTGGCCCCGGCGCGGTAGCCCATGGCGATCCCGTCACCGGTGGCGATGTCGGGGTTGCTGGTGTAGAGATAGACCTTGCCGGCTCCGCCGGCAGCCAGGAGAGTGATCTTGGATTTGAAGGTGTCGATTTGATTGGTCCGACGATTCAGAACGTAAGCGCCGCAGCAGAAGTCTTCATGGGTGGTGGTGACCAACCCCCGCTTCATGCGGGTCGAGCAAGTGATCAGGTCGATGGCGATGTGATCTTCGAAAAGCGTTATGCGAGACTGGTTGCGGGCGCACTCCACCAGAACCTGTTCCACGGCGCGGCCGGTCATGTCCTGGGCATGCACGATCCGCTTTCGGCTGTGGCCGCCCTCCTGGCCGAGGTCGAAGGTCTCTGCTTCAGAAGCGGTGTTCGGTGTCGCTTTCAGATTGAAACCAACACCCAAGGCTATCAGCTCCCGAATGCGGTCCGGCCCCTGATTGACGACAAGTTCAACCACTTCCGGATTGCAGAGCCCGTCTCCGGCCGCGAGGGTGTCACGAATGTGAAGATCAAATGAATCCAGCGGGCTGAACACGGAAGCGATTCCACCTTGGGCCAGATTGGTATTGCTGTCCATCACAGCCTTTTTGGTGACCAGCGCCACGCTGCCATGTTCGGCGACTTTGAGAGCAAAAGAGAGGCCAGCGATTCCGCTGCCAATAATCAGAAAATCCGATTCGATTGTCATGCTAACATTCAGGTGATAACCGCTTGCCGAACCCGATCGCAGGGTTGCGGGCATGGTGCGCAAAAGTGTCGCCACAAGAGTGAGGCAGATGCGACACCGTCAGCTCTTCCGGCGTGGTGAATTGCCCGGAACCTTTATCGTCTTCATTTTCAGACGGGGTTTGACGAAACCGGCAGCAGACTGTATGATGTATTTGCCGTATCAAAGATTAATCTGTCAATACTTTCTTTAAAACTAATTGAATTTATATCGCTTTCAGAAAGCTTTCAACCGGTTCCGAATTGCGCTCCTCGACGCGGATGATTAATTTCCTGTGGGTAATACAGCATGATTGCATACGATCTTAAATGCGTCAACGGACATTCTTTCGAGGGATGGTTCGAAGACGAGAATACTTTCAAGGATCAGGAAAAAAAGGGTCTGATTGCCTGTCCGGTGTGTGATATGACGGCCGTCACGAGAATTCCGTCGACCTTTGCGATTAAATCCTCCGTCAGGTCTTCTCCATCATCCGAAAATACGGCGGCTCAAATGAAGGAACTCAGCCTTCGAATAACCGATTTCATCGAAAAAAATTTCGACAATGTCGGATGCGAATTCGCCAAAGAAGCGCTTAAAATGCACTATGGGGTTACCGAGCAGCGCAATATCCGCGGGACCAGCTCGCCGGAAGAGGAAAAGACCTTGAAAGAAGAGGGGATCGAGTTCATAAAAATCCCGATCCCTACGAATCCGGATTCAGACGCCTGATCCTTTCTCGGGCATGGCCGGTGATGTGAAATCAGGTTCGGTTATCATAAAACGGAATGAAGAGGTGATAAATTCCCTGGTTCAGTTCCGCTTTGATCGGAAGGCCGCCGTTGCGAAACACCTTCATCATTCCCAGGTTCGAAAAAAGGACGTCGGCGGTAAACCCCTGCACCCCTCTTTCCCTTGCCAGACGAACAAGCATCCGCAACATGTAAGTCGCGATGCCCTGTCCCTGGTAGGCTTCGTCGACGACGAAGACCACCTCGGCGTACGGCCGCTCTCGCTCGACAATGTAGCGCGCCTCGGCGATCACCCGTGATTTATCGCCGCTTTCAACCAGCCCGACGATCGACATCGTGTTGCTCCAGTCGACGTTGACGTACTGCTGCATCTTGGCGTGGGGCATCGCCTTCACATGGCCGAAATAGCGATAGTACACCGCTTCATCTGAAAACCGGTAGAACAGCTGACGCATCTGTTCTTCGTCTGACGGTTTCATCGGCCGGTAGCGAACAGCTGTGCCGTCTTTCAATCGGCTGATCTCGTCAACGGCGGCCGGGTAGAGATGGCCGCTGTCGGCCAGAAATATTTGATCCGGATAGATGATATTGGCGGCCTTGGCCTGTTCGATGAGCAGAGGACGATCGGCTGGGTGGGCGATATCGATCAAGGCCTGCGCCCGTTCGCGCAGGGTGAAGCCTTTCAAGCGCGCAATTCCGTATTCCGTGACCATCACGTCCACCGACTCTCGCGCTTTGAACTGGTTAGGGAACTCCTTGATCGATATCAGGATGTTGGAGATGCCTTTTTTGTTTCGACTTGTCAGGGCGAAAATCGTCCGCCCACCGGGGGAAATTTCTGCACCGCTCACAAGATCGGCCACTTCGGCCGGTCCTGTCGCCACGGTGCCCTTGCCGATCTGCAACACGATACGGCCGTAAAGGTCGACCTTGCGGGCGGCAACGACGGCGGTGAAATGCGCATTGCGGCCGATTTGACTCGGGTTGAACACCTTGTCGATTGCTTGAAACTCGACCAGAGGGTTTTGATCCAGCCAGGTGAACAGCTCCGGCGTTCCGATGGCGTAGGAGGTCAGGGATTTGCCCCGGTAAGTCCCCTTGGACCGGTTGGTAATGGCACCGACTGTCACGAGGTCCATCAGCGCGTCGGTAAAGACGGGGGAGTGCACCCCCAGATGCTTTTTATCGACCAGGTGACGGCCCAGGGCTTCAAACAGCGGCCCGATGGAAAAGGCGATGCAGCTGCGGTCCTCGACCAGTTCGGCCACCCGGACGGCGAGTTGGTCGTAAACGGCATCCACCGGGAATCGATCGAAATAGATGGGGGTATCAAGAGCCTCTACCAGGTGGGTGAACTCCGAGACGGACACGAAAGTGTCACCGAAGGTGCGCGGAACCTGCGGGTTGATTTCCCCGATGACCAGTGTAGCCTTTTCCATTGCCTGCCGGGCCGCATCCACTGCGACCCCCAGACTGCAATTGCCGTTTTTGTCGGGGGGTGTGATCTGCACAAACGCGGCCTGAACCGGGATTTGGCCGGATTCGATCAGGTCCGGGATCCAGGCGAAGCGGCTTGGAATCAGATCGACCCGGCCCTCCCTAATGGCATCCTGGGAGACCCAGCCGGAAAAAAAGGTCTTGAGGCGGTACTGTTGAGATCGGAGCTTCCCCAAGGAAATGGCGTCGCCGAAGCTGACCAACTGAATGAGTTCCAGGTCGTTGAGGTTGCCGGCAGTGCTGTTCATCAGGGTCCTGACAAGGGTACGGGGTTCGGCCGCGCCGGTCCCGATGAAGATGCTCATCCCGGGTTTGATCTTCCGGATCACCTCCTCCGGGCTGATCATTTTGGCCTTCCACTGATCGGCTCTCGATTCGTTCATTCTCACCACCTTCAGCCACCGGTTTGAGGAAGAAATGAAGCGGTGCCGCTTTAACTGTGACGTCCTACCCTTTTAAGAAAAATCAATCTATAGCCGCTACCGAGCGGGGTCGTCAGACATGAATTGCCCGCTGCCGGATGCAGGGGTAAACGGCGGTTTCATCCGACAAAGGTGCTTATCTTTGCGCCGGATTGTTTTGTCTGCGTCGGTCGGAAGAGAAACTGACGCACAGGCCGAGCCGGTTGAGGTGTTAAGAAAATTATCCTCAGGGTGCCTGAGAGAACGACACCTAAATTAATACAAACAGCCAAAACGGTCAACGGATCAATCGATCGGTCAACCCGGAGAGTCGTTGCCGGGGGCGGTCGTTTTGCAGGGCGATGTCGAGCGCCTTGCGGGTGCCGATCAAAACGACCAGCTGTTTACCGCGGCTAATGGCGGTATAGAGGAGATTGCGTTGGAGCATGACAAAATGTTGGGCGACAATCGGCATGATCACGGCCGGGTATTCGGCCCCCTGGGACTTGTGGACCGTGACGGCATAGGCTGGGCCAATTTCTTCGAGCTCGGTGAAATCGTACTCCACGAAACGGCCGTCGTAATCGACGGTCGCGATTTCTTTTTTTAGATCGATATTGCGCAGAATGCCGCTATCCCCGTTGTAGACGTCTTTACGGTAGTTGTTCTTCAGGTGCATAACCTTGTCGCCCGGTTTGAAAGATCGTCCCCCGATCCGGAGCCCTTCCGGAAGCGGATTCAGGCGTTCCTGCAGGACGCGGTTGAGATTGATCGTGCCCACGACTCCCTTATGCATGGGTGTGAGCACCTGGATATCGTTGATGGGATCGAGGGCAAAATGTTTCGGAACCCCGCGACGGCACAGGTCGACGATGCGCTCCAGGACGGCTTCCGGTCGTTCCTCTTCAAAAAAGTAGAAGTCCGTGGCTTGACCGGAAAAATCAGAGGGCGCGATCACCGGTTGAGCACCGCGACGGACACGATGGGCATTTAAAATGATGGCGCTCTCGCGGTCTTGGCGAAATATTTCATTCAGCTCGAAGGTCCGGATCACATGTGAGCGGATCAGATCGGCCAGGACATTGCCCGCTCCGACGGATGGCAGTTGAAAGACATCCCCGACCAGAATCAGTCGGGACGACACGTGAACGGCCTGAAGCAACTGGGCCATCAACAGAGTGTCGACCATGGACGCCTCGTCGATGATAACGACATCGGTCTGGAGGGGATTGTCCGCATTATGCTCGAATCCATCTTCGACAGGGTTGTATCCCAGGAGCCGGTGGATCGTGACCGCTTTTCGACCGGTGACCTGTGCGAGCCGCCGGGCAGCCCTTCCTGTGGGTGCCGCCAGAACGATCTGTTTCCCGAGGGATTCGAAGATAGCGGTGATCGAGCGGATCAGCGTGGTTTTGCCGGTGCCGGGGCCACCGGTGACGATGGCTACCCGAAAGGCGAAAATATTGGCGATAACAGCCGTCTGCTCTGAAGAGAGCGCGATGGCCAGCCGCGCGAGAACGTGTGCGGCGATGCGGTCCCGGTCCATTTCTGGCGGACGGACCGGAAATGAGAGCAGGGCCCTGATGCGGGCGGCGATGGTGCTCTCGGCGCGGTGGAGTGCCGCAATATAAACGGCCTGCTGCGGTGGATCGATCGGCCGGTCCTCTATGACCACTTCGTCTGCTTCCGCCAGGTTGCGGCAGGCGGCGGCGATCGGATCCTCGTCGATTTTGAAGGCAAGTCGGCAACGTTCCGCAAGGTCGGTCGCGGGAACGAAGGTGTTGCCGTCATCGAGACTTTCGCTCAGTAGGTGCAGGATGCAGGCCTGAACGCGGCGGGGGTCGTCGAACGGCACTCCGGAATGCCGCATGACGGCGTCTGCAATGGTGAAGCCGATTCGCGGAAAGTCGTGGGCCAGGCGCAAAGGCTCGTTTTGAAGGACCGAAATTGATTCGGCCCCGTAGGCTGCGAAGATTCGGCCGGCATAAAGTGTATTGACACTGTTTTCTTTCAGGAACCGGACCAGATTTCGCAGGGCATGCTCGGTCCTCCAGGCCTCGGAGATTCGCTGCGCGGTTTGGCGGCCGATACCTTTTACCTCACTCAGGCGGGCAGGTGCGTTTTCGATGACCGCAAGGGTTTCTCCCTGGAAATGATTGACCAGGCGAGCGATGGTGCGGGCACCGACGCCCTTGACGAATCCGGAGGCCAGGTATTGACGGATGCCGTCGATGGTTGCCGGCAGCACCATTTCCGCGTTGATGATGCGAAGCTGTTGACCGTAACGGGCGTGGGTTTCCCAGGTGCCGGTGATGCGCAGCGCGGACCCTGGATGGGGGTGGGGCAGGAGGCCGATCACGGTGACCAGGTTATCAGTGCCGGTGACCTGAAACCGCGCGATCGTGAACTGGTTTTCCCGGTTGTAAAAGGAAACTTTTTCGATGTGCCCCTCAAGAGTGACCGGTTGAGAGGCGCTGCGGCAGGTCATGAAATCGTCCAAAGTTTAAAAACGCCTATGGATCGTATATGCCGGGAACGGTGTCAGGGAATCCCGTTCAAAATCCAATCCGCCGCATCACGGAGATCTTCGGCCACATGTGCGACCGGGATGCCCCTGCGTTCGAGAGTTGCGGCGGCGCTGAGGCCGTTGCCGGTTTTGACCAGCAGCGCCTGTCTGCAGCCGGCATTGTGGGCGCATTCGATATCCTTGACGCTGTCGCCGATCATGATAGTTTGGGATGGGTCGATCCCGTGTTGGCGGCACGCTTGCCGGAGCAGGCCCGGCAGCGGTTTACGGCAGGCGCACCCTTCTTCCGGCCGATGCGGGCAGAAAAAGATGTCCGTGATGCACCCGCCCGCCGCTGCGACGTCGGCCTGCAGCCTCCGGTGCATGTCCAGCAGGGTTTCCAGACTCAGCACGCCACGGTTGACCGCCGATTGGTTGGAGAGGATGATAAGGGTGAATCCGGCGGCCGTCAGGCGACGCAGGGCCACTAGACTCCCCGGTAGAAAGTCGAATTCCGCCCAGCTCTTGATGTAAGCCGGGGAGTCACGGTTGATGACCCCGTCGCGGTCGAGGAAAACGACCTTATCATTTGCATTTGGGGGTTTCAATGGCTGAACGTTTCTCGACTGCCTTGGTTGCGGCTGAATCGGATGCGCCGGTTTTCCGTCCCCCCTGTCGCCCGAGATCCTTCAAGCGGTTGCCGGGACTATTCAGCCACCACGAACGCGGGGTATCCGTCCCGGAGCAGAATTTCTTCGCCTGTGCGGGCTTCCTCCAAGCTGGCGAAATCACCGACCCGAACGCGATAGTACAGACCGTCACCGCTATCGAAGGTGCAGATGTGGGCGTTCTTGTAAGCGCTTCCCAATTTTAGCTTGAGCCTTTCGGCGTTGCCGCGGTCGCGGAAAGCGCCGACTTGGAAGGTGAACTTTCCCGAATTGTAGTCAACGGGCGCATAGGTTCGGTTCGCGGTCACCGATTCGTTGGCATCGGTGATGGCTCCGAGTGCGATGAGTTCGACCCGGGCCGTCCCGGGACCCACAAGACCGATTTGTCTGGCAGCCCCGTAGGACAGATCGATGACCCGGTTGCGGACGAATGGGCCGCGATCGTTGATACGGACTCGGATATCTCGGCCGTTGTCAAGGTTGCGTACGTTGACAACGGTATTAAACGGCAGGGTCTTGTGGGCAGCCGATATCCCGTGCATGTTGTAGGTTTCGCCGTTGGCGGTCTTGCGGCCGTGAAAAGGGTCCCCATACCATGAAGCCAAGCCGGATTGGCGGAAACCGTTGGCGTCGGCTTGCGGGTAATACCACACCCCATCGATCTGATACGGCTTCGACTGTTTGGGCTGAGGCGCCGTGGTTCCGGCCCGCGGGCGCGGTGCGACGCTTGTGCAACTGGCGAAAAAGAACAGGAGCGTGACGAGACACAGTCCGACGCCGATAAGGCGGTTTACGGTTCTTCGTTGTGTAAAGTCGCTTTGATGCATCCGCCGGTATCGAATCAAATCGGTGTTTGCAGGCGAAAGGGGCACCGCATGGGGTAACGGACACCCGAATCAGACTACTTTATATTTAAATATCCGTTTTTCTAAAATTTATCAACCCTCTTCAATCGGTATTGTGTGGGTTGTGTCCCGCATTAGTTTTACCAGGCGAATTTGCAGAAAGCCGTTGTTGAAGGAAGATGAAATCACCTCGGTATCGATGGGGACCGGGAGGTAGAGTATCCGTTCGAAGCGTCCGTATTGAATTTCGGCCAGCCTGTAGGTGGCTTTTTCAGTCCGCGGCATCGGATTGCGGCGGCCCTGGATATGGATGGCGCGACTGTTGATCTCAACATCGAGGTTGTCTTTATCCACACCGGCCACCTCGGCCAGAACAATGATCTCTTCGGGCGTTTCATAGATGTCCATCTGAGGCGTCCAGTTACACTCCGAGGAGGCGAACATCGGCTTTACAGGCCGAAACATATCCTCGAAGCTTCTTTCTATATGGGACGCAATTTGGTCAAAATCGTTTCCGAATCGGATTTTGATGTAGTCCACTTTTCCTGAACTCCTTCTTCAATGGTACCCTGGATCCCATCGGCTAGTATAAGCTTAATCGAAAACCTAACACTGAAACACAGGTTTGTAAAGGGACCCGCTGCAGAGCATTCCGACTGTGCCCGGTCTTGGCGAAGACTTGACAAGCCGGGGTATGCGTGTACTGTTGGCCGAGTGCGCGATGGCCGCCATCGCTTGACAGAAGAC
>JBAVJU010000235.1:0-7275 GCA_049687935.1 Desulfobacterales bacterium | reverse complement strand
CCGCCATCAAATCCCGCACGCGTCCCTCCAGCGTGGTGACTTCCGGAAAGTAGCCCTGGCTGCGGCCGCAGCCGCGATGATCGAAGCGGAAGTAGCCCATTCCGGCCTCGGTGCACCGCATGGCCAGCTCGCGCTGTTTGGCCGATTCGCTGCTGCTCAAAAGACCGTGTGATCCGATAACAATCGGCGGACGCACGGCAGTCGGCAAATGAAGCATTCCCTTCAGGCGGTAGCCGTCGGATGAAAAGTCGACCCAATGGCAGCACTTGTTCGGTTCAATTTTAACCATATTTTGACGTTATCTTCAAATAGGTAATGATGATAATAACCATGTTTCATTTTTTGTCACTTTTCATTTCGGCCGCGCTGCAGTATGGAATAAACGAATTATCATTTGGGTACCGGAAGGCGGATGCTGTGGGCGTTAAGAAGGGACAACTGCTCGATGTGGAGATCACCGATGTGGCTTTCGGCGGACGAGGACTGGCGCGGGTGAATGGCCTTGCGGTTTTCGTCGACCAAGTGGCCCCTCTGGACCAGGCCCGCATCCGGATCATCCGCAAGCGGAAAAACTATGCCGAGGCGATCCTGGTCGAGCTCCTGCGTCCCTCGCCCTATCGGGTCCACGCCCCGTGTCCTTACAGCGGGACCTGCGGCGGCTGCAAGTGGCAGTTTCTCGCCTATGATAAACAGCTCGAATGCAAACAACGCCACGTGGCCGAGGCCCTGGATCACATCGGGCAGCTGCGCGACATTCCGGTCCATAAAACGATCGCATCCCCGAACGTCTTTCATTACCGCAACAAGATGGAGTTCACTTTTTCCGAACGCCGCTGGCTGATGCCTGGTGAACTGGGAAAGCCCGCTGTCGATGTCGACTTTGCCCTGGGCTTGCACGTGCCGGGAACCTTTTACAAGGTGCTCGATACCCGGGCGTGTCTGTTGCAGCCCGATCGGGGCAATACCCTTCTCGGGCAGGTAAGGGAGTTTGCCAGGGCCTCGATGGAACCGGTTTACGGACTCAAAAGCCACAAGGGGTTCTGGCGGTTTCTGATGCTGCGCCACTCCGCAGCCGCTGACCGCTGGATGGTGAATATTGTTACCGCGGCCGACAACAGACACCACCTGCAGCCCCTGGCGGACACTCTGATGGCGGATCGCCCCGACATCGCCGCCGTGGTCAACAACATCACCAGCCGCAGAGCCGGCATCGCCCAGGGAGAATACGAAATTCACCTTGCCGGAGAGCCTTTTCTAACGGATCGCATCGGAGATTTCGAATTCGAAATCTCCGCCAACAGTTTTTTTCAGACCAACACCGCCGGGGCCGAGCGGCTGTATGAAACGGTGAAGCGCTATGCCGGACTGACCGGTGGTGAACGCGTTCTCGACCTTTACAGCGGTACCGGCGCAATTGCCATCTGTCTGTCACCCGCGGCCGGCGAGGTGACAGGTATCGAAATTGTCGAGAGTTCCGTGGCGGATGCCATCAAAAACTGCCGTCGCAACCGCATCGACAACTGCCGTTTTTTGCTCGGCGACATTCTCGACGTACTGCCGCAGGTAAATGATGTGCCGGACGTGCTGATCATCGATCCGCCGCGAAGCGGCATGCACCAAAAACTCGTTCAACAGGTGCTCGATATGGGTGCACCGCGTGTCGTCTACGTCTCTTGTAACCCGGCCACCCTGGCTCGCGACCTCGGCCTCATGAAGGAGCGCTACAGCGTGCGGGAGGTTCAACCGGTGGATATGTTCCCCCACACCTATCACATCGAAGCGGTGGCCCGGCTGAAAAATAAAGGTCTCATCTCCTGATCATTGGAGCGGACCCATGAACTGGCTGATTCTGTCCTTGCTGACCGCTCTGGCGGTGTCGACTCAAGACGCCTGGGTGAAAAAATTCTTTTCACACCTCAGCGCTTACCACATGGTGGCCTATCCGGCTCTCTACAGCCTGCCGCTTTTCACGGCCGGGCTGTGCTTCATCGAGCGCCCCCCTCTGGACGGCGTCTATCTCTGGTGCCTGGTGATCAGTTTGCCCCTCAACGGCGTCAGTTTCGTGCTGTACATGCGCGCCATCAAAATATCGCCGCTATCCTTAACTCTGCCGTATCTGGCGTTTACGCCGGTGTTCATGATCATAACCGGAGCACTGATCCTCGACGAAGTGCCCAACCTCTGGGGTCTAATCGGCATTTTCACCACCTGTTTAGGGGGGTACGTCCTTAATCTCGACCCGACCCGGCTCAACTTCTGGGCGCCGTTCAAAGCTGTTATCAAGGAGACCGGCTCCTGGTTGATGCTTATCGTGGCGTTTATTTTCAGTTTTGCCGCCGTTGTCGGCAAACAGGGTATTTTACATTCATCGGTGTTTTTTTTTACCTTCTCCTTTTTTACCGCCTTCAATTTCCTTTTTTTTCTGTTGCTGCTTGTTTTGAGGGTTATCCGGCTGGAGACTTACGCTCGGGTGTCGGTCAAGGGATTGGTCGCCGGTATCCTTTTTTTCCTGCAGGCCGTTTTCCACGGTTCCGCCATCTCTTTGACCAAAGCAGCTTACATGATATCCCTCAAGCGCCTCAGCATACTCTTCGGTGTTTTGTACGGAGCCGTGGTTTTTAAAGAACAAAACATCGGTGTCCGATTGATCGGGGCGACACTCATGCTCAGCGGGTCTGTTTTAATCGTTCTGAAAGGGGGATAGCGGGTGAGGGTTATGTGCCTCAACAATCTCAAAAAACGGTCTTTAGCAAGTAAAGCTCTTTTAAAAACCATCGAAAACGCGCTGGTCGACAGCGGCGCATGCCAGTGGCCAAGATAGCTTGCCACGACCGGCCCGGCGGAACCAATCGTTGACAAAGAGGCGTTCCGTCGTTAATCTCACCGATTTGAACCAACCGGATTTCTGGAGCCGACCGGCACACTCCGGCCGGACGCGGAAACAGCCCGGCGGTTAATGTTCTGGAATTGCCGATTCAAGCGGCTATTTTAGAGGAACACATGCTGTTGAGTGAAGCAAAAGAAGGGCAATCCGTTGTTATCGAGCGCATCGGGGGTCAGGGGGCGCTGCGCCGCCGACTCCATGAAATGGGTATCCTCAAGGGCACCGCGGTGACCGTCGAAAAATACGCTCCCCTGAAAGATCCGATGGAACTGGTCGTCAAAGGATATCACGTCTCGCTGCGCGTCGAGGAAGCGGCCCAGATCAGTGTCTTCGATGTGAAATCAGGATCGTCGTCATGTCCCATAAACGGCTGACGATTGCGTTGGCCGGAAATCCCAATTCCGGCAAAACCACCATTTTCAACCGCATAACCGGCACACGGCAGAAAGTCGGCAACTGGCCCGGTGTGACGGTGGAAAAAAAAGAAGGGACGGTATTCAAGCACGACTATGAACTGAAAATCATTGATTTGCCCGGCACCTACAGCCTGACGCCGTATTCCATCGAAGAAATCGTTGCCCGCAATTACATCCTCGACGAGACCCCGGATGTCGTCATCGACATCATCGACGCCTCCAACCTCGAGCGCAGCCTCTATCTGGCAACTCAGATCAGGGAACTCGACTGCAAGGTAATTTTCGCCCTCAACATGGCCGATCTGGCCAGCGCCCGCGGCAGTAAAATCGACGCGATCAAATTGTCCGAACTGCTGGACGTTCCCGTTGCCTTTACTGTCGGCAACAAAAACGAGGGGATCGACACCCTTCTCGGCATGGCGATCGAAATAGCGGAAGCCGACCCATCCGCCCGTCCCGCTCGCCGGGTTCAATACAGCAAGGATATCGAGGAGGCGGTCGACAAACTGCGAAAGATGATCGATGCGAACACCGCTGGAAGGCTCCCTTACGACACCCGCTGGACCGCCATCAAGCTTCTCGAGGAGGACAAAATTGTCAAGGAGCGGCTGGTTGAAAAAACAGGCGCCGCCGCCGACGGCATTTTGCAGCTGACCGGTTCATTGCGCGCCCATCTGCGGAATCGGTTCGACGACGAACCCGAGATCATCATGACGGACGAGCGCTACGGCTTTATTGCGGGTATCGTCAAGGAGGTTCTCGCCGAAACGAACCTCCGGCGTATCGACATGTCGCGCAACATCGATCTGGTGCTGACGAACCGGTACATCGGGTTTCCGATTTTCATCTTTTTTATCTGGGCCATGTTCCAGCTGACATTTACGGTGGGCGAAATTCCAAAGGCGGCGATAGCGGCCGCGGTCCACGGTGTTTCCGCCCTTTTGGCGCATCTATTGCCCGAAAGCCTGATCAAGGATCTCCTTCTCGATGGCGTCGTGGCCGGCATCGGCAGCGTCATCGTCTTTTTGCCCAACATCCTGATTCTCTTTTTTTGCATCGCTCTGTTCGAAGACACCGGCTACATGGCCCGTTCGGCGTTTCTGATGGACAAAATCATGCATCTGATCGGCCTGCACGGCAAGTCGTTCATCCCGATGCTGATGGGCTTCGGCTGCAACGTGCCGGCCATCATGGCGACCCGCACCCTGGAAAGTGAAAAAGACCGGATTCTTACGATACTGATCACCCCCTTTATGTCGTGTTCGGCCAAGCTGCCCGTTTACATTGCCTTGGCCGGAACCTTTTTTGGCCTTCGGGCCGGCAGTGTCATTTTCGCGATTTACCTGTTCGGGATCGTCTTGTCGATGATCACCGGTCGCATATTCCGCTCCACCCTCCTGAGGGGCGCCGATGCCCCCTTCGTGATGGAGTTGCCGCCCTACCGGGCGCCGATGCTGAAGAGCCTTCTGATTCACATGTGGGATCGCAGTCGAATTTTTCTAAAAAAAATGGGAGGGGTCATCCTGGTCGGCTCGGTGGTCATCTGGTTTTTGACCGTCTTCCCAAAGACGGGTGGTTATTCGAGGGATTACGCGGCTGAAGCCGATCGCGCCGCCGCTATATATGAAAACAAGATCCAATCGGCACCGGAGGGTGAGAAACCGCTTCTGAAAGCCCGCAAAGATGAAGACCTTGCCGCCATAGAGCGCGCCCGGCAGGCGGAGAGCGTCGAATACGCGCTGATAGGGCGCATCGGCAAGGCTCTGGCGCCGGTTTTTGCACCGCTCGGCATCGACTGGCGAGGCGGAGTGGCTCTTGTGTCCGGTTTTGTGGCCAAGGAAATCGTGGTGAGCACGCTGGGGGTCCTCTACGCCGCGGATGAAGCTGAAAGGTCGGATGCCCTTCGCACGGCCCTGAAAGCCTCCGGCATGACCCCGCTCTCGGCGCTTTCGATGATGATCTTCGTGCTGCTCTACCTGCCGTGCCTGGCGACGGTGACCGCCATCCGAAGAGAAACCGGTTCATTAAAGTGGATGTTTTTCAGTATCTTCTACAGCACTTCATTGGCGTGGATCGCGGCTTTTTGCGTGTATCAGGGAGGATGTTTGCTCGGTTTCAAATGAAAACGCAAAAATATAGGGCGGAAAAGCAGGATGGCGGAAGTGCATGGGAATCGAACCCACCCGAGACGGTATTAGCGCCTCACACCGGATTTGAAGTCCGGGAGCCCCACCAGTGAGCTGCGCACTTCCGTAAGTGAGTTATAATATAGCGACCGTTTTTTTTGTCAACCAGTTTGTCCGGCATCACCTGCAATTGGGCATCGGTATAAGGGAGACCGCATGATCGACAGGAATCGATTGACCGAGACGTTTCAATACCTGGTTTCCATCGACAGCGTTTCGCGGGAAGAAGGGCGGTTGGCACGGGTGCTGGCCAAATCACTCGCACAACTGGGGGCTGAGACCAGGTTTGACACCGCCGGGGAAAAAGTCGGCGGCGATACGGGTAACCTTATTGCCAGGCTCAAAGGGAATGCCTTGACTTTGCCTCTTCTGCTGAGCGCACATATGGACACGGTTGAACCCGGAAAAGGCGTCACCGCCATCCTGCAGGATGGTGTCTTCACCAGCGACGGAACCACGATCCTTGGTGCCGACGACAAAAGTGCCCTCGCCATTATTCTGGAAACGCTGCAGGTACTGAAAGAAGACCGAATCGACCATGGGCCTCTGGAAATCGTCTTTACCATTTGCGAGGAGATCGGGCTGCAGGGCGCCAAGCATCTCGATTACGATCTCTTGACCGCCACTTACGGCTATGTGTTGGATGCCACGGACACCGACGGCATCGTGACCCGTGCACCGGCTGCCAATCGTCTCGAGCTGGTGGTTCACGGCAAGGCGTCCCATGCCGGTTCCGCTCCCGAAAAAGGCATCAACGCCATCTGGTTGGCCGGTCAGGCCATCGGCGGTTTGTCATTCGGCCGCCTCGATCGCGAGACGACCTGCAACATCGGCGTCATCGAGGGCGGCATTGCCACAAACATCGTTCCGGATAAAGTCATCGTAAATGGGGAGGTGAGAAGTCACGATCCCAAGAAGCTACAGGGCGTCACCGACACGATCGTTGCCGCCTTTCAAAGGGCTGTAGACGCTTGTTGTGCCGAAAGGTATGATGAGGGACGTCCCCGACTGGACGTCAGCATCGAAAGAGATTTTCCCGGGACCCACATTCCCGAGAACCACCCGGCTGTGGCCCTTGCCCGACAGGCGGCTGCGAACCTCGGACGGAATATGATCTGCAAGCTCTCCGGGGGAGGGGCGGACGCCAACATTTTTTTCGAAAAAGGGATCTTCACCGGTGTTCTGGGAACCGGCATGAAGGATGTTCACACGGTAGGCGAATCCGTGGCGCTCGATGATATGGTCAAAGCCGTCGAGCTGCTCATAGAAATCATCCGGCTCCAGGCTGCCGGTTGAGCACGCTGGCAGCTGACGCGTGGCAGCCATGCGGACGGGTAGTTGGAAAACCTGCGCTGAGGGAGGGCAGGGGGATTTCTTTCCTGTCGCCTTAAAGGCTTCCGCTGCTTACCGGCCTGCTGTTTGGCGGAGCAGCGACAAGACTTGTTTGTTGACAAAAAAGAGCCACAAGGATAGACACGGGATGCGGAATTGGCGTCAAGCGGCCGTGATGTTTCTGGCAACCGGATGTTACGTCGGCCGGATCCCGGTCGCTCCCGGCACCTTCGGGTCGCTGCTGGCGATCTTGCCGTGCTATCTGCTGTCCGGTTTGCCGTTAGCGGTCACATTTGGTATCCTCTCTATTTTTATTGGTTTGGCCGTCTGGGTGGCAGACGCGGCCGAAAAGGCTCTGAAAGCACAAGATCCCGGTTGCATCGTCATCGACGAAGTGGCCGGTATGATGATGACGCTGGCCGGGCTGCCGTTCGACGTCTTGACGGTCGTGGCTGGT
>JBAVJU010000234.1:0-5425 GCA_049687935.1 Desulfobacterales bacterium | reverse complement strand
ACTGCGTGTGCTTGCGGTCCGGCGCGTCGGCCGACTCGAAAGCATACCGCATGCTCACGCCGTCCATCGGATCCTGGGTCACACCGTCGACGATCACTGGGGTTTTGATGCCGAGAACGTCGTAGATTGTCGGTACGATGTCGTTGACGTGATGAAACTGGCTGCGCGGCCCCTTATCCGGCGTGATCGATTTCGGCCAGGACACCGCCAGGGGGTTTCGCATGCCGCCAAAATAGGCGGCGAGCAGCTTCGTGCCCTTGTAAGGAGTGCTTCCCGCCCAGGCCCAGCCGGCGTGATACATGTTGTCGAACAGTGGTCCGCCGAGGGCGTCGAGGCCGCCGTTCTCGTCGATCACGCGCAGATGATCCACGATCTCGGTGGCGGTGCCGCTCTGAGCCAGAAACTCGCTGATGGTGCCGTTCTGCCCTTCGGCGCTCGAGCCGTTGTCGCCCCAGATGTAAAACACAATCGTGTTGTCCCGGATGCCCTGGCGCTCGAGTTCGTCGATCAGCTTACCGACCTCGGCGTCGGTCTGCTCACAGTAGCCGGCAAAGACCTCCATCAGGCGGAGTTGGAAGGGCCTTTCCACCTCCGGAATGTCCTGCCAGGCCCCCAGCGTCTCCGGGCGCGGCGTCAGCTCTGTGTCCGCCGGGATGTAGCCGAGCCGCTTCTGGCGGGTAAAAATCCGCTCGCGCATAGCGTCCCAGCCGTCGTCAAACTTGCCCTTGTACTTATCCGCCCACTCCTTCGGGACGTGATGCGGACCGTGCACCGCGCCCGGTGCCCAGTACATGAAGAACGGCTGGTCGGGGGCCAGGGCGCGCTGTTTGCGGATCCAGGCGATGGCCTTGCCCGCCAGGTCGTCGTTCAGGTTGTAGCCCTCGCGGTGGATCGGCGGAAGACGGTTGAAATTCTCCACCAGGGCCGGCTCCCACTGGGAGGTCTCGCCGCCGAGGAACCCGTAGAAATAGTCGAAGCCGATCAAACGCCCCGTGGGCCAGCGGTCGAATGGACCGACCTGAGAGGTTTCGTTGTGGGGTGTGTTGTGCCACTTGCCGAACGCGGAAGTGGCATAACCGTAGTAGCCCAAAACCTTGGCCAGCGAGGCGCTGGTCGCAGGCCACACCCCGGTGTAGCCGTCCCAGTCGTTGCCCAGCGAAGCGATCACGCCGGCGCCGACCCGATGATGATTGCGCCCAGTGAGCAGCGCCGCGCGGGTGGGAGAGCACATCGCGGTGGTGTGGAAGCGGTTGAACGAGATGCCTTCCTCGGCGACTCGCGATAGGGCCGGCGTGTGAATGTCGCCGCCATAGGTGTCGGGCAGCGCCGGGCCGGCGTCGTCGATCAGGAGGATGAGAATGTTCGGCGCATCCTTTGGCAGCTGTTGCGGCTTTGGAAGCGGTTTGTATGTCGACTCCTGCATCGTCCGGGCCGCTTTGCTGCCCGAAGGCGTCGGCGGAAACGGCAGCACGGAGCCGTCGTCGGGGGGGGTGGCAGCTGCCGTGACCGTCAACAGCAGCGTCAAAATCACCGGGCAACCGAAAGTGCCGATATAGCGGATAAATTTACGTTTCATTCCAACACGTTCGAAAAATGGCACTTTCATTTTCTTTTCTCCTGATGTTCTCAATGCTGCCTTCGCCGCGTCAGACGTCGCGCGTTGGCCGTCGCCTTGCGATGCAGCGGGGCCAGCACCTTTCGACCTGAGCGCCACGGGTTGAATGCGCCCGACCACACCCCAAAAGCCGCACGCTGCAATGCTACCGTAACCTCCATGGCCGCGGCTATCTTCTCGACGATCATCCGGTTTCCTTCGGTGTTCAAGCGCCGGTCGGGATTGGGCCATTTTACCGCCCAGTTCCAATTGCGCAGCAGGATCGTCGTAGCAGCCGCCGTCCCAAGCTCGACCGCCATCATGCCCAAGCGCCAGACATCTAAAGTGGGATTTTTCGCAGCGGATATGTTGCCAGCAATATCTAAAAAAATCCTCATCGAATTATTCAACCTCCGAATAATATAATAAATACATTTGAAACCTGTGAAAAGTCTTGCCTGCTCGATAAGCGACGCTTCCAAGTACCCATGCGAAATCCGACCGATTCAGCCTTTCGCAATATCCTTAATATCGCCGGCTCAAGGAAATGCATCTACTTCAGCGGGGTGTGTTGATGGCGACATAAGAGGTCGACAAACCGGAGTCTTGAGACGGGTACCCCAAAAAATAATGGATTTTCTTAATCGTCATTGCCGATAAGAGGAAAAATCCCCCCACGAGAATCATTGCCACTGAATCATGATAAAGAAACCCTCCACCCGGATTGTGCGGCAATGCATGAATCAGTTTGATAACGCCAATTAAAGCGGCAAGCCAACAGACGAATGCGATTGCAAATTTTCCCCACATCTGAAAATCCTCCTACATACCTTGAACTAAATTACAGTAATACTTATTAAAATGCTGTCTATTGGACTTTGGTCCATTAGACAGCGGTTCGGACTCTGCATATCATCCGACATGAGTTTAAAGACAGGAGCGTGAGCCGGAAAACTGCGCCGGTTCTATATGTTTAACTTGGAGCTCAGATGCTGCCCACCAGCCGACAGAAATAGGCTGAAGCCGGGCAAGGAACTTAGAAGGAGATACGATGAAACGTTTGCATAGGATGACTCTCATGGCACTATTGATGGGATTGGCGATTCTAATCGGTTGTGGAGAGAAAGCGGAGGAAGCCGCCAAGAAGGTAAGCGACAAAACGCAGCAAGCCACGCAGGCGGCCAAGGAAACGATGGATTCTGCAACCGCCTGGACCAAGGACAAGATGGACGCCTATGTGGGCAAAACGAAGGAGCAACTGGGGAAATTCGACGCGCAGTTTGAGGACCTCAGCGCCAAAGCGGACAAATTGAGTGAAGATGCCCAGGAGAAGTTCAAGGGTCAATTAGCGGCCTTGACTGAAAAGAAAGGGGCGATCGCCAAAAAAATGGATGAACTTCAAGAAGCCAGTGGCGAGGCCTGGGTAAAGGTCAAGCAGGAGTTGGATCACCTGATGGCCGAATTGGAAAAGCTTTACGAAAACATCAAAAAGGACTTTAGCACCACCTGATTTTAAATAATTCGGGTGAAGGCGGAAATCGCAAACGGAAAAGCATGTTTCGAGACCACCGGGCCGCACCGATGGGTCATCTCAGGCCATCATTTCTAACGCTATGGAATCTTAAGTGCTTTTCAAAAACCCCAGCGCCCTCCTGTCTTTCAGCGGCAGGAGGGCTTTTGACCTCATCACTTCGAGCATACGTCTTTTAAAAAACCATGCCCTTTCCATCTATGAATGCCTAGTCTGTTTTTCTCAACTCCAGCACCACTCCGTTGTCACCCGTCAATGTCAACCGGCCTGCGTCTACCGCATAACGGAATGTCTTGTCCGTAATGGCGGCTAAAAATTCCTGCTCGAACGCCATGTTTGGGCAGGCCCTGCGGGTCGTGGCCAATTGACCGAATCGTATTGTGTTCCCCCTGCCCTCAAATCCGCCGCTGATCCGGTTACAGCCGGAGCTGCCGACAACCCGGTTGTCGTTGAGGTGAAACCCGAGGACCGGGAGCCCTTTTTGAAACCCTTCAAAAACTGGGGATTTTCATCGGCCCGATCAATTGGCAACTATTGGAACATCAATCCTTCGGGCTGCTTCGATAAGCTTGCTGTCCAGCGTCGCTATCGGAAAGCCTTTTCTCATTGCGAGATCCAGATAGGATGCATCGTAACTCGACAGATTGTTTTTTCTGGCCAAAGCCAAGAGTTCCTTCATCATCTTTTCCGGTTGTTCATTTTCCACGATGATCGGAAGTTGAGATAATAACGTTATGAACCGTATGCTGTCTGATTCGCTGAGCCGCTTATGCCGCTCGGCTACGAGTAAAACATTAACAACCTCGAGCGGCCAAATCGACGGTACGACGGCGGTGGCTTCCGTGAGCCTGTTTAGGACAATATCGGCGTAACTGTTGAATTCATCCTCGAAGCACCATGACATGACTACGGAATTATCAACAACGAAATGATCGACCATTTACCGCCTTCCTTCTTCAACCATGTCCCGAATTGAAATTCCCCCAAGACTGTGTTTCTCACGGAATTTTCGCAACTCATGAATGACCGATTTGGTTTCCACTTTATTTTCAGCGTCGGGGGGTTGCAACACCGCGACCGGAACACCATGCTTGGTAATGGTGATGCGCTCACCTTTTTGAACGCGTTCCAATAGCTTGGGCAAATGGGTCTTGGCTTCATATGCACCGACGGTTTCCATAGAACACCTCATTAGACTAGTTTAAGACTAGCCTAAATCAGTTTGGTCAAATTGTCAATCGCCAATTAGTATAAAGTGGGTGGGACCGGTCCCCAGGACCCGATAACGTGACCGCCTGTTCTATTCACCCAGAAAATCGAAGGCCGGATAGAGTTTTTTCGCGCAATCAGGGCAAATGCTGTGGCTGAACTGGGCCTCGGAATGGCTTTGCGCATACTCTTCGACGTGCTGCCAAAACCCTTTGTCGTCTCTGATATTTTTGCACTGCGAACAGATCGGCACAAACCCTCGCAGAGTTTTGACTTCATCCAGGGCGTTCTTCAGTGCCGTTATATCCTCGAGGATGACGATCGCGCCGTCAAACTTCTCGCTGACATCGAGATTCTTCGAAATTTTTACCCGGGAGATGATCCTTCGGCAACTTATTTTTCCCAAATTGCATTACGGGGGCGTTGATTCCTGCGGAAGGAGCGTCTGGAAGTGGCGGGCCTCCGCGAGAATCGCTTCCGCACCCGCCTGTTCGGCCAGGCGCACGCTCTCCTGAAGCCAGGCGGTCGCCCGCGCCGTGTCACCGCTCAGGGCTGCACTGCGTGCCGCCCTCAGATAGCGATAGGCGCCGTCCTCCGGGCGCTGCGCGCGCGCGCAAGCCTTGGCCGCGGTGGCCAGGGTTGTTGCCATGGCGCGGTAGTCCCGGTTCTCGGCTCTCATGCGGGCCACCTGGTCCAGGGCCGTCACGGCATCGTCCCAGCGCCCTTCGAGCATTGCCAGACGACCGATCAGCTCGATGCGATCGGCCCGAAGACCGGGAACCGACGGTTCACCGAGGGCGGTGATCTCGAGGTGCAGTTGCTCCGACTCACCCCGGTCCGCTGCTATCCGTCCACGCAGGAAATGGGTCCTGGAAAGCGTCCCGGGCGAGGGCGCCGGTTGTACAGTCAGAATCTCTTCGCTGATTTGCCAAGCCCGGCCGGGCGGTTCATTGTGGTAGAGGGCCACAGCCTGCACCAGGAGCAGATCAGCCGAGAGGGGCCGACCGGCGGACAGCAGTTCTTGCTGCGCCTTTTCCACGTTCTCCAATGCATCCGGGTAATTTCCTTGCCGCAAGTGGCAAACCGCCAGA
>JBAVJU010000233.1:0-8226 GCA_049687935.1 Desulfobacterales bacterium | reverse complement strand
GCCCGCTGTTCATCGCCGGAGTCCTGCTGGCCTACGAACGCGGCGTCATGATCCCGGGCATCCGGCTGGAATTTTTACTGGAAACGACCTTCATCATTGCCGGTATCATTACCTTGGCCTGGGCCGGCGCGGCCGGTTGAGCCCGTTGAGTCTGTTAGGTTGGTTGGGTCCCGCAGGCGGGATTAGATCAGCTTGTTGGGTTTATTGAGTTTATGGCGTTAAGAATGTTATCAAATTTATCGGATAAATGCCCCAAGTACTGAGTTTCGAGTTTCCAGTATCAAGTTTCTAATTTCAAGTTTCCACAAGCCTCAGGGGCGTTTTTTTTTCTCGCTTACCGCAGGCTCGCTGCCGGTCAACAGTCTGCGGATGTTGTCCTTGTGACGCAGGAAGATCAGAGCGGTCATCAGCACGGCACAGCCGCAAAAGACAGGCGACCGCAGACTCCACCAGACCGCAGCCGGCAAGACGACCGCGGCGGATAGAGAGCCGGCCGATACCCGCCCGGACCAACCGAGGATAATAAGAAAAGCGATCAGGGCAGTTAAAACTGACATCGGTGAGATCACGAGGAAACAGCCCGCAGCCGTTGCAACCCCCTTGCCCCCACCCTTCAGCTTGAGGTAAAGTGGAAAAAGGTGTCCGGCAAAAGCGGCCAGGGCCACGACGGAAACAAATAGCGCTTGCCGAATCGGATCGAGTCCGGTAACGTTTGCAGCCAGGTAGACCGGGGCAGCGCCTTTGAGCAGATCGCCGGCCAGGGTCAAAAGCCCCAGTGGCGTGCCGGCCAAGCGCCGCACGTTGGTCGCCCCGATGTTCCCACTGCCCTGCCGGCGGATGTCGACCGATGTGAACAGTCGGGTCAAAACCAGCCCCCAAGGCACCGATCCAAGCAAGTAGGCGAGTATCGGAAGGCCGATCAGGAATGTTGGCGTGGGGTGAAACATAGTACGTGCCATCCACGAATTTGCCGGTTGGTCCGTTTGGGGGCGTAAACTATCTCAGTGACTTTTTTGGAACCGGTAAGACCACCGATCGAAGATGTCCTGGATCTGCACACGTTTTCCCCTCGGGACGTGCCGGAACTGCTGGAAGATTACTTCGACGAATGCCTCAAAGCCGGCATCCTCTCGGTGCGGCTGATACATGGAAAAGGCAGCGGGATACTGAAAAAAAAAGTGCATTCTCTCTTGAAGAGCAATCCTCTTGTCGCCTCTTTCAAAGACGCGCCGCCGGATGCCGGCGGCTGGGGCGCCACTCTGGTGGAACTGCAAATTAAACCGGCCCGCCGATCATAAACGGCCGTGTCTCGCAAACGCCGTGAGGATCAACCAGGCCTTGGCATCGAATTTCAGCCCGGGATCTGTGCATAGCCGACCGACTTCCACGGCAGAGGCTAAAATCACCTCGATCCGTTCGATACCCTCGTTGCCGGTCGCGGACGGTTCGCCGTCACATTCGACAGTGACCATGGCAACCGATTCATCGGTCATACCGGCCGAGGAGTAAACGGGCGGACCGATGGTGAGAACCCGGGTGGCCGTCAACCCGGTTTCTTCCTGCAACTCGCGCCGCGCCGCCGCTTCCACTGTTTCGCCGTCGTCCACCAAACCGGCTGGAAACCCGTATTCGTCTCCGGCCAATGACACCCGGTATTCGCGAATCATGACAATTTTTTCGAGGCCGGTGTGAAACGGGACGATGACCACGGCATCCGGCCTGTCATATCGGCCGGTCACGCATTTTGGCTGCTGCTCGCGTGTCGCGATCTGCCATTTTCGCTCCGTCCCGCCGGAATCGATAAACTCGACGTTAAAAAGGTTGAGCCACTTTGAATCCGTCAATCTGACCGCATCTTTGATTCGCATCGAATGGTTCTCGTATGGTTGTTCCGTCTATCTCAAAACCGCATGCGTCGAGGGTGACGCTTTACTTTTTGCTGGTCATCATTTTCTTTTTCACATTCTTTTTACCGGCCGGCATCGATTTTTTTCAGACGTTTTCACTTCACCTCAAGTAGAATTCTCCCCGACTGCGGCATTATTACCGCTCGCAAAAATGATAGGGTGCCTCTTCCTCAACATCAAGCCGGCACATCCCTGACGGTCGGATAACTGCCGAGAACCTTCATGGAAAGGGTCAGGGCCTCCATTTGCCTGAGAACCTCGACCACTTTCTCATCTTTGCCCGAACCGATGAAATCGAGAAAAAAACAGTAGTTGCTCGGATCCGACCGCAGCGGCATCGAAGCAATGCGGGTCAGGTTGATCTGTGACTCGGCAAAAAGCCGCAATACCGCGTACAGCCGCCCGGCCTCGTGGGGGGTGGCAAAGACAATCGATGTTTTATCGCCGCCCTGCTCATACGGCTCCCTGGACATCAGCAGAAACCGGGTCGTGTTGGAGGGACCGTCCTCGATCCCCTCATCGATAATCTCGAGGTCATAGAGTTCGGCGCAGAGTGCGCTGGCGATGGCGGCAGCGGCCCGAGGATTTTCCCTGGCCAACATCTTCGCCGCTCCGGCTGTGTCGTAAAAAGGACGGGCTTCGAGTTTGTTGTGCATCAGGAAGTTCCGGCACTGCGCCAGGGCTTGGGGATGGGAATAGACAATACGGATCTGGCGGTAATCGGTTGCTTCAGTCGCCAGAAGACAATGCTTCACGATGATCTTGGCCTCGCCGATCACTTTCAGATTCGTGGTCGTCAACAGATCGTTGACCTGTGTGACGGCTCCCTCAAGGGAATTTTCGACCGGCACCACGCCGAAGTCCAGATACCCTTCTTCGACCCCGCGGAACACGTCGTTGAACTCGAGGCAGGGAATGAAGGCAGCGCCAGGAACCAGCAGTCGTGCCGCGACTTCTCCATAAGCGCCATGTTCTCCTTGGAAGGCCACCAATTTGCGGTCCTCTTCCTGAAGCCGCTTGCTCTCGTCGATAATCGTTTTGAGCAGTTGCCTCGCAAAAGAACGTTCGACCAGATCCAGGTTCAAACGTTCGGCCCGCGTCAGGACATCGGCCTCCCGTTTCGGGTCGCTGATGGTCTTTTTAAACTTTTTAGACCGAAGCGCGAGCCCCATTCGCTCCTGAAGCAACACCAGAAGCTCCCGGTCAATTTTGTCGATCTTTCGCCGTATTTCTTCCAACTTCACTGGGTCACCTCGATGTATGGAAGCGCACAAATTCAGGACCGTACCATGAATCAACTTCTTGCGGGTCTGCGCCATTTCAGGTCGGCACCGAGCTCCCGCATAACCTCGACAGCCCGGTCAATATGCAGTCCGACCGTGTCGACGCCGTGGGAGTCATCCCCGGGCACCACCGGTATGCCCAATTCGATGGCCTGCCGCAGAATCGATCGCGTCGGATACGCTTCGGCAGCTCCCTTCGTGATCGCGCGGACATTCACATCCATGATCATGTCCAGGTCGCGCACCAGTTCCAGATTGCGCCGCACCCGGTATTGAACGGAAGGCAAGGCGAAAGTCTCCTGATAGGAGGGATCAAAGATCCGGATCAGGTCGAAGTGTCCGACGACCTGCGGCCGCACGGCTGCAAGGAACTGGTGCTGCGCATCGAAATACCGGCAGTAGAATGTCTCCAGGCCGCCGGTCGCGGCAACGGCCCGGGCATAGAAAGCGGCTGAATAGTCAAATCCGATATCATCGACGTGATGCACTGACCCCACGATGTAATCGGGTGTAAAAAGCCGGACAAGATCGTGTATAAAGGATATCGAGCCGCTGCAGGCTTCGGTTTCGAAACCGACATAGAGTTGAAGGGTCTTTGCGTACTTTTGCTGGAGACGTCGGCAGGTGTCGACGTAGCGCTCGAACCGGCCATAGAGCTGCCGGGCATTCAAGCCGGCCTCGATTTCCTCGGGGTAGCGAAACCGGTCGTCAACCGGCGGCATGTGCTCGGTGATGCCGACCCAGTCGAAGCCCCGTTCGAGATAGGCGACGACAATTTCTTCCAGCGAATCGGCGGCATGGCAGCAGAATTCGCCGCTGTGGCCACCATGGACGGATACCCGTTGCACTGATCCCATGAGGTTGGTTTTCGTTTAGAGGCTTTATGACATCGGTTTTGGACAGCGTTATCGGTCGTCGGCGTATCTACACATACGGCCTCCTCCCTCTGGCCTTGCCAAAACCGCTGTCTTAAAGCCTCTAGTTTCCGGTGTCGGTAGCCAGAAATACAGGGTGATACCTTTATACCTTGTATTTACCGAAATCTTCCGGAGACAGATTCTCCAGGTACTCGGCCCACTTTTTCCCTTCTTCGCTCTCATCGAGGACCTCGACTTCCTCCTGGTTGATCTTGGACTTCTCCATGACTTTATCATCCACGTAGATAGGGGCATTGAATCGCAGTGCCAAGGCGATGGCGTCGCTTGGACGGGCATCCATGTCAAAACCGCCGTCCTGCGACTCGAAATAAATTCTGGCGAAGAAGGTGCTGTCGCGCAGATCGCAAACCTCCACCTTGGATATGGCGATATGGAGGCGATCGGTGAAGTTTTTGAAAAGGTCGTGGGTCATCGGACGGTCGAACTTGACGTTTTGGAGGGCCGATGCAATTGAGGTGGCTTCGAGCAGGCCGATCCAAATCGGAACCGCCTGGTCGGTTTCTTCCGACTTCAGGATGATGATCGGCGTGTTGGATGTCGGGTCCATGGTCAGACCGGCTATGCTTACCTTATGCAGCATAACTCTTTTCTCCTTTCACGGCAGACGGCACGAAAGCGGCGCTCAGCGGGATCCCCCAGAGGGAATGCGCATGCGCTTTTTCGATTTTCACGCGAACCAGTCTGCCCTTTAGATTTTCGCGGCTCAGCGCGGGGAGAGCGTCCTGCTCAAAGTTGACGATTTTGTTGGCAGAAGTCCGGCCGGTCCACTGTGATGCGCCAACCGCCGGTTTTCCGGCATCGTCGTCAGATGGAGAGTGTCTTCTGTTTACCCCTTCGACCAGCACTTCCTGAATCGAACCCAGCAAGGACCGGTGTTTAAAAAGCGTGATCCGGTTCTGTTCCTCCAGGAGTCTCTGCAACCGGATGTTTTGCTCTCGTTCAGGGACCTTGTCGTTGAAGCGGCTGGCCGGTGCTTCGGGACGGTCCGAATATTTGAAGGCGAACAGGCTGTCGAATTCGACCGTTCGGATCAAATCGAGGGTCTGTTCGAAATCGGCCGGCTCCTCGCCGGGAAACCCCACGATAAAATCGGACGAGATCGCAATTTGCGGACAATATTTCCGCAATTCGGCTACTTTTTTCAGGTAGTTCTCACGCGTGTAGCGGCGATTCATCCGCCTGAGAACCGGATTAGAACCCGACTGCACCGGCAGATGGATATGCCGGCAAAGCTTCGGCAAGTCTCGAAATGCTCGGCACAAGGCCGTAGACAGGTCTTTGGGGTGCGACGTGGTGAAACGAATCCGCAGCAGTCCAGCGACCGCATTGGCGCGCGCGAGCAGTTCGGGAAAGCGGCAAAGACCTTCTTTTTCACCGTAACTATTGACATTCTGACCCAGCAGGGTCACTTCGCGCACCCCCGCTGCCGCGAGTCTTTCGATTTCCGCGATGATGTCCTCGGGTCGACGGCTGGCTTCCCGACCGCGAACATAAGGAACCACGCAATACGTACAGTAGTTGTCACACCCCTGCATAATGGTCACAAAGCGGCTTACCTGGTCGGTCATGGGCAATTCGGGCGGTTCAGCGAACGGCTCGACAGCGGCCGCCGTTTCGACATCCACCACTCGGCCCACATGCTTTTCGGCCCCTTTGACCAAGCGTGGCAGGCGGGCAATGGCGTGAGTGCCGAAAACCAGGTCGACGAAGGGTGCCCGCTCCAAAATTTTTTCTCCCTGTTGCTGAGCGACACAACCGCCGACCCCGATGAGCAAATTCGGCCGGTTTTTTTTAAGGCGACTCAGTCGTCCGAGGAAGCTGAACACTTTTTGTTCGGCCTTTTCCCGGATGGCGCAGGTATTGACGATAATGAGGTCGGCCGCGCCGATATCGACAGTTTTGCGATAATTCAATGAGACCAGGGCCGATGCAATCTTCTCGGAGTCATAGACGTTCATCTGACAGCCGATGGTTTGTATGTAAAGATTTTTCACTTTCATGACCTTAAACACGCGACAGTCGGCACGCCGGCATTGCGTCGGGGGCTTTGTCTCCTCTCGTGCAACTGATTGTCGAAACGGTGGATTCGACGGCGAAGTCAAAAACAGCCGACTGTCTTGGCATTTGGTCGTTAGACAGTGCTGTTCTTACGGAAACTCAGGAAGGCTGCGCAGCGGGTTCGATCAAAATCGTCTTTTTGAGATCTGAGATGATGTCGTCAATCACCTCCTCGCAGCCGGGAGGAATACGAAGAACAATCAGGCCCGACTGCGGCTCGACCGTCGACAGAAACCCTACCCCGTCGTAAGATTCGATGACAAATTTAATATAGGCGATCTCACGACGATCCACCCGGTAATATTGCGTCAGACATTCCATTGGCGATACCGTCGGGGTCCTCAGCCCTTATACCCCTTGAGGTATGAATGATCCGCTTATCGATACCGGCCGCAGCGCATCTATTGGTGCTTACCCGCATATGGACTGAGTATAACCATATCACGACCCATTGCAATAATAAATATGGCCTTGTTCGGAAGGCCTCAATAGACTATATACGGCAGCGATGGAAAAACACTGGCGTCTTCTGCAACCCGATCCCTCCCGCATCCGAGAGCTGTGCGGCCGCTTGAAATGCTCTCCGATCATCGCCGCCATTCTGGTTAACCGCAACCTGCAGACTCCCGACGAAGCGTCGAAATTTCTGCGACCCTCTATGGCGCACCTTCGTCCGCCTTGTGGGTTGAAAGACATGCCGGCGGCAGTCGAGCGGGTGACGCGTGCCATCAAAAAACAGGAAAAAATAATGATATTCGGCGATTATGACGTCGACGGCGTCACGGCCGCTGCGATTCTTTTCGAATTTTTACTGAAAGCCGGAGCGAATGTGTCCTATTATATCCCCCATCGCATAGAGGAAGGCTACAGCCTGAAAGCCGATCATATCGACAAGGTGGCCGTGCCGGCGGGGATCGATCTGATCGTTACCGCCGATTGCGGATCCGGCAGTCACGCCGCTGTCCAACGGGCAACCGCCGCCGGGATCGACGTCGTCGTCACCGACCATCATCGCGTGTCCGACACCCTACCGTCTGCGGTCGCAGTGGTCAACCCCAAGCGGCCGGACTGCACGGCCGGTTTCGAGCACCTTGCCGGGGTCGGGGTTGCCATGGCCCTGCTGATCTGTCTGCGCAAACACCTCAGAGAAAGGGGTGTCTGGCATACACGGTCCGAGCCGAATCTTAAAGCCCTATGTGATCTCGTCGCTCTGGGCACGATCGCCGATGCCGTGCCGCTGGTGGATGAAAACCGAATTTTCGTTACGGCCGGCATAGAGGTGATTCGCTCAGGAAGGTCCCGAACCGGGATCATCGGCATCCTGAACAACTGCCGTGTGTCTTGCCGAGATGTGGATGCCGAAGACCTCGCCTTTAAGATCGTACCGCGCCTGAATGCCGCCGGTCGAATGGATCACGCCCTTCTGGCCGCACGGCTGCTGCTGACGGAAAACCGTGCAACAGCCAAGGGGATCGCAGATTCCCTCGATGAACTGAACAATCGGCGCAAGGACACCGAACGGCAAATCTTACAGCAAATCAGGCAATACCTGAAGGATCACCCCCATGAACTCAACCGCCGGGCACTGGTTTTGGCGCGTGAAGGCTGGCACGAAGGCGTGCTCGGAATTGTGGCGTCGAGACTGGTGGAACGCCATTACCGGCCGGTGGTCCTGATATCGACCCGCGAGGGTATCGGCAAGGGGTCGGCCCGCAGTGTCTCCGGATTCAATCTTTATCGGGGATTGACGGCCTGCGCCGATCAGCTCGAAAATTTCGGCGGCCACGGTATGGCCGCCGGCCTGGGCATCAGAACCGAAAATATTTCCGCTTTTAAGGCCGCCTTCGAACAGGCAGCCGCGACCGCGAGCGCCGACATCGATCCGGCGCCGGAAATACGCATCGACTGCGTCCTTGATTTCGAACGAATCACCGACCAATTGATCGACGACATCGATGCCCTGCAGCCGTTTGGCAGTGGCAACAGCCAACCGCTGTTTATGGCCGGCGATGTTCAGGTCATGCACCGCCAAATTATAGG
>JBAVJU010000232.1:0-2265 GCA_049687935.1 Desulfobacterales bacterium | reverse complement strand
GATATCATTAGTAATATTAATTAGAAGCGTTGTGGCAATGTCACCTGTAATCCAATACTTGAGAATATTATCTAGTGCCCATCCGCGGTTTCATGAAGGGCACTGATAAGTTTCCGATCCAGAAATGTGCAATTTTTCGCAAGTTCAAGGAAATCAAGGAATTGCGCGGAGGCGTACTCTTGTACGCCGCACAAGCGATTTCGCCGATTGACGCCGAAATTGCGGAAAAGGGCCATTTCTGGACGGAAACTACTTAACCATCGTGGACAAGTCCCACATCGGTAAAAATATGGCCAGCGCGAAGAACCCGACCACCGCCGCCAGGCCGATGGTCAAAAGGGGACCGAGGGCTTCCGACAGTTTGCTCATCGCATACTGGACTTCGGAATCGTAATGGTCGGCAACTTCCTGCAGCATTTCCTGAAGGTTGCCGGTTTCCTCGCCGATGGCGACCATGTTGATCAACATCGGGGTAAAGTACTTTGAACTGGCCAGCGGACCGGCGATGCCCCGGCCTTCTTCCAGCAGGCTCTTCGTTTCTTCGAGATCGCTGCCGATGGCGGTATTGCCGATGGTGCCGGACAGGATGTTCATCGATTCGAGAATGTCCACCCCGCTGGCGTGCAGGATCGAAAAAATACTGGCAAACCGCGAAATGGCCGCCTTCTGGAGCAGGATGCCGATAATCGGAAGCTTGAGAATGCTTCGGTCACGAATAAAGCGGCCCGGTGGCGTGCGGAAAAAATAAAAAAGGGCGATTCCGCCCGCCAGCAATCCGGCGAGGATCAGCATCCAGTAATTGGCCATGAAGCTGTAGAGCTTCATGCAAATGACCGTCGGCAGCGGCAGTACCAATCCGGCGCTTTTGAAGATGCTGGCAAATTTAGGGATGACGAAGGTCAGCAGGACGATAAAGGCGATGATCAGAAAAGCGACGACGATCGCCGGATACTGCAATGCCGACTTGATGTCGGATTTGACCTTTTGTTCGTGTTCCAGGATATAGGTCAGCCGCTGGAGTATTTCAGGCAGCGCGCCGCTGGCCTCGCCGGCCTGCACCATGCTGCTGTAAAGCGGTGAAAAGACGCGGGGATGCCTGCGAAAGGCTTCGGTCAGGCTGGCGCCCTCGTTGATGTCCTGGTGCATCACGGAGATGACTTTTTTGAGCTTTACGTTCTCGGTCTGATCTTCCAGGATCGAGAGGATGTTCAGCATCGAGACCCCGGCGCGGATCATGGTGCGGAACTGTTTTGTGAAAAGAATGATGTCCGAGGTCCGAATCGGGGAGAGTTGGTCTTGAATGGCTTTGAAATCGAACCCCGCGCCGGCGCCGATTACTTTGACCCGGGTCGGGATGTATCCCATGGCGGTGAGCTTGTTGTTGGCGGAATCGGGCGAATCGGCCTCGATGACGCCGGAACCGGTATTGCCGGTTTCGGTGATAACCTTGTAGGCGTATTTCGGCATGAGTTCCTCTATGGCAGCGGCGGCGGTCCCTGCCGGCAGCAGCCGGAAATTATCGGTGATAATAAGAATCCAACAGATTGCGCCGGTCACTCGGCTCCATGTAAAGGGGTACCGAGAACCGCCGGGCAGAAGCCTGTTACGTCAATACCGCTGATGCCGCCTCCTCGAAGGTCGTGATGCCCTGCTTGATTTTTTGCGCGGCATCCTCTTTCAATGTCATGAAACTACCGGCTTCTTTTGCGGCGCGTCCGATTTTTTGGGACGACTGCTTTTTCAGAATCATGTTTTGAATCATGTCGTCGATCAACAGCACTTCGTAAATTCCGGTTCGGCCTTTGTATCCCGTGTGCATGCAGTTGAAGCACCCGGTGCCGTGCAGAAAACGGGCCTTGCGGTTGTTCGTCAGGCCCCAATATTCGAGGACTTCCGGAGGGGCATTGTGGGGTTTTTTGCAGTGCGGGCAGATGGTCCGAACCAGCCGCTGGGCAAAGGATACGATCATCGTCGAGGCCACCAGAAACGGTTCGATGCCCATGTCGATGAAACGGGTGATCGCGCCGGCTGCGTCATTGGTGTGCAGGGTGCTCAACACCTTGTGACCGGTCAAGGCGGCCTGGACGGCCACCGTGGCGGTCTCGGTGTCGCGGATTTCGCCGACCATGATGACATCCGGGTCCTGGCGCAGGATCGACCTCAGACCGTCCGCAAAGGTCATACCCGCTTTGCGGTTGAGCTGGACCTGGCAGATCTTTTCGATCCGATATTCCACCGGGTCCTCGACCGTGATGATGTTGGTGT
>JBAVJU010000231.1:0-10198 GCA_049687935.1 Desulfobacterales bacterium | reverse complement strand
GTTTTATGCTTATTATTATAATAGTTTGAAAGTACAAGTGCAAAATCACACTAATGTTGGCTCCTTCTAATCGCATTTTAAACTGGTTACTACTACATACTAGAAGTATTTTAAGAGTCGGTTAAGTATCAACTCGGAGTGTACATTTCGTATTGTGAAATCCACAATATAGTAGGATTTTACATCACGACCATAATACGTTAGGGCTAATTTGAAAGAATATCATCTCGTAATCTGATATAAAAATACCAGCCGCAAAAGCGAGGTATTTAAGACACTCACAGGCTCTGACTTCAAAGCAGACGACGATCCTCAAGGGATTTTGGCAGCGCGGTAAAAAGTCAGCTCCCATAGCCCCTGGCGGGGATCGAGCCGGACGATGTAAAGATCGCCCTCATCGCCTTCGAGCTTGAAGTAACGGTGGTCAGGCGAAAGCCAGCGGTCGAGCACCGCCTTAACCGCCACCGTATGGGTTTTGAACCGGATTCGTCGCGGGGTTTCCTCGCCGCGATAACCCGCGTAGCAATCGACTTCGATAAATATCATGGCCGTATTTCTATTTTCTCCTTTGAATTTTTGACTCCAGCCGATGAACGCATCTTGAGCGCGCAGATCAAGGCAACCCCGTACGCCGCCGCCCCACCTATCACGATGGCGGCGATGCCTTGGCTCAAGGCCAGCTGGGCGGCGGCGATCGATGCCAGCACCGATGCACAGCCGTTGGCTGTCCAGGCGTAGGTCCGGGCCGACGGTGTATTCAGCAGATGGCGCATGGCGAGAGGGAAGGGGAGTCCGGTCAGCACCCCCGGAACCGCCAGCCACACCAGGCCCAGGACAACGTTGACCGGGACGGGATACGGGAGGATCGTGCGCGTCAACCACGCGGTGACCGGTCCCGCAAGCGCGAGCAGGGTGACCAGCAGGGCCAGGCTGACGACAAGGGCCCTGTCGGTCAAGCGCTGGGAAAGAAAACCGCCGACTCCCGAGAAAATCAGCATACCGGCAAGAACCACCGTTAGGCTGACGACCGGATCTCCGTAGAGCAACACCAGGTGTTTGATAAAGTACAGCTCGACGAACATGAACCCGATCCCCAGCGATAGAAAGTAGATCATTTCCGCCGCGCCGGGCCGCGAGCCGGTTTCCCGAAGTGCCACAAAGGGCAGGGCCAACAGCGCCAGAGACAAGAGGCCGGCTTCGAGAAAAATGACGGCTACCACGATTTCACCCGACAGCAGCAGGGTGTACATGCGGCTGCCGGTGGTGCGGTATGTCTCTTTCAACCGGTGCCATTTCAAGAAACGACTGGGAAACGGGCGATTGTCGGTCTGCGGGGCAACGTCCATGAAATAGGCGTCAAAATAAGCGGTTTCTCGACTCTCGCGATAGGCTTCCACCAGCCGCTCGACGGCCAGACTGTGGTAGGGTGCGTCGAAGACGTAATAGCGATTGGACCATACGGGCCGCATGTCGAACCGGTAGACCCAGTCAAAATTCAGATCTTCGGCGAATCTGACCAGTTCTTCGTCTGCATGCAGGGGCCGTCGCGAAACCAACATCACGTAAATGTCCCAGCTGCGCAGCACGGCCAAGTGGGTTCCGGGCAGCAGAACCCCGGTCTTTCTCAGGGCCTCGGCGGCTGTCGCCCACAGCCGCAAAAGGTCGGAAGGGGGCAGCAACAGCCGGCGCGAGATGATGATCACGCCGTTTTCGCTCAAGTGGTCGAGATAGGCGCTCAAGGCATCGATCGTGAGAAGATACTCCTGGCTGAGGGCGGCGGAACCGGGCAGGGAGGTGCCCCAGGTTTCAACCTGAATGACGTCGAACCTCTCGCTGGTGCGGCTCAGGAATTGGCGTGGCGTTTGGCTGGAGACCGGTATCCGGTAATGTTCGGCCGCGATCCGGGCCCTTTCCGGATGGGAATCGACGAGTGTAACGGGCCGTGAGCCGGCGGCCGTCGCGCAAGCCATGCCCAAACCGCCGCCGTTCTGGATGATCAGGACCTTCGCCGGCCCGGCGACCAGCCGGTAACCGGCATAGGGCAGGGTGAAGGCGGCGAATTCCGCGCTGTGCGGCGTCAAATCCGTGTAGAGCACCAGCTGATTGTCACCGTCCCGGTACACCGCGGTTTGAGGCGGCAGTTCGCCGCCGAATGTCAGGCTCAGACCCGGTGCAAAGCGGATGTGAGGACTTGACACGATCGCCAGGAGACCGCTGATGCTGTTGCGGGTTTCCGTGATCCGGCTGTCCGGCAGTTGCAGGAGCTGGGATTGGGCTTTGTAGGGCGACGGGTGGACCGCCACGGTCTGCGGTGCGGTGGTTATGAGCAGGGCTGCCGTTCCGGTGAAAACGGCCACTGCCGCCAATAGATACCCCGACGTGCCCCGAAAACCGGCACTGGGCGACCATGGCGATCGTGCCGCGGCTCGAAGAAGCGGCATAATGGTCAGCAGGGGAACCACAGCCGTGATGGCGATGAGCCGGCCTTCGTCGATAAACGGCAGCAGGAGGGCGGGCAGCACGGCGCCGCATGCCGAGCCGGTCATGGTGGCGAAATAGGCGATGCCGGTCTTTTCGGGCAACAGGCTGTAGGCGGCGCAGATCACGAGCCCGGCGAAAAAAAACGGAATGGCCAGCAACCCGTAAGCGACCAGCAGGTAAAATGTCTGAACCGGCTCGATTGGCAGTCTGACGTAATCGAGCGGCAGGCGGTTCAACACCCAAAAAGCGAAGATGACGGCGGCGGCGTAAAACAGGCTGAGAATGGCCGGGGCCTCTGCTGAGGTCAGCGACCCGGTCCACCCTGTGTCCCTCGTCTGCAGGATATTCAGAAAAGTGCCGGCACCGGCAAAACCCATCAGGGCGATGCTGATCACCATGAAGGCCAGGTGATTCCACTGGCTGATGGCAAACACCCGGGTCAGAAGCACCTCGAAGGCCAGGGAGGACAAGGAAATCAGGAAGACGGCGAACAGAAGCGGTGAGCGGATCGGGGTGGAGGGCACCGGCGTCACCTTTTCCGGTCGAGGGCGTACCCGGTCAGCGGCACAAAAAGAACGCCGGTGATCTGTTTGACGGTGTAATCCCCCGCGTGTTTGGTGACCAGGACCAGGTTCTGGTAGCTGAAAGGATTGCCGAGGGGCAACACGAGCCGTCCACCGTCTTTGAGCTGCCGAAGGAGCGGCGGCGGGATGTGGTCGACGGCCGCGGTAATCATGATGGCGTCGAAAGGCGCCTGTTCGGCCCAGCCGTAGTAGCCGTCTCCCGGACGGTTCTTGACCTTGTCGAGCCGAAGCGCCCGCAGGTTCCGGTCGGCCTGCGTGTAGAGCAGTGTCTTGATTTCGATGGTGTAGACATCGCCCGCGACGGCCGCCAGAACGGCGGCTTGATAACCGGACCCGGTGCCGATCTCCAGCACCCGGGAAGAGGCGTTCAGGGAGAGGACTTCGGTCATCAACGCAACGATATAGGGCTGCGAGATCGTCTGACCCTCACCGATCGGCAGAGGACGATCGCTATACGCTTTCGATTGCAGATCCGGTGGGACAAAAAGGTGGCGCGGGACCTCGCGCATGGCGGCGAGAACGCGCGGGTTCTTTATGCCGCGGTTTTCGATCTGCACGCGCACCATGTCGGCTCGGGCCTGCCTCATGTCACTCGGCTCCTCGGCCGAGGGTGACCCGACAACCGTGCTACCCCAAAAGCCGGCTACTAAAACGAGGATTGGAAAGAGTTTCATCGGTGCAGTCTCCCGCTTCGCAACGCCCCGCCGAAGTGACGCGTTGGCCGGGGTCAGACGGCTGGCATCTCTTTGAGAGGTAATACAGGCACCGCAAATACTCAACTGATTTGTTGATTTATTTTCAATTAAACGGTATCTTATAGGCACACTCATTACAGCCTGAAGGAGGCGTTCGACAATGGCCTGGTTCAAAAAATCCAATGGCGGCGAAGATCCGATCGACCCTGTCGTGCCGCAACCGTCCTCTAAAAATGGAACGACATATCTGGGCAAGAAGTTGACAGTCAGCGGATCCATAACCGGTCGCGACAGCGTTCAGGTATTCGGCCGTCACGAGGGCGACATTCATCTGGAAGGCGACCTGGACATCCGGGAATCGGCTGTCATCCGGGGAAACCTGAGAGCCGCCACGATTCTGGTCGGCGGAACAGCCGAGGGAGATCTCGCCGCCGTTTCCAAACTCAAGATTGACCGCACGGGCGTCGTCAAGGGCAATATTTCCACGCCGGTTGTGGCCCTTCAAGAAGGGGCGGTGTTCAACGGTGAAATCAAGATGCACAGCTGATTCAAACCCTTGAGGAGCAGAAACAATGGAAGTAGCCACTTCCGGAGCATCGATGTCGCTGGTAAGCGAGAACATCAGGATCGAAGGCGAACTGGGCGGGGAAGAAAATATTTTGATCAACGGCCGCGTCCTCGGATCGATCAAACTCAACGGTGATATCGTCGTCGGTCAGTCCGGCGTAGTGGAAGCCGATATCGAAGGCAACACGATCGTTATTCAAGGCACGGTCAAAGGCAATGTGACGGCCCGCAATCACCTTGAGATCCAGGCCACCGGTAAAATGATCGGGGATATCACCGCCCGATCCATTGATATCAAGGAAGGCTCCACTTTTGAGGGCCGCTCCCGCATGATCAAACCCGGTCGAACCGAACCGCCCCCGGCCCCGCCGCCCACCACACCCCAACTGCCCGCCGCAACATCAGAAAAACCGGTGACTGCCGCCGGGTCGAAGGGCCGGATTATTTAGTTTCCGTGTCGCTGTCAAGTGGCCACAGCCGGTAGACAGGTGCCATTTTTTTTGTCAATATGATCGCCATGATAACCGCTTTCAACGAAACCGGTCGACGGATCTGTCGTCTGCTATTGCCAAGACCGGGTACGGATGCAAAGGGGGCGATGCCGATACAAAGCGGTCCGCCGTCGCGGCCCAACCGGCTTGTTTTTTTGTCAAGGCTCACCGCCTTGCTGCTGGCCGTCATGTTGACGGCCTGTTCGACGCACAAGATGACGGTACGCGCCGTCAGCGACGTCATGGCGACCGGGGTGGCGGCGTATGAGAAGGATGACGATCTCGACCTGGTAGAACAGGCACTGCCGGCCAACATCAAGCTGCTGGAAGCCTTGCTTGAAAGCGATCCGCAGAACCGGCAGCTGCTGGTGCTGCTGGCTCGCCTCTATGCCAGTTACAGTTTCGCGTTTCTTGACGGCCGGATCGAGGCCGTGGAGCTGACAGGCTTGGCGTCGGAAACCGGCGGGTCGTCTATTTCAGAGATGAAGAAAACGGCGGTCCGCTATTACCGCAAGGGCAACGAATATGCCCTGCGGGCCCTTGAGATCCGGCACCCGGCGGCCCGCGGGCAACTGGCCGATCCCTCGAAAGCCGGATCTTTCATCCGCGGCCTGGATCGCGAAGAGATGCCGGCCCTGTTCTGGTACGGTTTCACGCTGAGCGCCGACATCCACTACAACCGCGACTCGATCAGCACCGTGGGGAAGGGACACTTGGTCGAAAAGGCCATGCAGCGTGTGATCGAGGCTGACGAGTCTTATTTTTACGGTGGCGCGCACCTGGTCCTGCTGGCCTATTATGGTTCTCGGTCACCCCTGATGGGCGGCAAGCCGGAACTGGCCATCGAACACTACCGGCGGCTCGAGCAGATGAACGGCAAGGGTTTTTACCTCGCAGATCTCTACTATGCCCGCTTCGTCCTCTATCAGCAGCAAGACCGCCCGCAATTTACCGCCGTCTTGAACCGCATTCTGACGGAACCCGCAACCGAGGAGAGATTCCGGCTCTACAATCGAATCGCCGTCGATCGGGCACAGACCTATCTGAACGCGGCCGATCGACTGTTTATCGACTGAAAGCGAGGCCGCGAGTGAAGGGAATCAGAGTCTGCCGATATCTGCTTGTGTTCATCGCGATGTGGGGTGTTTCGAACGGTGCTTCAGGCGCTACCGCGGAAGTGACTGTTATCAAGGTCGCTTTGATTACACCCGAGGGGAGCGCCTGGACGAATTCGCTCTACCAGCTGTCCGCTGCCGTCAAGGAGCGGACCAAAGGGGCCGTGTCCTTCACGGTCTACGCCGGCGGGATCGCGGGCGACGAACTCGATGTGCTGCGTAAAATGCAGGCCGACCGTATTCAGGCGGCCGGCTTCTCCGGGGTCGGACTCGGCGTGCTCGTGCCGCAGATCCGTATTCTGGAGGCCCCCCTGCTTTACAAGACAGAGGCCGAAGTCGATTTCGTGAAGCAAAAGCTGGCCGATCGCTTTGCCGCGGAATTCGAGAAGAAGGGATTCGTGCTGCTCGGTTTTGCCGAAGCCGGGTTCGTCTATTTTTTTTCCAACACACCGATGACCGGGCCTCAAGGGTTCGATCCCATCAAGATGTGGGTCTGGAAAGGCGACCCGGTGGCCAAAACCAGCCTGGAAGCCCTCGGCATCAAGACCTATCCGCTTCAACTCACCGATGTCAACACCGGCCTGGAAACCGGCATGATCAACGGTTTTTATGCACCGCCGGCTGCCGCCATCGCTTATCAGTGGCATGCCAAGGTGCGCTACATGCTCGACTATCCGATGGTCAACTCCACCGGTGCCTTTCTCATCAAGAAGGACACCTTCGATCGGCTCTCGGAAGAAAACCGGAAAATCCTGCGGGAGGCTTCGGCCGGCTTTTGCGATGAACTGGTTCAAATCTCCCGCCGGGTCAATGCCGAAGCCCGGGAGGCTCTGTTGAACTCGGGCATCGTTTTTGAAAGGCCGACCGAAGAGCAGCTGCGCCTCTTCGGCATCAAGGCGCGGCAAATATACTCCGACAGCATCGACCGCCTCTATTCTCGGGAACTCTTCGATACGGTGTCGCGTCTTCTCGAGGACCAACGTCGGTAACGCAGACGTGACGCCTCTAACGGATTGTTATTTTAACCGATAATTGTCGGGGAAACCCCACCCCATTCGCACGATCCGGGAGGCGCGGCAGGAATGCAACCCATGCGCTTGTTTGCCAAGATCGACGACACGATTGAGATCATCGAGCAGGCGGTAGTGATTTTTCTGTTTTCGGCGCTGATGCTGATGATCACCACCAACATCATCGCCCGCAACCTCTTCGGCGTCTCCTACCAGAAAATTCTCGAGATCAGTCCCAATATCGTACTCTGGCTGGCGTTGATCGGTGCGACCCTCGCCCTGAAGAAACAACGGCACATCAAACTCGAGATCCTGCTGCGGTATGCCGGCCACCGCACCCGCCGTCTGGCACGGCTGCTGGGCAGCCTGTTCGGCGCTGTCGTCATGGGATTTCTGTTCGCGGCGTCACTGACCTTCGTGAAAAACGAAATGGCGATCTTCGGTCTGCAGGGCGGTTCGGCGGTTGTCTTTCCACTTTTTTTTGCCCTGTCCTTTTCCCGCTTTTTATTGAGCGCTTTGACGGCCGTTCGGACGGCGACAACCCTTGCAAACGACGGCCCCGGCCTCGATCGTGGTGCGACTCGAGATGGCCCACCGGAGGGGGGAGCGTGACGCTTTTCACCCTCGCGATTGCCGTCGTGGCCGGATTGGCCTTGCTCGAAATCCCCCTCTTCACCGTTATTGCCGGCTTGACGATGGTCTGCCTGTACGCAGCCGGCCACAACTGGATGGCGCTGCAGGTGGTTCTGATTGAAATGAACCGGCTGGCCTCGATGCCGGTCCTGGTGGCCCTGCCATTGTTCACGTTCACGGGGGTGCTTCTCACAGAAACCGCGGCCCCACGGCGGATCATGAAGCTTCTGCAGGCACTGGTCGGCTGGCTGCCGGGAGGCCTGGCGATTGCTGCGCTCTGTTCCTGTGCCTTTTTTACGGCCTTGACCGGGGCCAGCGGGGTGACCATCGTGGCCCTGGGAAGCGTCCTTTACCCGGTTCTGCGCCAGGAGGGCTACCGCGAACCCTTCACGTTGGGACTGTTGACCACTTCCGGCAGCCTCGGGCTGCTGTTTCCCCCCAGCCTGCCGGTCATTCTCTACGGTGTGATCGCCCAGATCGATATCACCGGTCTCTTCAAAGCCGCACTATTGCCGGGCCTTCTGCTGGTCGGGGGGTTGTCTCTTTACGCCGCCGTCAACCAGTGGCTGCGGGGTCGCGCGAATGAAAATTCCCGTGTCTCATCCACTGTTTCCTGGCCGCGCGTCAAGTCCGCGTTCGCGGCGGCCGCCTGGGACTGGCCGATCGTGGGGGTTCTCGTTGTCGGCGTGTACGGCGGGTTCGTGACGATTGCCGAAGTAGCAGCCGTAATCCTGCTTTACGTCGTCATCGTCGAATGCTTCGTTCTCCAGGAAGTCGATTTCCGGCGCCAACTGCCGGGCATCATGGTCGAAAGCGCCATGCTCTCGGGCGCCATCCTCGTGATCCTCGGCTTTGCCCTCGGCTTCACCGGTTATCTGGTGGACGAGCAGATTCCCGACCGGCTCTTGCGGTACTTGACAGCCCTGTCCGACAGCAGAATTCTTTTTCTGGCCTCCCTCAACATTTTTCTCCTGGCGGCGGGCTGCATCATGGACATTTTTTCGGCTACCATGATCATCGTGCCGATCATCGTGCCGATTGCCTTGAGATATGGCGTGGATCCGCTGCACCTGGGGGTTGTCTTCCTGGTCAATCTCGAGATCGGATATTCGACGCCGCCGGTCGGTATTAACTTGTTCATCGCCAGTTTGAAGTTTCGCAAGCCCGTGGTGCAGCTCTACCGGGCTTCCTGGCCGTATCTGGTTCTGCTGCTGATTCTGCTGGCGGTGATCACCTACGTTCCCCAGTTGAGCCTTTTTATGGTGCGGTGACCGATACCACCTATGCAATGCGACCTGATACGACGAGCGACCGCGATTTTTCTGACCGTATTTCTGGTGACGCAGTCGAGCGGCGTGCTTTCCGCGGCGACGGTTTCGTTCGAAACACTCGTTCGACCGGGACTGAAAATCCAATACGAAATACCCTTGAAAGGAGCCGCCGAGGATTTGGCCGCCACTTTTCCGGCCGTCGAGGCCGAACTGGTGGAACTCTTCGGGTGGCGCTTGTCGCAACGGCCCACGGTGATGCTGATTCAGAACGGGGAGATGTTTCGGCGGCTGGCAGACCACCCGCTGATTATCGCCTTTGCCGTTCCGTCCGAGGGCCTGATCGTGCTCGATTTCGGAAAACTGGCCGGGCGGCCGGCGCATTTCAGAAGTGTCCTGAAACACGAAGTGGTGCACCTGTTTCTGCATGCGAATCACAGCGGGGCCGCTCTTCCGAAATGGCTGGAGGAAGGCGTGGCCCAGTGGGCGAGCGAAGGGGTGGCCGATTTGCTCGAACAGCCGCAACCGTCACTGCTGGAGGACGCCATCCTCTCCGGCGACCTTATTCCCCTGAGCGCGCTCCGCGATCGCTTCCCGTCTGACAGTCGCAGGCTTTTACTGGCCTATGAAGAAAGCCGCCGGGTGGTGGCATACATCGCGGAAACCCACGGGCGGAGTACGCTCATTGAAATCCTGGCCGATATTCAGCGTGGGAGTGACGTGGATGCGGCCTTTTACCGAGGGCTTACGGCTTTTCCCTGGGAAATCGAACGGCAGTGGCTCGCGCGACAAAACCGGGGCACCGTCTGGCTGACTTACCTGGCCGGGCATATTTACCAGTTTCTTTTCTTTCTGGGCGCCCTGCTGACGGTGGCCGGTTTCGTGCGGTTTCGGTTGAAAAAACGGGCCTACGTTGACGAATGAATTTTTACGCCAATCAAGGCCAAAGCCGTGATTGGCGTAAAAATTCATTAATATATTACATTAATAAAAAACAATTAAAAATTTGTAATATTACATAATAATTAATTTACAGTTGACACTTAAACTGGTTTAAACTGTTACCGGTACGCGTTAATTATTCGCCAGCTTTTGCCTATATTCGGGATGACAACTCGGGTGCCGGTCTTTTTTCTTTACGCGCGGTGGGTTTATTCTGTATGCAGAGAGAAAGGTACATGAGGAACGAAACGGTGGCGCTCTGCCGGGCACCGCTGACCGGTTGCTGGAAATGACATATTTATACATTCTCCTGGCGCTGTTCTATATATTTTTTCCCTACGACCTGCTGCCCGATTTTCTGGGCGTTTGGGGCCGCCTGGACGATCTGGTAGTCTTGGGGTTTCTCATGCGG
>JBAVJU010000230.1:0-20683 GCA_049687935.1 Desulfobacterales bacterium | reverse complement strand
GGAGGGATTCGAACCCCCAGCACCCGGATTTGGAGTCCGGTGCTCTACCATTAGAGCTACTGGCCTGTGCCTTGAAATCGATGGAGCGTTGGTTTGAAATATATATTTACGCTCGGCTCATGACAAGGCCTAATATCAGGCGGTTGCCTGTCTTGAAAGGGTCCATGGCCTTTGTCATGGGAAGTTTTTTTCATATAATTCACTCCTCGATTTCACAAAACAATCCACCGACAACATCGTTTTATTTCGCTAACTGTAAGAATATAATATAAAAATTAAATTTACATACCCTGGCACAAATCATGCTTCGACTTTTTTCACCTTTATACTTGTCAGGATCAACGATCACCGAAAGACGATTTATGGAAGCCAAAACAATCGAGTGCCGACATTGCCACCAGAAGCATGTTTTGCTGCGAGATTCGCAGACGGGCATGTGGGAATTAACAATAGGACACGCTTCCATCAGTAATTCATCCTGGGAGTATCTGAAAGAAACCTGGCTGGACATCCATCACGGCGGGTGCGCGGACAAGGCGAATACCCTCGACATATGCACCGGTGTAATGGAAACTGTTTGATTGATCGGCCAATATGGTGGAACACCGACAGGCGGAGTCAATGTCGTCTCTGCTTTTGGTTTGGCCCCTGATGCGCGCCACTTCATATCGCGCGGTGTCGGTCTCGAGCCTTTGCAGAGGCTGGTATTGGGACTCAACCCATTCCTGACCCTTTTACGCAGCCCCAGAGTACGGCGCAGTCCACGAAAAAAATCAGCCAACGCCGCAAAAACTTCGATCCGCCTTTTTCCTGCCGTAAACCGATCTCTTGTTTGCTGTGTCGGCCTTGTTGTGGGCTGTCTGCCGCCGCCGGGAACGGCTGCGAACGCAAATCCGTTTATTTGAGACCTAAATGGATGAAAACTAAGTGGTTTCAGTGATCAGCATCGTGGACGGGTCCAAAATCAGACCGGTTTGTTCCCCGACGTTTTCCTGGCCTTTCAGCGCCCTGATATGAATGTCCTTGTCCTGCGGCTGAAGGTAAAGAATTATGTCAAAAAGATCCAACAGGCCGGTCATCTGGGTCGGGAAACCTTTGAGGTCCGTCATTTCGTGTCGGTGGGTGCGTACGGTGAACCAGGCGTGACAACCTCGTCTTTGGCTCAGTTCCTTCAGTTCTAACAATGGAGGACGCACGGTTTGATCGAAAGGGAGACCGTCAATGATAATGACATGAGGCGTAAAGATGTTCTGCTCGATTAGATCCGTGAGCCGTTCGTCAAGTTTGGGGACGCTGAATCCCTCCACACGGAAGGTCATGATAAACCGGTGTGGCAAAAGGGTATCCCAAAGTTCGTTCGCCGGTTTGACATTGTACTGCCGCGCGATGTGATTAAAAACCTCGGTATACCAAAGGTTGACCTTGTCAACCGGGTCTTCAAGGCTGATGTGGAGGACATTCCAGCCCTCCAAGAGGGAATTGAGCGATATTTGCACCAGCAAAGCCGTCTTTCCAACTCCGGCTCTTGCCAGCACGGCCCCGAAACCGCCGACCGGAAGAAGGCTGTTTTGGGGATCTTTTTGCATGAACCGCAACGGATTGCGAAGGATTAGGTCGTTTTTGAGCATGGTCAGGCTCCTTTCCTTGAGGTAGACGATCCGATTCGATTCCGAAGGCAACTGCTGCTTGTCGGCCGATTCGACACCCGTGACTTTATGGTGTTCCACCGGGCGCGCTGCAGTGATCGCCAATACGCTACCGGTGACGAAAAAACGCCCGGGTTCGCGCGGCACACTCACTTCGCCAGGCGGCTGCTTTTCCATGGGCTTGATTTTGTTTTCTATCGGCATTGAGAATTTAAAGCCGCATTGGGTCGCCGAGGCGTGTCAGGATCAAACGATAGTGCCTAAGGTCTCGCTCAAAAAGACCTGACCATTTTGGACGCCGATGCATCCCGTCCGGCTGCCGGTGTAAAACCTTGGAATATCCAGATATTCCTGCGATTTAACGCCTTGTCGACCGGGCGCCTCAACGCCCAAAATCACCAACTTATTTTTTCGCGAACCCTAAGCCACTTTTTTTCTTTCGAGCACCTTCTTGGCAAGCTCTTCAGTGATCGACTGCGGCAGCTGCTTGTAAGTGGAGAACTCCATCGTAAACTGCGCTTTGCCCTGGGTGAGCGAGCGTAGAACAGTTGAGTATCCGAACATTTCCGCCAGCGGCACCTGGGCCTCGATCACGCAAATGACGCCTTCGTCCTGGGCGCCGAGGATCATGCCGCGACGCTGGTTCAGTGAGCCCATGACCGGTCCCTGATACTCGGTGGGACTTTCCACCACGACTTTCATTATCGGTTCGTGAATCACCGGATTGGCCTTCAGATAGGCTTCCATGAAGGCGGAACGGGCAGCTGCCATAAAGGCGATCTCGGATGAATCGACCGAGTGGGCGGCCCCATCGTCAAGCACGACCTTGATACCGGTAACCGGAAATTCCATCTTTGGTCCCTTTTTCAGGCATCCCCGAAAACCTTTTTCACAGGCTGGAATGAACTGGGTCGGAATGGCCCCGCCGAACACCTTATTTTCGAAGACAAACTCTTCGCCTACGACCGGTTCGAGGTATCCCGCCACCCGGCCGTACTGACCGGCGCCGCCGGTCTGTTTCTTGTGGGTATAGTTGAAATCGGCCCTGCGGGTGATGGTTTCGCGATAGGCAACCTGCGGTTGCCCGGTTTCAACGGCGGCATTGTACTCACGCCGCATGCGCTCCACATAAACCTCGAGATGAAGTTCACCCATCCCCTCTATGATGGTCTCGTTTGTCTCTTCGTTGACATAGGTGCGAAAGGTTGGATCCTCTTTTGTGAAGCGGTTCAGGGCCTTGGACATGTTGATCTGGGCCTTGTTGTCCTTGGGCACGATCGCCAGCGATATGACCGGTTGGGGGATGAACATTGAGGTCATGCTCACATTGATGCCGGGGCTGACAAAAGTGTCGCCGGAGGCGCAATCCACACCGAACAGGGCGCCGATGTAACCAGCTGGAATTTTTTCGATTTCTTCCATCTGGTCAGCATGCATCCGCACGACCCGGCCGACTTTTATTTTTCTACCGGTGCGCATGTTGACGATGGATTCGCCCTTTGAGAGCGTGCCCTGGTAGACGCGAACATAGGAAAGCTGACCATACTGCCCGTCTTCGAGCTTGAATGCCAAGGCCACCAGCGGCGCTTGGGGGTCGGAGGTGAGTATAACGGGTTTTTCGTCTTTTTCCATGTCCAGGGCCTCGTTTTGCACGTCGGCCGGACAAGGCAGGAAGCGGGTTACGGCATCAAGAAGTGGCTGGACGCCTTTGTTTTTATAAGCCGACCCCAAGAAGACCGGCGTCATTGCTCTGGCAATAGTCCCCCGGCGGACAGCCTCGATGATCAGTTCCGGCGTGACCTTTTCATCAAGGGCCGCTTCGGTCAATTCGTCTGAAAACATGGCGGCCGCATCGATCAAGGCCTCTCTTTTCTCGAGGGCCAGCGTCAACAGGGTTTCCGGTATCTCCGCTTCGCGCTGTTCTTCACCATTGGGCCCCTCGAAATAAAGGGCCTTCATGCTCACCAAGTCAACGAGACCCTTAAGGTCCGCTTCCAGGCCGATTGGGATCTGCATGGCAACCGGTTTGTGGCCCAGCTTTTGTGCGAGTTGCTGGATCACGCGCTCCGGATTGGCGCCGTTTCGGTCGCACTTGTTGACAAAGGCGATAAAGGGAACGTTGTAACGCCGCATTTGTTGGTCGACCGTAATTGACTGGGACTGAACTCCCCCGACAGCGCACAGCACCAGAATCGCACCGTCGAGAACCCGTAGGGATCGCTCCACCTCGATGGTGAAATCAACGTGGCCCGGCGTGTCGATGATATTGATTTCATGGCCCTTCCACTGACAAAAGGTGGCGGCCGAAGCGATGGTGATGCCGCGCTCACGCTCTAGTTCCATCGAATCCATGGTCGCACCGATGCCGTCCTTACCTCTGACATCGTGGATCGCATGGATGCGATGCGTGTAATAGAGGATGCGTTCCGTCAAAGTGGTCTTGCCGGAATCGATGTGTGCGCTGATGCCGATGTTTCTAACGCGTTTCTGTTCGCTGATCATATCTCTGCCTCTCCTGGTGAACTGTCTCGATAACCCGTTCTTGCAATCTTCAAATTGGCGATCTTATTGCGTGAGTGGGTAAAAAATGAACCGGTTGTCATCGGCAAATAAAAAAATCCTTCATTTGGGTGTCGCTGCCAGATGAAGGACCAATTGCAGGACCAGATTCAGTATTATATGAGGGACTTTACCTGATCTGTCTACCGACACTAAAAAATTAAAACTTTGAATAATCGTTATTTTTTTTATTCGTGTCAAGCATTTTTTCTAAATTTTATCGCGCAACATTACCGGCGCCGGCGCTTTTTTCTGAATTGCCGGGTCACCGGCCGCTGTCGGAGCAACACGTATGTGGCACCGGCGCCGCCGTCGCACAGACGCGCACTCGTAAAGGCCATCACCCACTTACGCCAAGTGCCGCGTGTCAACCAATCCCGAACCTTGGTTTTGAGAATAGGGTGTCTTGGTGATGACAATCCGCGACCGTGAACGACCAGTACGGCACGTTTGCCGCTGCGGATTGCCTCTCGCAAGAAATCATCAACAGCCCGTTCGGCTTCAGGCGCACTCAAACCGTGTAAATCGATATGGGCCTGAATCGAAAAACGCCCGCCGTGAAGATGCCGGGTCGCCGTCGGATGGACGCGGTGTCCGACGCCTTCGTGATACTCCGGCGTGTCGGCTACACTAAAACCGTCACCGTATTGAACCAACTCGTCGAGTTTTCTCAGAACATCACATTGAGGTCGACAAGGCTCTTCGTGGACCAATACCGCCGCAACTTCTTCGTTCGGGCTGTATTTGTCTTGGGCGATCGGCGCCACGCCACTCATGGCCTCGCTGAAAAGGTCTCGTTCGCACGCCGGGTCCTCTGCACAATCGGTCTCAGCGGTAAAAGGCCGCTTTGGACCGGGATACCTCGGCAGGGATTCCACTTTTAATAGCCGGCCCAGATGTTGAAAAGGTTTGAAGCTGCCCGTGCGCCTGTCGTCATTCATAATAGCGTGACCCGGTGTGTCGGCGGTTGGCCTCTCAGTTATCCTTTATCATAATCACGTACACGAAAAAGTCACTTGCGCGTGCCGCTATGGCCAAGGTGCTCATATCAAACCGCCCCGCATTATTATCCAGCGTCTTGCGTTGGACCTCTGCGAGTGGCGTGTCACCACGGACTCCGGATTAATTTTTCTATACTTTTCCAAATGTTAAATCCTAGTAGCGTCTAATCAACGACGAAATTTATCTTGATAAACCGGGTATAAATTTGGTATTCTTATATGTTAGAAGTATATCAAATATATTATATAGTATATTTTTGTATTTCATTAGTCGTATCAAATTGATACGCACCGGTTCAATCATTTTTGGGGAGGCGGCCAATTGTCATACACGCTCGGTCAAGAACAGCTGGATGGAATCGAAAATGTCTTGCAGCAGGATCTTATCGATATTGGGGTGAGCTGCGTGTTTCTCATCGACATGGCGGGCAACATCATCGCCAACCGGGACAACGGCGAGAGCCAGCACGATGTATATTCCCTGGCAGCTCTGGCGGCGGGAAATTTCGGTGCCGTCAGCGCCATGGCCAAAATCATCGGTGAGGGAGAATTCTCGCTGCTTTTCCACAAAGGTGTAAAAGAAAATATTCATTTTAACAAAATTGTTTCCGAATTTCTGATGATTACGATTTTCAGCAACGATATCTCACTTGGTTTTCTGCGCCTCAAGGTCAATGAAGCCGTCGAGAAAATTAAGACTACCCTGGGAGCGATCGAGGTGCCCTGAACCGCTTCGGCATGACAGACCGTTTTTTGTTCGAACTGATCGCAACAACTTGCAGGTACACGACACATGGCATTCGTCAATCCCAAAAAGAAAGAAGTTCAGGTCAAAATCGTCTATTACGGTCCCGGTCGGGGAGGCAAGACAACCAACCTGGAATATATATACGACAAATTTAGCAGTCGTATCAAAACTGAAATGGTCACGATTAAAACCCATGGCGACCGGACACTCTTTTTCGATTTTCTGCCGTTCGACATCGGGAAAGTGAACGGCTATGACGTCAAAATTCAATTGTACACCGTGCCGGGACAGGTCAAGTACAATGCAACCAGGCGGCTCGTTTTAAGAGGCGTCGACGGCATGGTTTTTGTGGCAGACGCGATGGCGGTGAGGAGGGAGAAAAACATCCTGTCGCTCAAAAACCTGCAGGAGAACCTCGCCAATTATAAAAGGAGCATTTTCAAGATTCCAATGGTCCTGCAGTATAACAAGGTAGATCTGGCGGAGCAGGGCATTCCCATTTTGCCCGTCGAAACTCTCGAGCAGGACCTCAATTCGAAACTGAAAACCGCCTCTTTTCCCGCCAGCGCTCTGATGGGAACCAACGTTGTCGCCACGTTAAAAAAAATCATTTCTTTGACCATGGCGTCCATCGTGAAGGATTTGAAATAGTGGCTATTCACTGTTTCCGAAACGCGGATTGCTTTCCGATCCAATAATGGCCTGAAACGAACTAGGGGGTAGGAAGTGGAAAACGAAACAACCGGAGACCAGTTTTCCGAAGAAGTCGAGGATCGGCTGCAGAATCTATTCGGAGAGGAAGAACCGTCCGAGGCCGCCGAAATAAAAAGCGCCGATATAAAACCGCATCCGCTCAGAGACCTAAAAACCGTCATTCTGTCGATCGATTGGGAAATCACAGATGATGTCATGACGAGTTTTGTCGAGCAGGTCGCTGTTTTGCAGGACACGTATCGGAACGACAAAATCGTACTGGTTTTTCTGCAGCTGCTCGGTTCGATCGGTGAGTATATCCGCACCCATCTCGGCCAGTCCCATCCGGATGCTTTCAAAATTCTGACGTCTTTGTTCACCGAACTCGAAAGAATCGTTCAGTCCGAAGACCTGACGGAAGTCGAAAAGAAAAAAATTCTATCGGTCGAATTGGGAAAATACAAGAAACTCAAGAATCAACTGATGCCGAGCAAAGCGCAGGCTGACGACAGGCGCACGGTAACGGCGGCAACCAGTGAACGGCAGCCAGTTGGCGGCGTTCAGCCTGAAATCATCAAGGCCATCGAGGATCTCAAATTGTTCATCCAGCAGGAATTACGTAATTTAAGAGAAGAGATAAAAAAGCTGAGAGAAGAAACCGGTGCCGGTCAGCGATCATAGCAGCGAAGTCGGCGACAAAATCGTCGGAAGGGTGGGGTCCGTGACTCTGCCGTCGGGCGATATTTCACCGTTGATATTTCGCCAGATCGTCGGTGAGAACCTGAAAGACGTATCGTTGGATGGCCGCCTGCTGTCGCTGTTTTTAGCTTTGGATGGTGAAAAAAGCCTCGGCGCACTCGCTCAGACAATTGGTTTGAACCCGGAGGATCTGCGTATAACCGTCACCCGTTTGCTGGACTTACAGCTGATCGAGCCGCTTGAAAAGGAGTTTACGTACCTCGATCCTGAATTTCTCGGTTACCTGACCCTCCAATATGCTAAGGCCATCGGACCGTTAGCCAGAATCCTCATCGAAGAAGAGCTTCTAGCCGCCGGTCACCATCCGAACCGCATCCCGAAGACGCAGGCGGTGATTCTGGTCGAGACGTTGGCCCGCGACATTCAGCGCAAAGAAAAGAAAGACCGGTTCAGACGGAACATGGTCCGCAAAATCACGGGAAAAGGATGCCCCAAAAGGTGATATCATGCTCGTTATCTGTGAGGATTGCGGCAAAAAATACCGGTTAGACCCCACAATATTGGGACGTGAGCCGGTAAAATTCAAATGCAAGACTTGCACCCATCTCATCATGCTCCCCGGCGTGCAAAAAACAGGAGGCGATCTTGACGTTGTGATGCAGCGACCGCTCGCAGCGCCGCTGGCTAACACCTGGAATGAATCTGGGTCAAACCTGCTGCTCGCTTCAAACGGCGGGCCTGAAACCAAGGTCGGTGGTGCCGAAGATGGCGAGGTGGGAGCGTCACTGCATGACGCGGTCACGAAGGTGCCCGGCAAGTCAGTCCCGTATGATGCGGACGTTATTTCGGCCATGTTCAGCCTGCGCAGCAAAATGCTGTTTTTTTTCGTCGTTCTGCCCGTGATCCTTTTCGCCTCCTCTTCGGTGCTGTTTCTCTACCAGACAATTCGGCTGGAACATTCGCTCACCGGAGAAAGCACTGCGGTCATCACCCGAATTGCCGAAGCAAAAATCACTCACTTGGAGGATTTGACCCAACCGGTCGCGGCGCTCAAGGCCCGATCGCAGTCATTGGCGGGTCAGATGAGAACCACAATCGTCATGATTCTGGGTGGTACGCTTTTGATCATTGGCGCGACCGTTTCCATCTTCGCGCACCGGCTGACCGCAAGAGTCAGGTCACTCACGGACGCTGCAGATCGCATCAGCATCGGCGATCTGGAAATTGAAATTCCCGTCCGTTCCAGGGACGAATTCGGCAAACTCGCCGAAGCGATATCCCGCATGCAGGACAGTATTCGTCTTTCCATCGAGCGCCTGAGACGCCGTTGATCGCTGTTTGCAGTGCGGCCCTATTGTATGAACATCTTGTTGCCGCGGTAAGGAGTGAAAATGCTCGTTGTTCCGAAAGAAAAACCGGTATTGACCAATTTGAACACATACTACCTGAAGCTCGATAAATTGATCGAACACTGTCAGGGGGAGATGGGTGCCGGCGGTATCTTTTTCAAGTCTGCATCCGCCCATGGAGTCCTCTATTATGATCCCGATGAAATTCTGAGCGGTTACTTCTCGGATAAAAACGCTGAACAGCATGGTAAGAGTGCCGTCGAGCAGTTGATGCAGGCCGAATTCAGCTATAATTTCAACATCGATATTTACCGTATCCCTTTCGAAAATGTCTACTTCTGGTCCAGCACACCCGCGGCCGAGAAAATCTACAAGGACCTCAGCACGGAATTTACAGACCTCGAGGGGTTGATAAAGAAAATGGGTGCTGAAAAATTGACCGGGTACATCGATGTCCTGATCGGAAACGGGCAAGAAAGCGGCATGATATTTTTCTCCGGCGGCGAAATCATTGGCGGATCCTTTTCGTGGGGCCCGGTAGAGAGCGATTCGGTAAAGGCTTCGAGCAAGCAGTTGGTCGAAAAAACCAAAAAAATCGGCGGAATCTTTCAGGTTTGCCGGATTCCACTAGATGCGGTCCAGCCATCACCCCCACATGCTGCACGCACTTCCGGCACCCCTCAAAACGTCTTGCGGATGCTCGAAGAATTCTTAGGGATTTTTGAAACCCTGTACAGCTCGCGAAAAGACAAAGAAGCCGATTTCAACAGTCTCATTCGAAAAAAGTTCGTCGAAAACGCCGAACGCTTTTCATTTCTTGATCCTTTTGCCGGGGAATTCGACTTCAACGACCGCAAGATTCGGTTCAGCGGCGACGCCGATGACGCCGCACTGGCAAGCGGCATCATCGGCTCGACAATGGAACTGGCGGAGGATATCGGCATGCAGGAGGAAATGAGAAAATATCTGGCGTCATGGCAGCGAAAATACGAAGAAAAGCTCGATCAATTGGGCATCCGAATGGCATGACATCGGAATCCCGAACCGACAGGATACTTTTGAATTGAGAGTTCAAAAAATGATAGCTAACGTACTGATCGTCGACGATGACCGGGAGACGATGACCGCACTTCAAGAAGGGTTTGCCAGGTACGATAATGCCTTTACGGTTTTGACGGCCGGGGACGGACAAGCCGCCAGAGAGGTGCTGCGACACGACACGGTCTCGCTCGTTGTCACCGAACTCAAGGTGCCTGGAATCGACGGGCCCGGACTCCTGAAGCATGTCACGGAAAGCTACCCGGAAATCCCGTTTATCGTCATCACCGCCGACAGCACGCCGGAAATGGAAAGACTTGCCCGGGAAAGTGGCGCCGCTGAATACCTCTCCAAACCGGTTGTGCCGGAGAATCTGGCCCAAAAGATCATGACCATTTTAAGCCGTGAATCCGACGGTGGGACTCTCCACAGCGTTTCGTCAGGCATTTTTCTGCAGTTGATAGAAATGGAGCAGAAGACCTGCATCATCCGCCTTGAAGACATATCTTCAGGGCAAAAAGGGGTCTTGTTCTTTCGTGACGGCGAGTTGCTCGATGCGCGCGTTTGCCGTCTGCAAGGCAAACCGGCCGCACAACGGATATTTTCATGGGACAAGGTCACCATATGGATCCAAAACGACTGTCCACCGATAGAAAACAAAATTCAGAGCGAGCTTCAAACGCTGATTCTCGAGGCGGCCCGTTTAAAGGACGAAGCCGCTTCGCCGGTCGGCGACCTCGGTGAGGCCGAAGAGCCGATCGGGGCAAGGGATGCTGAAGAGGTCACCTCATCCGATCCAATCAGCCGGATCAGGCACGCGATTGAGAGACGGATCGGTCAAGCAGGCAGTGTCGAAGACATTTATCAGGATAATTCGTGGGATAGTTTCATCCGCCGGCTTTCGGCTTTGGGAGAACTTTTTCGAAGCGGACCGATGAAGCTCTGTTTTGTCGCCAAGGGCGAATCGTCAGACCACATCATTATCCCCGGTCGGAAGACAACCGTCATTTCCGTGAGTCCGAAATCGCCGCGCGACAAAATTATGAAAGCGCTGAGCCCTTAAGGCTGTGCCTGTACCGGGGTGCGACCCATTGACCAAAGGAGCATGAAAAAGTGAAGGACGTATTCAGGGATATTGTCGGCATGGACGGCGTCAAGGGTGCCATGCTCCTGTCTTTTGAAGGAGCGATTCTCTTCGAGGACTACCGGGGGTTGAACGCCGCATCCCTCAATCCCAGCGAGCGGGAAGGACTCTTGGCGGCACTCGACGGAGTGCAGGAAACCGATGCGGTCTATCAGGACGGTCGCATCTACATTCGCCGGAGCGATATTGGTTTTCTTCTCGTCAACATGTCTGCGGCGGCCTCGGTGGCCATGTTGCGGCTCAATTGCGATATTCTGCTTCCGACTCTGAAGCCGACAGCGGAACCCAAAGGAATGAAGCGGTTTTTTCTTAAATGATCATCGTCATCTTCTATCGGCTCTGCATCGACCGATTTAACTTTAAGATCCGGAGTGAAAAAATATGACAGCAGGCCACGCAAGGGCTCACCCTGAAGTCGACGTGCGGATAAACGAGGCGGAAGTCTGCCGCTCCATGGGACTCTACGATGAATCCCTCACCATCTATGAGCAGATTCTCGCAGGCCTACCGGAAAGTGACGGTGAACTCGTCGAGACCGTCAAGACTAAGATCGCCGACATCCGCAGCGAGATTGCAGCCCGGGAGCAGACTGAAGTAAAGCGGGTCTCCGCCAAGGACATCAGTATGCTCAAGAAAACCCTCTCGAGCCAGGATGCCGGTCAGGACGGCCCGAGCGGGCAGACGCTGCTGGACAGTGCCGCCAGTTTCAAGGAGCTGGGACTTTTCAGCGAGGCCATCAACGAGTATGAGAAGCTGATCGTTCAGGGCCACGCGCCGGAAAGCATTTCTGCCGATTTTGCCGATTGTCTTCTTAAACTGCACTCACCGGACAAGGTGATCGAATACATCACGAAACTGGTCGGCGATCAGCGCCTGGCCAAGGAATACAGGGCGACGGTTCTGTATCTTTTCGGCCAGGAAATGGAAAAACGGGATCATAAAGATCCGGCCTTGGATCTATACAAGAGTGCGCTCAAGGCCAATCCGGCCGATACCGAAATCCAGAAGCGTCTGGAGGGACTGACGGCCAGTCTGGCTTCCAAGTCGAAATACGACTTGCTGCTGAGGCAGAACCTGGTCACGACCGATCAGTTGCAGAAGGCCTTCGCCCTATCCAAGAAAATGAACAAAAGCGTCGAGTTCGTTCTGATCGGTCAATACGGCCTCCGTAAATCCGACATCGGAAAGTCTTTTTCAGCTTACTACGGCTGTCCTTTCCGTGAATACGACCCCAATGTAACGACCCCGCACGAACTGCTGAGCAATCTGAAAGAAGCCTTCCTCCTCAACGAGGGATGGGTGCCGTTGAACTGGGACAAGGATTTCGTCGAGGTGCTGGTCGACGATCCGCGCAACCTGAACAAAACCGACAATATAAAAACGCTCTTGAATACACCGAAAATCAATTTTTCGGTTGCGACCAAGGAGGACATCGAGGAGTTCGTCAAGCGTTTCTTTGACAAAGACCGCATGCTGGATGACGACACCGGAGAGGAAAACCTCGACAATTTCGATATCATACCGGATGTCTCCTTCGAGGAAGAAGAAGATGACGAGCCGATCGACGAGGCTGACGAAAGCTCGAGCAAGGTGGTCAAACTGGTCGACCAGTTCATCATTGCGGCCTATCGCAAGAATGCATCCGACATTCATATCGAACCTTCGCCGACCAGCAAGGCGACGACGATCCGCTTCCGGATGGACGGTGTCTGTCAGGAGTACTTGAAAGTTCCGAATTCCATGGCGCGCGGCATTTTGTCCCGCATCAAGATCATGTCGCAACTGGATATCGCCGAGCGGCGGCTGCCCCAGGACGGTAAAATAAAATTCAAGCGCAAGGGTATTCCGTCCTTTGAGCTCCGCGTGGCGACTCTGCCAACCACGGGCGGATTCGAGGATGCGGTCTTGCGCATTCTGGCCAAGGCCGGTGCCATGAAACTGGAAGACATGGGGTTAACCGAGAGAAACTTCAATGTCCTGCAGACGATCATCAAACGGCCCTACGGGTTGATCCTGTGTGTGGGACCCACCGGTTCCGGTAAAACAACGACCCTACATGCCGCGCTTGGCTCCATCAACGAGCCGGGTGTCAAAATCTGGACGGCCGAGGATCCGGTCGAAATCACCCAGGCGGGTCTGCGGCAGGTTGAAGCCAAACCGCGCATCGGTCTTGATTTTGCAAAGATCATGCGGGCATTTCTGCGCGCCGACCCGGATATCATCATGATCGGTGAAATGCGCGACAAGGAGACCGCCTCGATCGGCGTGGAGGCGTCTCTCACCGGCCACCTCGTTTTTTCGACGCTCCACACCAACAGTGCACCGGAAACAATCACACGCCTGCTGGACATGGGGCTCAACCCCCTCAATTTTTCCGACGCCTTTCTGGGTGTTTTGGCGCAGCGGCTGGTTCGAAGGCTTTGCAGTAGTTGTGCCAAAGAATATAACCCGGCCAGGGAAGAGTTCGAGGAGATCGTCTCCGATTACGGCAAGAAGTCATTCGAAAAGACCGGAATTCAGTTCGACTCGGATTTAATCCTCAAGGGTCCGGGTAGCTGTGACGTGTGTTCAGGAACCGGTTACAGGGGCCGCATGGGAATTCACGAGCTGATGGAGGGCACGGCCGCCATCAAGCGGATGATCAAGAAACAGGCCTCTACCGAAGAGCTCTTCGAACAAGCCTCAAAAGAAAACATGACCACCCTGAAACAGGACGGTATCCTGAAGGTGTTTAAAGGTATAACCGATACGCGTGAGGTCCGCCGCGTCTGCATCAACTAGTGTTTCTTCTTGATTGAGCGATGCGAGGTCGGATCGGTGGCACGACGGGTCAGCGGCATGGCGATCGGTACAGAAGAGTGGAAAGAGGTCATTCGAACCGGTGCCGGACAGTTGGGCGTCGCCTTGTCTCGATCCGCAGTCGATCAATTTGCCGTGCATGCTCGTGAGCTGCTGCTCTGGAACAGAAAGATCAATCTGACAGCCATTACCGAGCCGCTGGCGGTCGCCGTCAAACATTACATCGACGCCGTTGCTCCCGCCGATCTGATCCCTCCGCAAGCCAGACTTCTCGACATCGGTTCCGGTGGCGGCTTCCCGGGTATACCGCTGAAGATTATGAAGCCGGCGTTGAGTCTGACAGTAATAGACGCCGCGCGGAAAAAGGTCAGTTTTCTCAACCAGGCCGGACGGATCCTGCACCTCAAAGGCTATCACGTCCATCACGTGCGGATAGACAAAATACGGAACGCCGAGGATATACTGCGGTCGCGCCAGACGATTGATCCTGCAAGGCCGCCGCGGTCCGGGGGGTTGCCTTACGCCAATGACGGTGGCACCTTCGATGTGGTCATCAGCCGGGCACTGGCCCCCCTTGATGAGTATCTTTTGCTGGCGCTTCCTTTCACCGCGGAAAAAGGCCTCATTTTGGCGTTGAAGGGCCGCATTTCCGAAACCGAACTGGCAACCGCCAAGCGTTTGCTGACCGCCATCCGGTCGGCATGGCCGACAAAATCGCGAGAGCCTGAGCTGACCGTGAGGCGGTACCGGTTGCCGGTATTTGATAGTGAGAGGAGCATTGTGGCAGTAAACTTCGGGTGAGTCGCAGCAGCGTTTTTTAAATTTAACCTTTTTTAGAGTCGGCCAGTTCGACAAATCGGGCTTCAAGCACTTCTCCGCGCGCCGTGAGGATGGCGACGGTGGGGGGGCTGTTATGGCGCGGTTCTATCGCGCTTCCGGGGTTCAGGAAGACAACGTTGTTTTTCTCCTCAAGTGACGCGCGATGGGTATGACCGCTGATGACGACCCGGATGCCGGCCGCTTGTGGTTCCAGATCGAGTTGCTGTATATCGTGAAGAACATAGAGCGTCACAAGGTCTAAAGCGACAAGTGCGGTCGACGGGAGATCATCGGCCCATGGACCGCGGTCTGTATTTCCCCGCACCGCTTTGACCGGCGCAATTGTCGCGAGTGCATCGAGAATTTTCGGTTTGCCGATATCACCGGCATGGATGATCAAATCGGTGCCGGCAAAAGCATCGATTACCCTGGCATCGAGATATCCGTGGGTGTCGGATATGACGCCGATACGAACAAGACGTTCCCGCAGAGGTTCGCTGGTCATTTTTTGTCATTCCTCTTTTCGGTATCTTACCGCCTGAATAGGAAGCAAATTCAAATTTTTCACAACAAGTGGAAAGATTTGTATATAACCATATGAAATAACACAAAAATAGAGGTCGTTATTTCTTGACTTTTTGATGTTTGTCCGCTAAAATATATAGACAATTCGCGGTTTGTCAAAGACAAAAAAGACCGGCGGCGGAATGCCTGAAAAGCTCCCGACCCAGTGCCATGATCGGCATTACAGATACAACCGATTTACAATAACAAGCGAGAGAACACCATGGACAGATTTCAGCCCACCATCGGACCGAAACCGGCTGCCGATGCGATGACATTGACTCATCCCCCGTCGATGACTGCGGTGCCGAACACGGTGACTGCCGATTACGGGATACTGTCGAAACTCATCGAGAAACAAGTGAACAGGGCCAACGGCCACCATGTCAAAGACTTTCAATGGCAGTTGAATCAATTCGTTTTCGATTTGAGAAGGCAGTTCGACCGGGTGCTTGAAGAAAATCAACGTTTGCTGAAAACACTCGAAGAGCTGCAGGGCGGCCAGGATTATCTTCTGCAGCAACTGGAACTGCATCACAAACGCGAAGAGTTGGCCATGCAGAGGGAGCAGCAAGACGGCAAGCGGATCAGGGAACTCGAGAACAGGCTGTCATTTCTGCTTTTTGAGCCAATACAAAACCAAGGAATCGCCATTGACGCGCTGGAACTTAGACGGTTCGCCATCTATCAACCGGAACTTTTAGAGAAGACTGAAGAACCGCAGGAAGTTCAGGGCATGGCCTTGACGTCATGCGAAGGCGACCAAGAAGCCGAAACCTCTCCGGGTAATGCCGGCAGTGATGTCGCAGGCCCTTTTTCTGAAAGTGAAAATCCCCGCGCAGTTCCGTTACCGAGAACGGTCGAGAATGAGGTCTCCTTCATTGATGAATTCGAAAGCGCGGGAGAGGTCCCACCACTGGAGGTCCGGAGTGCTGATCTGATCTCGGATGCACTCATCGAAGACGTGTTGCCCAGCCAATCGGGCGAAGAACCTGCGGACCAGACACCGGAAGCAGGTGCCGCCGTCGATGAGGGGTCTGACATCATCGATTTATTGGAAGAGGTGATTGACACGCAGCAGCAAGAAGACGATTTGGTTTCCGATACGGCCGTGAGTGAGGCTTCAATACCTCACGTGCGGGCACCCGAATATATGAGTATGGTGGACGAACCTGTTGAAAGTTCTTCCTTAAACACCAACTTCGTTTTGCAGGATCCGAGCGAGGCGATGTTGGCAGCCGGGGAGGCAGATCCAGAAGCAAATGACACAAAGGGGGAGAGAGCCTTAATCATCACGCTTCAGGATGAAATTCCTGCCGTTCATTCAATTGGCGTTAACCCGTCTACCGGAGGGGCCGAAGAGGACAGTGGCCGAGTCGTAAAGGAGGTGCCGGACGAATCATTCGGCGAGACCCCCTTGGACAGCGCTGAAAACGCCGTTTTGCCTGATTGTCCGGTATCCCCCGGAATTGAAGAGTGCCTTGAGCCGGTCGCGGAAGCCGACACGAATACTTTCGACATCATCGAGCTCAAAGAAGATGCTATTGTCGGGCTGCCGGAAAATGACACAGCGAAAACGGTAACCAGTTTAACGCTTGAACCCGAGACAGCTCCCGTCGATAAGGCCGTTGACGAGGCTGCAGCCGAGCCGGTCGTCTCAAGCGATACGGAATTCTTGCCAAAGGAACAGCGGCGGGAACCAGTTGACGCCAAGGTGCAGTTTGAACGCGGCAAACTGGCCTGTCAAAGCAAAGACTATGCGAAGGCGGTCGATTCATTTAACCGGTATCTTGAGCTGTCACCGAATGATCCAAGAGGTCCCTATAACCTGGCAATTCTGCACTATCGGTTGAAAGAATACACCCGAGCGGCGGCCAATGCCCGTAAGGCCCTGGATCTCGGTTACACGGCCGCTGATCGAATTATGGCAAAAATAAAAACCAAAACCGAGCTTAAAGCCGAATCAGACAGCGCAGTTGAAAAAAGCGTCTCTGATGCCTGGCTTGAAACCGAAACATTGCACGATTTATCCTTGACGAAACCAGCGGCCGAATCCGAAGAAAAAGAGGAGACGGCGTCACACCGCGACGCCGGAAAATCTCCCGATGCCGTGCTACCGATGACGCGCGCAGCGGTATTGGAGGATAACCTATTTGAACCGGCAACCGTCGACCCGTATCGCGGCGCTATCGATCCGCTGTTTAACGACGAAACCGCTTCTATTGATCCGTCAGGTGTGACGGCATCGCAGAAGCTTTTTCCGACGGTTTCGGATGAACCGGGCGACGCGGCTGCAGCAAAACAGTTTTTTGCTGACGGCATGGCCGCTTATCAAAAAAAGGATTACCGTCCGGCGGTGGAGCATTTTCGGGGCTTCGTAGCGTTGATGCCGGATGAACCCAAAGGGCACTACAATCTGGCAATTTTACACTACCGTCTCAAGGAATACGAGACGGCCCTCGATTGCGCCAGACGTGCTCAGGATTTAGGCGGTGAGTCTGCGCAGAAAATCATTCAAAAAATCGAATCAAAAATTACACGGCAACGGTCTTCGGACGAGAAGAGGTCCGTCAGTGATGCGACACAGGAGCTTTTCGAAGACCGGATGAATTTTCCCGCGACCGAAATCGATGATTCGACCGGCGCCGAGGATACCGCGTCGATCTGGGACGCCGACGAACTGGGAGAAGAAATAAACCAGTCTCTTTTTTCTGTGGCGACAGAAAAAAACCAAAACGGCAAGAAGGACGATTTGATTGTGTTCGACTCAGCGGCACTGGATGACAAGAACTTTGCCGAAGATGAGACGGCCGGCTCTTTCGCCACAGTGCCCGATGAAGGCGATCCGGAGTCGTTTTTTCAGAACGAACGGCTTAAAAATATTTTTAAACTCGGCCAAATAGCCGTTGGAAACAAGGAGTACTTGAAAGCGATCCAACATTTTACAAAGGTAACGCATCTTGCGCCCCAGGATCCCAGAGGATACTACCACCTGGCCGAGGTGTCATTCCAACTGCGGTTTTATGAAACCGCGCGGCAACACGCTAATCGGGCCATCGAACTCGGTTCGGCTGCTGCAAAAAACATTCTGAGTCAAATCAGCGCTCTGCAAGTGCCGGCCTGATCCCCCGGTCCTTATCATCGACCATCCGAAGGCAGCCGGCTGGATTGTTGGCTGCCTTTTTTTCGGCCAGCCCGGATTCTCTTCCCCCGGTTTTCCTCTTTTCCGATTGAACATTTCAGATTGATGCCTTATATTCAAAACCACTAAAAAAGCCAGATTTGAAAGGTAAAAATCCAATTTGAACCTTCCGGCACCTCACGGAAGGGCACCCGGTAAATACCATTCCAGAAGGAGAACTGAGCGATGAAAATTTTAGTTGGCTATGATGGCTCGGGCGCCGGTAAAGATGCGATGAATACCGCAAGAAAATATGCCGCGGCTCTCGCGGCGGAGGTGGACATCGTCACCTCAATGGTGAAGGGAACGGAAGGCGAACGGGAAGAAATACTGCAGGCTGAGCGCGGACTGGAATATGCCAAATCACTTTTTACGGCAGAAAATATTGCCTGCGAAACCCATCTTCTGATCCGAGGACTTGCTCCGGGTGAAGATCTGGTTCGTTTTGCCAAGGAAAACGATGTCGACCTGATGGTCGTGGGAGTCAAGAGGCGCTCCAAGGTTGGTAAGTTACTGATGGGCTCGACAGCCCAATTCGTTATTATCAAGGCGCCCTGTCCGGTCCTCTCGATCAAATGACGTGACGATTTTTCACCGGCCGGATGGGATGTGGCTGACTTGAGGAGGTCCAGTGCCGAGGTGCGTCAATCGCCGTTAGTGATGGCCGACGGCGCGCCCTTTACGCAAGCGGATTTCAAGCCTTTCGACCGCCAGGGAGCAGCTGAGGGTCAACAGGAGATACAGACCGGTTATGGTGATCCAGATTTCAAAAGTGAAGTAGGTGGTGGCCATCAGTTCCATACCCTGAAACGTCAGTTCCTGAATAGAGATGACCGAAACGATGGCCGAGTCTTTGATCGTCGAGATGAATTGGCCGGCCAGGGGCGGCAAAATTCGCTGCACGGCCTGGGGCAGAATGATGTGACGCATTTGTTGTGATCTGGTGAAGCCAAGGGCAGCGGCCGCTTCCCACTGCCCCGCTTCGATCGACTGAATGCCGGATCGCACGATTTCGGTAATATAAGCGCCTTCGAATAGGGCAAGGGTCACCAGGGCCGACAGAAAGGGCACCAAGAGGGCCGGGGGCGCGAAGAGGACCCTCAAGAGACTGCGACCGGACCCTGATACGCCGGATAAAAGCCTTTCGGTGCCGAGCGCCGGCAGAATTTGATCACCGACGAAAAAATAAAAAATGAACACGAGAACCAGCGGCGGAAGATTGCGCACGATCTCGACATAGGTACTGCCGATCAGCCGGTTGAAAAGGCCGGAACTGACACGAAGAAGTCCCATGATCGTTCCGATAATTGTTGCCAATACCGTTGCCCAGATGCTCAGGCGAATGGTGGTCAGAAGCCCGAGAACAAGCACGTTCGGCCTCCACCTTCCCGCAACGGTGTCGAATCGAAAAAGGTACTGAGGAATGGTGCTCCAGTGCCATCTATAGTGCAGTCCGGCTTGAATCCGGTAGACAAGATAGACGCCGGCGGCTGTCACGATAAGGAGCACGGCGGCATCAAGCACCGTTATCCTGATTTTTTTTTCGAACAAATTACCCTCACTCCGGCAAGCCCTCGAAACTTAGGGCGGCGACCTACTTCAACTGTTTTTCCCACTCTTTCGTGTTGAACCAGTATTGTTTCCGTTCTTTCAGCCAGCCTTCCGCTTCGACCACACGGATCCAATTGTTGAAGTAATTCAGCGTGTCGACATCGCCTTTGCGAACGGCAAATCCGATCGGTTCCCTCGTAAACATTTCCTGCAGCGGCAAAAAGAGGACTTCCGGGTTTTCCAGAGCCAGAAAAGTCGGCAGCGGTGCGGAGGCGACCATGGCATGAACCCTGCCGCTCCGAAGTTCCTGGATGACTTGTGACTCGTCGTCGAAAAGTTGAAGCTTGGCCTGCGGCATGTATTTTCTGACCGCCATCTCGGCGGTAGAGCCGAGGCGGGCGGCGATCTTGACTTCGGGACGGTTGAATTCCTCTAAGCGCTTGAAGCCGGCGGCCAGCTGTTTGTGCGCCACGATCGACATTCCGCTGTAGTCATAAGGGATGGTAAAGTTCACCTTGAGGTTGCGTTGCGGCAAGATACCCATCCCTCCGATGATGACGTCGAACTTGCCGGTCAGCAATGCCGGAATGATCCCGGCCCACTTGGTCGGCACGAATTCGATTTCAACTCCGGTGTCTTGCGCCAGACGATTGGCGACGTCAATCTCAAAGCCGATGAGCTTGCCGGTCTTGTCCTTCATGGCCCACGGGACAAAGGTCGACATGCCCACCCGCAGCACACCCCGCTTGAGCGCATTTTCGATCATGCTCTCCCCGGTCAGTTCCTGCTGGATTTTTCCGGCCGCTGCAGCACCGGCAAGACCCATTGAAATCACCAGCACCGTCACCAAGATCAGTATTTCCTGTCTGCGCTTCATTGAACCCCTCCTTTC
>JBAVJU010000229.1:0-3744 GCA_049687935.1 Desulfobacterales bacterium | reverse complement strand
GAAGGATTTTCGATGGCCGATCTGGAGCGGATTCTGGTGGGGATGGGAGCGGCCGCGCGCAAGGCCGGGGTGACGGTTGTCACGGGCGACACCAAGGTGGTGCCCAAAGGCGCGGCCGATAAAATTTTTATCAACACCTCCGGCTTTGGACTCATCCCGGAAGGGGTTGATGTGGGCAGCACAAAAGCCTGCGTCGGCGATCGCGTCATTTTGAGCGGCACGATGGCCGATCACGGCGTTACCATCCTCACCCAGCGCGAAGGGCTCACGTTCGAGTCCTCGTTGACCAGTGACAGCGCGCCGCTCAACCAGATGGTGGCCGACATGTTCTCCGCCAGCAAGTCGATCCACGTTTTGAGGGACCCTACCCGGGGCGGCGTCGGTACGGCGTTGAATGAGATCGCAGGCAAGTCTCAGGTGGGCGTGACCATCTTCGAGGACCGGATCCCGCTTAAGAGTCAAGTGGTCGGAATCTGCGAACTGTTGGGCTTTGATCCGCTCTATCTGGCCAACGAGGGCAAGCTGCTGGCATTTGTGGCGCCGGAACATGCCGGCCGCATCCTGGACGTCATTCGGCAGAACGAATACGGCCGCGATGCCGCCGTCATCGGTGAAGTGGTGGCCGATCACCCGGGGCGGGTGACCATGCAAACCAGAATCGGCGGCAACCGCATCGTGGACATGTTGACCGGCGAGCAATTGCCGCGAATCTGTTGAGGCAGCACGCCGGTTCGATCACTTGGCTTTGAATCCCCGTTTTTTTCGATTTGACAATTAACTGTTATCTCAGTAAAAGTTTGTTTCCGGGACCTCATTTTTGCGCTCGTACCTGCCGACAAACCGCAAACAGGGTGACTCTTGGTTATGCGAAGCAGGATCGCCAAACTTCTTTCTCCAAGCGGCTATCTGGAATGGACTGTTAGACGACCTGCACTTGTCATAGGGATAGCCCTGGCGGTCTCCGTCTTCTTCGCCTGGCAAATCCCCCACCTCTCCTTCAAGACGTCCATTTACGACCTCGAGATCGAGGACCTCCCGGAAACCGTCCGCTACCAGGACTTTAAGAAACTCTTTGGGTCCGATGAGATCATCCGCATCGTCGTCAAGGCCGACAACGTATTTGAGACCGCAACGTTTGCCAAAATCGGCAAACTGGCCGAAGCCGTTTCGAGAATTGAGGGTGTGCGCCGAGTCGTCAGCCTGCCGGGGATCAAACAGGCGGTCGATCTTTCCGGAAAGTGGGGCCTGGATAAATTTGTCGCGGTCGTCTCTTCCGTGCGTCTTTTCAATAAAAATCTCTTTTCGGACGATCGCAAAACAACGGCCTTGACCCTGGTGCTGAAATCCGACAGCGACCCGGATCGGATCATTCCGCAAGTGGAGCGGCTCATTTCGGCGGCGGGAAAAGACTTTTCAATCTATCAAGTCGGTATGCCGCTGATTTCCCGAGCCCTCGTCAGGTTCACCGAGAAAGATTTTTTCCGGCTGCCGCCGATTACCTTTCTTTTGATAGCCGTTATCCTCTTTTTCATCTTCCGGAAAGTTCAATTTATTCTCATCCCCCTTGTTTGCGTTTCTCTATCGCTGGTCTGGACATTCGGCTTGATGGCCTTGTTAAAGATTCCGCTGTCCATGCTCACCATGATCGTTCCGGTATTTCTCATCGCCGTCGGAACGGCCTACTGTCTTCATATCGTCTCGGAATATCTGACATGCATCCGCGAGGCCGAGTCACCGCAAGCGGCATCGAAAGCGACGTTCACGAACATTTCGTTTCCAACGGCCTTGGCGGTGTTGACGACCATCATCGGCCTCGGGTCTCTTCTGATCAACCGCATCCCGACGATCCGTGAGTTTGCATTATTTTCCTGCTTCGGCATGTTCAGCCTGCTGGTGATCACCCTCGGGGTTCTTCCGGCCGCCCTGGCGCTCATCCCGCTGCCCTTAGAGAAGCGATACCAGGAAAAAAGGGCGCCCGATTTCTTCGACCGGTTCATCGAAAGCGTCATTCACATCGACCTGAACAAACAAAAAATTGCCCTTCCTATCCTGGGCGCTATCGTGGTGGTCTGTGCGATCGGGATCCTGCGCATTCGCGTCGAGACCAATCCGATTGGCTATTTCAAATCAGAGACGCCGGTCATTCAACATTTTCACGACATCTACCGGGATCTGTCGGGGAGCTTTCCGATAAACGTCGTCGTGGAGAGCAAGGACAACGACTACTTCGAAGATCCCCGACACGTTGCCGATATCGCTCGCTTACAGGAATTTCTGGTGACCCTGCCCGGTGTCGATAAAACCATTTCTTTCGCCGATTACATGAAACTGGTGAACTATGTTCTCAATGAATTCGATCCCAAGTTCTACGCCCTGCCCGAAGAAGGGTTCGAATCCCGAATGGTGATCAACAACTACACGACCATACTCGGTCAGGATATGTTCGACCGTTTCATGAGCCCGAACCTGTCCAAGACCAACATCGTTCTGTTGACCCACCTGTCGAGTTCACGGGAGTTTTTAAAAACCCGCGACAATATAATCGCTCATTTGCGGCAGAGTTTCGCCAAAGATCTGTCGTGGGACGTCACAGGGTTTGGAATCGTCATTTCCGCCAGCAGTCAGCAGTTGACCAATGGCCAGGTCAAGAGCCTTTCCCTGACGATGATTCTGATTTTCACCATCATGTTTGTTCTCTTTCTATCGGTTAAAGTGGGCGTGATCGCCATTTTACCGAACCTGTTTCCGATCGTGGTCAACTTCGGCATCATGGGGTGGCTCGGCATCGAACTGTCCATGGTGACCAGCCTCATCGCCAGCATCGCCATCGGGCTGGCGGTCGACGACACCATACACTACTTGTTCAGGTACAACCGACTTTTCAGAAAAGACCTCGATGACAAGCGGGCCGTGCGGGATACTCTCAGGCAGATCGGAAGGCCGATTGTCTTTACGACCCTGACCATCTGCGTGGGCTTTTCGATCCTGATGTTTTCCAGTTTCAAACCGACGGCCGTCTTCGGCATCATGATGACGATCACATTGCTGGCAGCCCTTGTCGGTGATCTCATTTTGCTCCCTTCGCTGATGCAGCACGTCGAACTGGTGACCTTGTGGGACCTCGTGCGCTTGAAACTCGGCCAGGAACCCGCAACGGGCATTCCACTTTTTAAAAATTTTTCCCGCACCGAGATCCACTCCCTCATCATGGCCGGATCACTAAAAAAAGTCGAGGCCGGCGAAGTCCTCTTCCACAAGGGGGAACCCAGCGATTCGATGTACACGATTATCTCGGGGACTATGGACGTCATCGACACCGTGGCCGACAATGATGCCTGTCTGGACTCAAGCAGCCAGCGGCTGATCAACCGGATGAAGGCCGGAGATGTTCTGGGAGAAATGGGTCTCCTGCGCTCTGCTCCGAGATCGGCCACCGTCGTGGCCTGCGAGCCGGTTGAACTTCTTCCGGTCAACTGGAAGATGATCAAACGGCTGCAGTGGCTGTATCCGCCCACGGCCCGCAAATTCATGTCCAATCTCTTGACGATTCTCTGCGGTCGGGTTGAACGGCTCACCACTTGTCTCTCGGAAGTCAAGGTTATGGACGATGCCACCGGGTTGAGCAACCGGCAAAGCTTCACCCGCCAGATGAACAAGGAAATTCAGCGCGCCCGCCGATATCAGACCCACCTGTCGCTCGGCCTCATGAAGATCGAGTTCGACAACGCCGATACCGGCTTGGCG
>JBAVJU010000228.1:0-6024 GCA_049687935.1 Desulfobacterales bacterium | reverse complement strand
ATCAAGTGCCTCAAGCTCGGCGATCGGAAAGCGCCGCTGTGCGTGTTTTTCCGCCGATGGGATGCTTCTTGAAACAGTGCTGTTTCAAGAGAGGGATCACTTAAAGATAACGTCACGTTTTGGACGCGAATGCATCCTGTCCGGTTGCGATGCGAAAACGCAGAATACCCCAATATTCCTGCTTTTTCTCGCCTTTCTGGTCGGAAGGTCTCATCGTTCAGAAATGTTATTTTATTTTTGGTGAGCCAAAGGAGAGCCGGCCATGACCCAGTGTGTTGTGCTCAATGCGGACTACTCTTTTTTGAATGTGGTGGATTGGAAGCGGGCCCTGTGCTTGCTGGTGAAGGAAAAGGTAAAAGTCCTGCGGTATTCGGAAAGGACGGTCAAGACCGGTGAGGGCATGACCATCAAGATTCCGCAGGTTATCAAGCTCATTAAATTTATCCGGACGGTTTACCGGGCGCGGGTTCCGTTCAGCAAGAAAAACGTTCTGATCAGAGACGGTTTCAAATGTGCTTATTGTCGTACCCACTGCGGGCGGCTGACGGTCGATCACATCGTACCAAAATCGCGGGGCGGTCGAACGGAGTTCGAAAACTGCGTGGCCGCCTGCAAAGCCTGCAATCACAAAAAAGGCAACCAGACGCCGAGTGAGGTAAAAATGTATCCGCAGGTCAAGGCCTATCAGCCGACCATATCCGAGTTCCTGCGACGCAGAATTCAAGTGCTGGGGATTGATGACATGATGAAGGATATGGTAGAATGGTCCATGTTGCCGGGTAACCTTCCGGAACGCCTTTGAATTTGCCTGCCCATTTGGGGATGAAATCCGACGCGATGCAGAATATTAATCATCAACAGGGGAAGCCATGAAAATTATCGTTTTAGGCACCGGATATGTCGGTCTCGTGCATGCTGCCGTTTGTTCCGAGTACGGCCACGAAGTGTATGCATATGACAACAATGATGAAAAACTGGAGGCCTTTTCTTCCGGTCAGCCCCAGGCAATCGAACGCTATGTCAATGAACCCGGCCTGGTGAACATCATCCGCGAAACCTTAGGCCGTTACCTGTATTTTTCGTCCGATTTGGAAGCGATTATAGAGGGAACGGATGCCGTGTTCATGTGTCTGCCGACCCCGCCTAACCTGGACGGCTCGACCAATCTGACGTTTTACGATGCCGCGGCCGAACATCTGGCCGAGCTGCTCGCCAGGCGAAAGGACAAGCGTCGCGTGGTCATCGTCAACAAGAGCACGGTGCCGATCGGAACGGCGCGTCATCTCGAACACATTATGTCCTCGCACAAGGTCAAAAATTTCGGCGTCTCCTCCAACCCGGAGTTTCTGGCGGAGGGCACCGCCGTGATGCAGGCGCGCCGGCCGGACCGGGTCGTGGTCGGCTGTGACGATCCGCAGGATTTCACCATTTTGCGCCGGGTGTATTCCCAATTCGTCAATCACGTCCGTATCAAGTACATCGAAACGTCGCCCGAAACCGCGGAGGCCATCAAATATGTGGCCAACACCATGCTGCTGACCTATATCTCTTTCTGGAACGGCGTCGGGGCGAAGATCGGCGAAAAATTTCCAAATGTCATCATCGACGACCTGCGCCTGGGCGTGACCTCCGACGAGCGCATCAGCACCTGGGGGTCTTTTGTCAGCAACGGAGCCGGCGGCAGCTGTTTTGGGAAAGACATCGCTTCGCTGATCAACCAGCTGCGCAGGGTGAACGTCAGCACCAAGATGTTGGAAGCCTCATACGAGGTGAACGAATACCAGAAAGTCTATCTGGTCGACCGGGCCATCACCGAAGCCGGTTTCAAGTTCAACAACAAGACCATCACGGTTCTCGGCCTGGCTTTCAAAAAGCACACCAACGACATGCGCGACGCCTCTTCGATCAAGGTGATCGAGTCTCTGCTGGGCAAAGGCGCCGCAAAAATAAAGGCCTACGATCCCTTGGCCAACGAGTCCGCCCGGGCTGTTTTCGACCCGTCCAAAAACATTCTCTTCGACAAGATCGACTACTACGAGAGTGCCAAAGAGGCCATCGAAGGGTCGCACGCCATGTTCATTTCATCGGACTGCGAGGAGTTTCGCGGGCTGTCGCGGACCATCGAGCAGCTTGTCCAACCGCCCTACCTGATCATGGACGGCCGACGAATGATCCCGGATTTTAGTGATTTGACCAGCAGGAACTACACTTACCTGGCGGTCGGCGCGATGGCGATGGGCCCCACGCCGTGTGACGCCGAGGTGCTGATACCGCTGCGACAATCCGCCTGATTACCCTTCCAAAACGACTGCTTTTGAGAGTCGCACCGGCGTGTGCAGCCGCAACCCCTTGCGTTCACCATTTTCCCCGCCTCCCGGTTGCGGGATCATGTTCCGCACCGGTGTACCGCGCTTCTCCGCGGCAGCGGCCCTTCAATACGTAGCGATGCCGAAAGGTCGTATTCCCTTGACATGCTAATGTTTGTCGATTAAAAAATTTAGGTTTATATCATCACCAAATTTCGGAGGCCAAATGGACTTTAAAAAGACGCTCAATCTGCCGACCACGAAATTTCCCATGAAGGCGAACCTGGCCGACCGCGAACCGGCGCAACTCAAAGCCTGGGAAGACGTGCGGCTGCACGATAAAATCAGAGCGGCGGCCGACGGGCGGGAGCGTTTCATTCTGCACGACGGCCCGCCATATGCCAACGGTAACATCCATATCGGCACGGCGCTCAACAAAATCCTCAAAGACATCATCGTCCGGTCACGGCAGATGACCGGCTATGACGCGGTATACGTTCCCGGCTGGGACTGTCATGGTCTGCCGATCGAACACAACGTCGACAAAGAGCTCGGTCAGAAAAAATTGGACATGAGCCTGGCCGACGTGCGCCGGCTGTGTCGTGCCTACGCCGACCGGTTCATCGATATCCAGCGAAACGAGTTCAAACGACTGGGTGTCATGGGTGAATGGGATGATCCCTATCTAACGATGAACTATGCTTACGAGGCCACCATTGCCCGTGAGTGCTGGAAATTCGCCCAAAACCAAAGCCTCTTCAGGAGCAAGAAACCGATTTACTGGTGCAACGACTGCCGCACCGCCCTGGCCGAGGCGGAAATCGAGTACGCCGACGAGTCCTCGCCCTCCATTTACGTCAAGTTTCGCATGAAGGACGACCTGAGTGCCGATTTTCCGAGCCTGGCCGGTAAAACCGTTTTTATCGTCATCTGGACCACGACCCCCTGGACCATACCGGCCAACCTGGCCGTGGCCCTGCACCCGGATTTCACCTACGCGGCGGTGGATGTGGGCGGCGACGAGGTCCTGATCGTCGCCAGGGACCTGGTATCGGCCTGCATGCACACCTTCGGAATCAGCGATTACCGGATCCTGGCCGAGATCGACGCCAAGCGTCTGGAACGAAAGCGCAGCACCCACCCGCTCTACGATCGCGATGCCCTGATAATCCTGGGCAGCCATGTCACGCTCGATGCCGGCACCGGCTGCGTGCACACCGCTCCCGGACACGGCCGCGAGGATTACGAGGTCGGCCTGCAATACGGACTGGACGCCTACTCACCGGTCGACGACAACGGTCGCTTCTCCGATGAGGTGGGATTCTTCGAAGGACAGTTTGTGTTCGACGCCAACCGCGACATTACGGCCAAGTTGAAGGAAGTCGGGGCCTTGATCGCCTCCGAGACGATTGCGCATTCCTATCCCCACTGCTGGCGCTGCAAGCAGCCGGTCATTTTCCGGGCCACGCCCCAGTGGTTCATCTCCATGGACAAGACCGGCTTGCGCCGGAAGGCCCTGGAGGCCATTGACCGGGTGAAGTGGATTCCCGCCTGGGGCCGTGAGCGCATCTACGGCATGATCGAAAACCGGCCCGACTGGTGCGTTTCCCGCCAGCGGGCCTGGGGGGTGCCGATCGCGGTTTTCTACTGTGACGACTGCGGCGCGCTGCTGATGGACGAGAAGATCATGCAGCGGGTTCACGCGCTTTTCGCGGCCCATGGGGCCGACATCTGGTTCGAAAAGCCGGACGCCTTCTTTCTGCCGGCCGATGCCGCCTGCGCCGCGTGCGGCAGCAAGGCCCTCAAGAAGGAAGACGACATCCTGGACGTCTGGTTCGATTCCGGCGTCAGCCATGCGGCCGTTCTGGAACAGCGCGCCAATCTGAAGTGGCCGGCGGACCTGTATCTGGAAGGCAGCGACCAGCATCGGGGCTGGTTTCACAGCTCCCTGCTGACCGCCGTGGGCACGCGCGACCGCGCACCTTACGACGCCGTCCTCACCCACGGATTCGTCGTGGATGCCGACGGGCGCAAGATGTCCAAGTCGCTCGGCAACGTCATCGCGCCCAAAGAGGTCATCGACCGGTACGGAGCCGAAATCCTGCGCCTCTGGGTGACGGCCTCCGACTACCGCGAAGACATCCGCATTTCCGAAAACATTCTCAAGCAGCTTAGCGACGCCTATCGCCGCATCCGCAACACGGCCCGTTTCATGCTCGGCAACCTCGCGGATTTCGATCCGCAGTCCGATGCGGTGCCTTATGAAACGATGCCGCAAATCGATCGATTTGCACTGCACAGGCTGCAGGAGTTGACGGAAATCGTGCTCAGGGCCTATGGAAATTTCGATTTTCACGTCATCTACCATCGTCTTCACAACTTCTGCACCCTCGATATGTCGGCCTTCTATCTGGATGTTCTAAAAGACCGGCTCTACACGTCGCCGCCGGATTCCAACGCAAGAAGAAGCGCGCAGACGTCGATGCACCTTATCCTGGATACGATGACCCGCCTGATGGCGCCGATCCTGGCTTTTACCGCCGAAGAGATCTGGGCTCATCTGCCGACGCATCCGGACAAGGAGGAGAGCGTCCATCTGGCCGCCATGCCCGGTGTGCGGGAAGAATGGAAGGACAAGATTCTTCAGGCAAATTGGGAGAAACTGCTGGCGGTGCGCGGCGAGGTGACCAAGGCGCTCGAAGCGGCGCGGGCCCTCAAGCAGATCGGTCATCCGCTGGACGCGGCCCTCACCCTGTCCGTCTCTGAGGATCTCTACGCCGTGTTGGCGCCTTACAGTGACGAACTGCGCTCCATTTTCATCGTTTCCAAGGTCGGACTGGAGCGCCATGCGCCGCTCGAAAATGCATTTACGAGTGAAGACATCGAGGGATTGCAGATTCTGGTCAAACGGGCACCGGGCGAAAAATGCGAGCGCTGCTGGGTTCATGAACTATCGGTCGGAACCGATGACGCCCATCCGACGATTTGCAGCCGCTGCCAAACGGCCCTGGAGCACATCAACGCAGGATGAAAAGCAAAACGATCAAACTGCTTTCGATCGCCGGTGTGATTGTACTGCTCGATCAGTTCACCAAGTTGCTGGTTCTGCGATACCTGCCGTTGTATCACTCTCTTACGGTCATTCCGGGTTTTTTTGACTTCACGCACGTACAAAATCCCGGGGGGGCGTTCGGTTTCCTGTCCGGTTCGGATCCGCGTCTGCGCAGTGTGGTTTTTCTGTTCTTTTCCCTTCTGGCCGTGGGCTTGATCTTGTGGTTTTACTTCAAAACGCCGCCAACGCATCCCCATCTGGCCGGTGCTTTTGCCATGATCTTCGGCGGGGCCGTCGGCAACATGATCGATCGGGTCCGATTCGGGAAAGTGACCGATTTCCTCGATTTCTACGTCGGGAACCTTCACTGGCCGGCCTTCAATGTCGCAGACAGTGCCATTACGATCGGCATCGGCGTTTTTTTGCTTCACCTAGTGTTAAAAAAGATGCCCGAATGAACACCCCCACGGCATGCCGTGGGGGTGTTCATTGTAATGCAGGCCTTACAAGGCCTGCATTCGTCAATCGCCATGTGTGCGGGAAATGTCAGGAAGAAATGAGTTTCGGCCCCAACATGCTGTCGGTCGGCATCCTCGGCCTTTTTATCAGCGCAGCCCTCGGCACGGGGGTTGTCGTCGTGCGACACGAGGTCAGGGCCTCCGGGGG
>JBAVJU010000227.1:0-2507 GCA_049687935.1 Desulfobacterales bacterium | reverse complement strand
ACCGTCAGGGTCATCGCTCCGAAGTCTTCTTCGATCTTGCCGGTGAGGATATAAGGCCGGTGGCGGTCGAGCATGCAGCAAAACTTGCGGTAGGCTTCGGGGAAAAAGGTGGTTTCCACCAAGCCGGTCTCGTCCTCGAAGGTCAGAAACTCCATCGGGTCGCCGTGCTTCGTGCTGACCACTTTGCCGGTGATGAGCAGGCCGGCCACCCGCACGCGTCGGCCGGCATGGCGCTCCAGGTCGACGGCCTTGACGATGCCCCGGTGCTTTAGAACGTCTTCGAAAAGCGCCATCGGGTGGCGGTCGCACAGGAACCCCAGGGCGGCGAATTCCCGGCGCAGGCGATCGCGCTCGTTGTCCGGTGGAAGCAACGGTTTGATCTCCTCCGGGTCGGCATCGAACAGGCCGGCCTGTTTTGACCGGCTCGAGCGGCGCTGCTGCCAGGCGGCCAGGTCCCACAGCAGGGAAGCCCGGCTCTCGCCGGGGTGAAGGGCGTCGAGGGCACCGGCGTGGACCAGGCTGCGGGCTTCAGGCTCTTCGGGCCGCACCCGCTTTAAAAAATCGGCAAGGTTGCGATACGGTGCAGCTTTGCGACAATCGACGATCCGCTGCTGCGTGGCCGTTCCCAGTCCGGCCAGCGACAGCAGGCCCACCCGGACCGCATTGCCACGGCCCTGCCAGCGGATGCGGCCGGCGTTGACATCCGGCGGCAGGATTTCCAACCCCATGCGCCGCGCTTCGGACACGTAGGCAAAGGTGCTGTAGAACCCGCCCTGGTTGCTGATCACCGCGGCCACGAACTCGGCCGGAAAGTGGGTCTTCAGGAAAGCGGACTGAAAGGAGACCCGCGCAAAGCTCGCGCTGTGGGGCTTGCAGAAGGAGTAGCCCGCGAAGCTCATCATCATCTCCCAGATCTCCGCGATCTTTTCATCTTCCACCCCCCGGGCGCGGGCGCCGGCGACAAACCGCTGCCGGTAATCCCGCAGTTGACGAACTTTGTCCTTCTTGGACAAAACCTTGCGCAGCCCGTCGGCCTCGATGTGGTCGAAGCCGGCGACGGCCATGGCGGTTTTGGAGACGTCCTCCTGGTAGACCATGATGCCGTAGGTCTCGTCGAGCACGTCCGCCAGCAGGGGGTGGATCGGTTCCCACCGGCCGCCGCGCAGGCGGCGGACGTACTCGCGGATAAAGGTGTTGGCCGCCGGCCGGATGATGCTGCTGTGGATGACGATGTGCTCGAAATCGCCGACGCGCGTCCGCTGCTGCAAAAGACGCGTGGCCGGGCTCTCGATGTAGAAGCAGCCCATGGTGCGTCCGGTGGCGATGGTGTTTTGAGTGGCCGGGTCGTCTTCCGGCTCCCACTTGTGTTCGTTGAAAGCGGTGCCGTTCGCGCGCGCGTTGGCGATGGCGTCACGGATGACGCCCAGGCTGCGGTTGCCGAGCAGGTCGATCTTCACCAGGCCGGCTTCTTCGGCGGCGTCCTTTTCCCACTGGATGACCGGTACGCCCTTGGGCGCCGGTTCGACCGGCACGTATTCATCGATCGGATTGGGCGTGATGACCACTCCACCGGAATGGACGGAGATGTGCCGCGGCAGTCCGATGATGCGCTGGGCCAGGCGGATGATCTCGGGCCAGGGCTCCGGGAAGTCGAGCCGTCCCAGTTCGGGCAGCTCCCTGAGTCGGGTCAGCAGGTCGTCGTCTTCGCCCGCGGCCTTCCAGAACCAGGGCAGCCGCTTGGAGACCCGGCCGATCTCGCGGTCTGTGAGCCCGTACACCTTGGCCGTTTCGCGGATGGCCATGCGGGGCCGGAAGGCGACGTGGGTGCAGACCATGGCGGCGTGGCCGGGGTACTGTTTCAGAACCGAATCGAGCACCGTGTCGCGTTCGTCCCAGGCGAAGTCCACGTCGATGTCGGGTGGGTCCTGGCGCCCGGGGTTGAGAAAACGCTCGAAGTAGAGGTTGTGTTTGATGGGGCAGACGTTGGTGATCCTCATGCAGTAAGCGACCAGCGAGGCGGCGCCGCTGCCCCGGCCGCAGATGCGCGGGCTGCGGCTCACGATGTCCTGCACTACCAGGAAATAAGAAGAAAACCCCATCTGTTCGATGATGCGCAACTCGTGCTCCAGGCGCTCCACCACCGGTTCGGACAGGTCGTCGCCGTAACGGCCCCGTGCGCCGGCATAAGCGGCCTGCCGCAGGAGTTGCTCGGCTGTGTCGCCGTGGTGCTCGATCCAGGGCGGCAGGATCACCTCGTTGCGGGGGCCGCTGAAAGTCAATCGCTCCGCGATCTCGTGGGTGGCGCGCAGGGTGTCCGGCCAGGCGGCGAACCGCCGGGCATACACCTGCGGCGGTGCCAGCCGGGCGTCGGGTGGCACCGTGTCGGTCGATGCCAGCCGGGAAAAGGCCGTGTTGCGGTCGATGGCCCGCAGCAGGCCGTGGACTTCGGCATCGGCCGGTTCGATGAAAAAGCTGTCCGGAGTGGCCACGACCGGCCGGCCGAGGCG
>JBAVJU010000226.1:0-1898 GCA_049687935.1 Desulfobacterales bacterium | reverse complement strand
TGTAGTCGAATATCTGGCGCATCGAAAAAGTGTTGTAGGATCGTTCCCAGGCCGCACTGGCGTGGACCGCCGCCGGATGATGGGTTTCTTCGGTGATATAGGCATAGCCTTCCTTGAGCAGCACTTTACGGATTTCACGTGCAAAGCAGGATCCCATGGAGGCGATCGGGGTTTTACGGGTGATCCTCAGGCCCGGCTGCGGCGTAAAACGGTAGGTGCCATCCGCCGGCGGATTGCTGTAGGATCCCGGCCATACCTGCCAGTTCTCGAAGGTGTGCACCGGATGAACATCGGAACGCGCCATCATGCCTGCTTCCAGTGTTTACGTTAGGCGATCAAACCCCATCCGCAGAAACGAATTCTGCAGGTGTTCCTCATACCTTATAATAGAGGCATTTGCAATCCGGGTGCAGCCGCTCCCACCGCAAAACGATACAATTCCTTTAAGTGAACGGATTTTTCGGAACATATTGTCTTTTTATTAAAAATCGTGATAAAGAAAGCGTGGTCGCTCAATTATGACCCCTATTTGACGTCATATATGTCTCGCACACCCACATACAACATACTGATGTACTCTCACGACACTTACGGCTTGGGCCATATCCGCCGCACCATGGCCATCGCTTCACAGTTGAGGGAGCCGCATGTCAACATCCTCATCCTGACCGGTTCACCGATTGCGGGCCGGTTTTCATTTCCGGAGCAGATCGATTTCGTGAGCATCCCGGGAATGATCAAAAAGACCAATGAGGAATACCTGCCGCTTTCCATCAAAATCAACGCTCATCACGCCCTGGACATCCGCAAAAACATCATTACCGCAACCGCGAAGACCTTTCAGCCGCATCTCTTCATTGTCGATAAGGAACCGCTGGGATTGAAGAAAGAGGTGCTGCCGACGTTGCAGTGGCTTCGACGATGCCAGCCCAACACCCAGACGATTCTCGGCTTGCGTGACATCATGGACGACCGCCATAGCGTCCGGCAGGACTGGAATAAAAAGGGCATCTACGACATTCTCGACACGCTTTACAGTGAGATTTGGGTCTATGGGAACCGGGAATTCTACGATCCGATCGAAGAGTATGCCATACCGGCGTGCGTCAGCCGCAAAATGGTTTTTACCGGTTATATTCCCCGCAAGATGCCGGCGGAAAGTCAGATCCAGAAAGCCCGCAAGGAGCAGGGTCTGCAAAACGGCGAAAAACTGATCCTGGTGACAACCGGCGGCGGCGGAGACGGGTACTGCGTCATGGACGCCTATCTGTCCATGCTGGAAGGAGAATCCCGGCCGTTACCCATTAAAACCGTCCTGATCACAGGACCGTTTATGCCGAAGCAGGACCGTAAAAAGGTTTTCAAGCGCGCCCGCAAACTCGGCGTGCGGACCTACCACTTTTACCGGAACATGGAAAAGCTGCTGGCGGCGGCGGACCTGGTTGTCAGCATGGGTGGCTACAACACGATCTGTGAGCTTCTTTCCCTGAGAACTCTGCCGTTGATCGTTCCACGCGACACCCCGCGCAAGGAGCAGTTGATCCGGGCCAAGATATTTCACCGCAACCACCTTATCGACTACATTCCATGGCATCAATGCGGGGCCGAGCGCATGCGCGAAAAAATTTTTACCCTGCTCGAGAGCCCGGCCGCCATCACCGGAGCGATATCCCGTTTTCAGATGACGGGCATCAGCACCATGCAGGGGCGCCTGCAAGCCTTCAGGGGGTTGGAGCCGAACAGGACTTGCAACCAGACACTCCAGCCGGTGACCGGAAAACGGGTGGAAGACAGCCGGCCGGCAGCCGCTGTCCGCAAGGCGATTTAGCTTGTGTCCGTCCATAAACGGCCCTTTTCCGCGGCCGATTTTAAAAAGGGGTGCCCTGCCCCCTTTTTTT
>JBAVJU010000225.1:0-5827 GCA_049687935.1 Desulfobacterales bacterium | reverse complement strand
GCCCCCAGGTACATTCCAGCGATTCCGCCCAGACCGAATAATGAGCCAAGTAACCAATCCGGCGCAACCGACATATTGGGGAAAAACGGTGCAATACCCTGATAAAAAATGACACCGGCAATCGAGGTTACAAACGTACCCATCAGTGCGGCACCTGCCACCGTGTATACCGGAAGACCGAAAATGGACACAAAAAATGGCGCTATGATTGCGCCCCCTCCAATTCCGTAGATTCCCCCCACGATTCCGACAATGAAACTGAGGGAAAAAACACCGATGACAGGCACGTCAAATTGTTCGCCGTAGAAATCGTATTTGATCCGTTTCAGGCTGAACTTAATGATGGTGACGGCTGGAATGGCCTCCTTGCCTTTTCCCCTGGAATTTTCCGCTTTGCGTCTATGTTCACGCACAAGTTCCTGGAAACGCTTTTCACTTGAGGCCTTGTCCATGCCTGCAGGGGTTTTGCGAATCAGATCTTTTACCATCCGCATCCCGATGTACAGAAGGGTAAGCGCAGCGAATAATTTGAAGTTTTTAGGGTCGGGCAGATAACCAATTCGTAAGATGGCTCCAATAAAGACACCTGGGAGTGTCCCCAGGATTACCGCCCAAGTGAGAGGCCAGACCATTCGGCCTTCCTTGCAATAACGGTAAACCCCGCTTGGTATCGCAATGACGTTAAAAAGTTGGTTTGTCGCACTTACCGACGGGCTGGAGTAGCCGAGAAAACTCATTTGAAAGGGCAGGAGAAGGAATGCACCCGAAACGCCGCCCATTGAGGTGAAAAAAGATACGAAGAGGGCAACCAGGAAAGGGATAATTGGGCTGACCTCAACTCCAGAAATTGGAAATAGCATGTAATTTTAATATGCTAAACGAATAAAGGGTAGTAGCTGTCATTTTTAGTTAATATTTGTCTGTTTATAGTCTTGAATGCAAAAAAGTCAATAAAAATTAGATGATTAGAAAAAATATTGGGAGAACTATTTATTAGATTTTAAGAATAGAATTACTAAAGATTACAAGTGATTTTGCGCTTTGTGGGTGGGTATTAAATCTGTGACCCGGCAATAACCTTGATACGCATAGAATGGATTTAGGTGGGGATGGTATCAGTATATTCTTAAACAGATAAAAGCGAAAACCTTCTTGCCACTGCCTGACTATCGCAATTTATTGTGATGTATACAAATACGATTTGCGTATTACAAAAATTTTAAAACATAATAGTTTTTTAAATAGCTCGATTGAGCCCTTGCCCCAGATATCAGATTGTAACTAACGAGCGTTTCCTAAATACGAATTGACTGTGATTTTTCAACTCGTTTACTCCATAAACACCAGAAATACACAGTGTCTCGGCCTTTTCAAGCTAATGTCATTGCTCAATTTTTATCGTACGCTGGAGACATTGCAATTCTGAACTCACAATCCGCGTTGAAGTTCAAAAAAAACGGTTCCGAAAATGATGGAATTTGCGACGAATCGTTGATATCTACGATGGCCACTGCTCCTCGAGTACCGCCTTGCTCCGTGAAATATATGCTTTCGGGCTTCAAATCTTTGATAATCAATACCGGTCCCAAATAGAGTCTTGGAAGACGATTGAAAATTTCACCGATTTGACCGATATCTTTTAAGAAAGGAGCGACCATGTCCGCACTTTTTGAACAAACAACCATAAATTCGATGACGCTGAAGAACCGTTTCGTGCGCTCGGCCACTTGGGAGGGGATGGCCACCGACGATGGGCGCTGCACCGCCCAGTTGATTGATTTGATGAGCCAACTGGCCGACGGAGGAGTCGGCTTGATCATCAGCGGGCATGCTTATGTGAGCCGGGAAGGCCAGGCCGGAGCAAAACAGATGGGGATTTACGAAGACAGACTGCTCCCGGGGTTGACTCAATTGGCGTCGGCTGTCCATGCCCGAAACGGCAAAATCATCGTTCAACTGGCCCACGCCGGCTGTCAGGCCGCCACCGGCTTATCCGGCCTGCCGGCCATAGGCCCCTCGAGCCCTGAAGGGGAAAAGGTCCCGGTTTGCCGGGAAATGACCACCTCAGAGATTGCTGACGTTATCGCAGCCTTTGCAGCCGGCGCCCTGCGCGCCCAAAAGGCCGGCTTTGACGGTGTTCAGATCCATGCCGCCCATGGGTATCTGCTCAGCCAGTTTCTGTCGCCTTATTTCAATAAACGCAGGGATGCTTACGGCGGCAGTATTGAAAACCGCGCACGCATCGTTCTGGAGGTTCTGGGGGGCATCCGTCAGGCGACTGGCAAGAGCTTTCCGGTTCTCATCAAAATGAATTCGGAGGATTTTGTCGAAGGTGGTTTCAGTCGGCGTGACATGCTGGACGTTTGCAAAATGCTCGAAAGCGCGGGGATTGATGCCATCGAACTGAGCGGCGGTACCTCTTTTTCCGGCAAGTTCATCCCAGTGCGGACCGGGAAATTCGACACAGCCGACAAGCAAGTCTTCTATCGGGAAGCCGCCCAGGATTACAAAACCAACATCAAGACCCCCCTGATACTGGTGGGCGGCATTCGATCGTTGGAGGTGGCCGAGCAACTGGTTGAAAAGTCTCAGACCGACTATATCGCCATCAGTCGACCCTTGATTAGGGAGCCAAATCTGATTCACCGTTGGCAATCCGGGGATAGAACCAAATCCGCTTGCCAATCGGATAATCTTTGCTTCAAGCCGACAAGGGCCGGACAAGGGATATACTGTGTAACAGAAGAACGGGAGAAAAAGGAAAAAGGGCCGCCTGCGGTTAAGCACTGAGACCATTTCGTTCGAGGACCGGCCTTACGGCCTTGATTTCTTCGATTTCCCATTGCCTCCCGGAAATAAACCGGGCCGCTTCTAACGGTCTGCAGCCGTCAACAAGAACCGGATTTGCACTGTTAACCATTTCCCGAATCGCAATAATGGCTCGGCTGACAATCCCTTTTACAGTGGCTTGGTCGCCTCGATGTCGGCTGAGGCCACATAATTTTCCGCGCCGCTTCCAGGGAACCAGCTGCCGACAAGACTCCGGCTATGGGATTTGACCCGGATACGGATGTCATTGAATCCGATTTCGGCCAGGATCTTTTCCAGGCGGTCTATCCGTTCGGCACCCGCGATGCACCCGGTGAGCATCTCCGCCTGTTCGCGAAGCTGATCGGGCATAGCGGCTGTCGCCACCACATCGGATATGGCCAGCCGTCCGCCGGGCTGAAGAACCCGGTAGGCTTCCCTGAAAACCTTTTGCTTCTCCGGCGACAGGTTGACGACACAGTTGGACAAGATGACATTCACACTGTTGTCGGCCACCGGCAGGTGCTCGATTTCCCCCAGGCGGAATTCGACGTTCTTGGCACCCATTTTTTGAGCGTTCTCCCTCGCTTTGGCCAGCATCTCCGGTGTCATGTCAATGCCGATGACTCGGCCCTTGTCGCCCACCTTTTTGGCGGCAAGAAAACAGTCGAACCCGCCCCCGCTACCTAAATCGAGGACAATTTCACCCTTTTGAAGGTTCCCGATGGCGGTCGGGTTGCCGCAGCCAAGCCCGAGATTGGCCCCTTCGACAACACCGCTGAGATCCTCGTTGGAATATCCCATAACCTGGCTCATGGAATCGGCAATGTTTGTCGAAGAACCGCAACAGGAATTGGCAGGCCCCGCCTGGCACCCACAGGGTCCTCCGCCCACTGCCTGGGCATACCGATCTCTCACCATTTGCCGAATTTTTTCTGAATCATTTTCTTTCATATTCGATCTCCTCCGATTACAAAATTTTTTCCGTCAACCCGGAAACTCAAAAGACGCCGTACAAGCATCCAGTCACCTCTGACAACCCCCTACAGATGCTTTACCATGAAAGCCGAGCTCACCGGGCAGATCTCGGAAAACTCTTTTGTCTCCCTGATCGCCGTGGGCGCATCGTCACGCCCGGTGCGCTGGTAGCCGCGATGCTTGAAAAACGATTCGGCGGTGTGGGTCAACAGATAAAGAGATTTTATGCCCTTATTTCGAGCATAGTCTTCAACATGTGCTACCAGTTTCGACCCCAATCCGGTCCTCCGACGAGATGAAACCACGGCCAGCGACCGCAAAAGGGCTACGGCACCAAACAGCTCCAGCCCGACAACACCTTCCAGTTCCCCTTCCGGTCCCAGGCCGAAGAAATGCCTCACGTGTTCAGGAGTCAAATCCGAACTATCGAGTTGTGACGCTTTCAGAAGACGCTTGACGCCGGCCTCCGATGGCTGGATGAAAATATCCATATGTATTCCGATCTCCCGTTCCGGAAGGCTCACTGCTGATGTATATTGGCTTTTAACAGGGCGAGTCCCTCCTCTCGGGCTTTGAGTATGCTCTTTAGATCGATCCCTTTCAGTTCGTTTTCAATCAATATGTACTGGTTCAATGCCTTGCGATACAATAAATATTCGTCTTTGGCGGAAATATTCGGAATAACCTTATGGGTATAAAGGAAGTCCTCAATCGATCGCTTCTTGCCGTTGTTGTTGCCTTCGGTCAGATCGACTCTGTGCTCACCATAGACCAGAAAACAGTGCAGCATGGGTACATAGGGCAGTCCATATCGATCGAGAATTTTACCCGTGCCCGTGACGATCTCCTCGGTCATCGCGTAAATGCCGATCGCCTTTTCGATCGACAGCCCTGATTCCTCGGCCAGGGTCGCAATGACTGCATGCTTGGTCGTGCACGAGCCCAATTTTTCCTTGAACAGGATCATCAGGTCGTCTCGATTTGAATTGTATCCATAGGGCAGTTCATGAACATAGCGGCAGGCATCGATGAACCCATTGATACCCAAGCTCAGAAATTTGTCTGACACAGGACCCGCTGTCTTGATGACCGCATTCGGAAAAACTGTAAATTTATCCATTTCCTCACCGGCGATTGATCATTCTTTATGGTATGCATCCCGCAGGATCTCGATGGGATGCCAGACTGGATGGAAGTAAGCATTTGATCGATATCCGCCCCCCTCGGGCACGCCGAGCTTCTCGAAGGCGGCAACAATGCTTTTTTTGTCTAAAAAGCCCAAGTGTCGTTCGACCTCCCGGCCTGTATGGATTTTTACAAGACTCAGACGGGTATCAACAGGACCGGTATCCGGCATTCACGCAGTACCCTGTGAGACGTACTCCCCAATAGGACCTCTTGGATTCGTCCGTGACCGCAGCGGCCCATAACCAAAACATCGAACGCGCCTGTTGCCGTATGGTGCAGAATACGCTCAGCGGCCTTGCCCGGCTCCACCATCACGTTTTGGAAAATAAAGCGACACTCCGCCATATGCTCGGCGGTCTCGGCACAAAAGCGTTCGAGACGGGCTTTGATCTCCACGACAAGCTCTTCTGAACTTTTCTGCCGGAGTTCATCCACTCCTCCGTATTCCAGGTATGCTGCCAGAAGCAGTTCAGCGTTGGGGGGCAGCTTTTCGACCACGTGCAGCACCGTGATACGCGCAGCGCAGGCATCGGCCAGGCTGGTTGCATAATTGAAGGCCTGGTCGGCGTTTTCCGACAAATCGGTGGCAACCAGGATGCGGTTGAATGGGGGTTTTGAAATTGACATCGCTCACTGCTCGCACGTTACGTGGCAGACGCCGGTGGGGGTTTGCACCGCATAGGGGAAATACCTGCGTTTGAACCATAGCGCCACATTTACCAGGGCGATGAGCACCGGCACCTCTACAAGGGGGCCGATCACCGCCGCAAAGGCTTCTCCGGAGTTGATCCCGAACACGGCCACGGCCACGGCGATGGCCAGCTCGAAGTTGTTGGAGGCCGCCGTAAAGGAC
>JBAVJU010000224.1:0-2180 GCA_049687935.1 Desulfobacterales bacterium | reverse complement strand
CAAGGAGACGGGTCAGGCCATGATCGGCGCCTATCAGCTCAACCTGTCTATCCTGAGTTTTGCATCTCTTTTTGTGGGCATGTTCCTCGTTTACAGTCTGGTGGCACTGAATGCGGCCACGCGACGACACGAGTTGGCCGTGCTGCGTTCGGCCGGTGCCGCGCAGCGGCAGCTCTTTTTTCTATTTCTCACCGAAGGGGCATTCCTCGGGTTGCTCGGTTGGCTCTTCGCCTTTCCGGTGAGCAGCGTGCTGGTCCGATACCTCCTGCAGGGGGTCAGCCGTACGGTTTCCACCCTTTTTGTGCGGGTCCACGTCGATGCGCTGCGGCTCGACGCGTGGGAAATACTGCTTTCTTTCGGTGTGACGATTTTTATCTCGCTGCTGGCGGCCTATCAGCCGGCCCACGAAGCCATGCGGGTGGCACCCAAAGAGGTGCTCACCGACGCCCGGCGGCAGGTCACCCACCGCTTGACGGCACACCGCCTGGCCGGCGTCAGCATCCTGTTGATGCTCGCGGCCTGGCCGCTGACGCGCCTGCCGGGCGCAGCCGGCATTCCGTATGGCGGTTACGGCGCCATCTTGTGCCTTTTTGCCGGCTTTGCGTTGCTGGCCCCGTACGGCCTGCAGAAAACAGGCGGTGTTCTGGCACCCTTTCTGAGGCGCCTCGGGGGGATTCCCGCCTGGCTGGCCGGGCGCTACCTGAGGGACAGCGGCACCCGCACCGCCATTTCCGTCGGGGCTCTCATCACGGCCGTCGCCCTGTTTGCCGCACTGGTCATCATGGTCAACAGCTTTCGCGGTACGGTCGACCTCTGGGTGCACCAAACCGTGAGCGGTGACCTGTTCGTCACCACCCGGCTGGGTTCCATCAACCGTTTCCGCGATCCACTGCCGGCCAAAGTCGTTTCGGGACTCAAACAACTGGACGCTCCCGTCGATCTGGTGCCGAACCGGCGCTTCGTCCTGACACACGCTTCACGGTTCGTTTATGAACTGGATGCAATGGATATCGCCACGTTTCTGCGTCACGGCGGCTTTGTATGGGTCGCTGGAGACCCGGCGCGGGTTCAGCCGCAATTGATCGCCGGAGAAGGGGTGATCGTGTCGGAAGTGTTTTCAAACCGCTCCGGTTTGACGGTGGGCGATCTCTACCGGGCTCAAATCGAAAGTGTGACCATCGCGTTGCCCATTTTAGGGATTGTCAGGGACTACCGCACCAACGGCGGCGTGGTGTTTTATCATCTGCCGGCTTTCCGGCAGCGGTTTTTCGATCCGGGCTGGAGTGGGGCCCGGCTATTTTTCCAACAGCCACAACCGGATCCGGTCGCCGCGCTCTCGCGGCTGCGGGAAGACGTCGTGCGACGCTGCGGCGATCACATCGACATGGTCAGCGGCAACGATTTGCGCGGGACGGTGCTGCGTATCTTCGATGAAACCTTCGCCATCACCACGGTGCTGCTGGTGATCGCGCTGATTATTGCCGCACTCGGCATCACCACGACCCTGGCGGTCCAGGTGCTGGAGCGATCGCGTCAGTTGAACACTCTTTTGGCTGTCGGCGCCGATCGCAGTCAGATTCGGGCCATGATCTTTTGGGAGGCCACCCTTCTCATCATCGCCGGCGAGATCTCGGGACTGGTCTGCGGCTTCATTCTCTCCTATGTGCTGATATACGTCATCAACGTCCAGTCCTTCGGCTGGTCTTTTCTCTACCGGGTCAACTGGCGGGCGCTGGGGATGTCGCTGCCGCTGATCATTGCCACTGCAATCCTTGCCGCTCTGCCGGCCATCCGGTTGATCTTCAACAAGCCGCCGGCCACGCTGCTCAGGGAGCCCTGATATTTTCCGAGAAGATCGCCGGAGGGCCAGGCGATCTTCTCGGAAAATATTATTTTTGTTTAACAAAGAGTGTCATTTTTAGGGGTTTTAAGAGAACAATGCGGCAATTCGGGGTACGGGGTGTGAACGGACTATTTTTCAAGGGTAATACGAAACTCTCTCTTTTTATTTTCGGCTTTGCGGCGGCGATTAATTCGATCTTTGCCTATTATGTGGCGGCCGATGACGCGAACGGTTACCTGGCGGTGACCGGGCCGTGCCGGCTCGCGTTTCCGGCCGATCACGGTGCGCATCCGGGGTATCGGACCGAATGGTGGTATTACACCGGCAACCTTGCAAC
>JBAVJU010000223.1:0-13221 GCA_049687935.1 Desulfobacterales bacterium | reverse complement strand
GTTGCGGTGCAGGTCGGTGGCGGAATCCGAGATGAACAGACGATCCAGAATTATCTGGATGCCGGCGTTGCAAGGGTGGTTATTGGAACGGCGGCGGTCAGGGATCCGGATCGGGTCAGGGCTATCTGCAACCGGTTTCCCGATCGCATTGTTTTGGGCATCGATGCCCGCAATGGGATGGTGGCCGTCGAGGGATGGACCGAGACCACGCGGATCCGAGCGATCGATCTGGCGCGTCGATTCGAAGATTGTCCGGTGGCTGCCATCAACTTCACCGACATTCATCGGGACGGAATGCAAACCGGAGTGAACCTCGCAGAAACGCGTCGACTGGCGCAGTCGGTTTCGATTCCGGTGGTGGCTTCCGGCGGGATTTCTTCGCTGGCGGATATTCGCCAACTTCTGCCGCTGGGGGCGATGGGTGTGTGCGGCGTGATTGTCGGTCGGGCCCTCTATGCCGGTACACTGGATCTGAAACAGGCCATCGACAGCGCCAACGCCTATCTCGCCCAACGTCAGGAGGAACGATCGGCTTCTGCAAAAAATACTTGACATTGTCCGTATCATAAAATATTTTATTCTGCTAATTCATTTGATTTTATGGTTGGAGTGCGGGGTGTCCAAACATCACCGCGACGCTGACGGAGCCGGGCACCGACGGTTCAACCGTATTGGAGTTCCGGCAACTTTAATGATTTTCGCTGAGCTTCATTCCGTTTAATCACCTCCATTGCAGGACGATTTCCCATGTTCCAGAAAAGTGGAGGGTGCTCTTCTTGACCAGTTTCATCCCGGAAGAAAAAATCGCCGAAATTCGAAATGCCGCCGACATCGTGGACGTTATCTCCGGTGAGGTGCTTTTGAAAAAGGGCGGAAAAAACTACCTTGGCCTCTGCCCCTTTCACTCCGAAAAGACCCCCTCGTTTACCGTCAGTCCCGACAAACAGATTTTTTATTGCTTTGGGTGTGGTGAAGGGGGGAACGTTTTCTCGTTTGTCATGAAGCAGGAAGGGTTAACGTTTCCTGAAGCCGTCAAACATTTGGCTCGCCGTTACGGAATCGTCCTGCCGGACCGCCGTATGAGCCCCGGACAGAAGCGCCGCCTGGACGAAAAAGAGCAGGTGCTGGCTGCCAATCGCCTGGCAATGGACTTTTTTCAACAGAACCTGCGTGTCAGTCCGATGGGCGACAAGGCGAGAGAGTACCTCGCGAAACGGTCACTGACACAAACGACGATCGACGGTTTCCACATCGGCTATGCACCCCAGGGTTGGGACAGTCTCTTAAAGCACCTGCTTGGGCAACACCTGCCGTCATCGGTGATCGAGAAAAGTGGCTTGGTCGTCCCAAGGAAGAACAGCGTCGGCTTCTATGATCGATTCCGCGATCGAATCGTGTTTCCGATCTTCGATTTGAATCGGCAAGTCATCGGGTTCGGCGGTCGAGTCATGGACGATGCACTGCCCAAATATCTCAATTCTCCGGAAACACCGGTTTACAACAAAAGCCGTTCACTCTACGGCCTCCACCTGGCCAAGGCCCGTTGTCGGGAAACCGAGTCGGTTTACATCGTCGAGGGATACTTCGATGCGATTGCGCTGCATCAACACGGGCTTGTCAACACGGTAGCGACGCTGGGCACATCCTTGACCTCCGAGCATGTCCGGATGCTGCGCGGGTTTATTGGCGAGAAAGGAAAGGCCGTTCTGGTCTATGACTCCGATGAAGCCGGCATCAAGGCCGCCCGACGCAGCGTCGAGGTGTTTGACAAAGAATACGTCAATGCACAGATTTTAGTTTTGGATTCCGGTTACGACCCGGACAACTTTATTTTCGAACACGGCGCGGAAGCGTTTCATGCTGCGGCTTCCGGAGCCTTGGAGATCATCCCGTTTTTACTCGAGACCGCCGTTAAGCGAAACGGTCTCTCAGTTGAGGGCAAGGTAAGGGTCGTGAGCGAACTCCAGCAGTCGTTGACAACTGTTTCCGACGCGGTTGCCAGGTCCTTGTATGTCAGAATGGTGGCCGAACGACTGGAAATAGACGAACGTGCCTTGCTGGAGAAACTGCGTCAGGAGGCTGCCAGGCAAACGTTAGTGGATCAGCACCGACGACCGGGCCCGAAATCAGGCATTCCGCAGGATGTCGGAAAAGATTCCGCCGCCGTCGAGCACGCGGTGCGATATGGCGACCGGGTCGAAAAGCAGATCATTGCCATGATGCTGCAGGTGCCGCAATCCTGTCACATCATCGATAGCCGCAACGCTCTGGCATTGTTTGAAACTCAGTCTTTAGCTCGGATCGGCCATGTAATTCTCGACGCTCACAACCGTGCGGGCAAGACCGTTTCGGCAGACGGCGCGCCGGCCGGACCGGCGGAAGACCAGTGGCTGGCCGACATCATGGCGGGTCTGACGTCCGATGAGGATCGACGGATTGTTGCCGACGTGGCCATGAACGCAGAGGGTTGGGCGATCGAGGGGTGTGAAAAACAGATTTTACATTTTGTCGAAACGGCGCGCAAGCGACGGAGTCAACAGGATATCGAACACCGGATCAAAGAGGCCGTTCGCAATAAGGACGACAAGTTGCTTGAGCAATTGCTGAGCGAAAAGCAGACACTGGCGGTCAAGCGTGAAAAGCGGAAAATGGCCTTGCTCGACAGATAACGCTGCTCTTGTATTAAACCGGTGACATCCGCGGGAGGCAAACGTTAATGACTAGTAAATCCGCTCAATTACGGGTAAATGCAAAAAAACGCGATCAGAAAAAAAACGATGAGAAATCGTCCGGAAAACAACAGGCCAAGACGACCAGCAACAAGATTTTGAACGACAAGACCGCCGACAGAATCAGCGAAGGTGTACAGATTAGCAAAAAAGCGTTGAAGGACCTGATTTCAAGGGGCACCAAGCAGGGGTATCTCACCTACGACGAGATCAACGAAGTTCTTCCCGAAGACATGCTTTCCGCCGAGCAGATCGAAGAGACGCTGATTCTTTTCGATGACCACGAGATCGATATCCTGGACGAAAAAAGTGCTCGAAAATCCGAGCAGGCCAAGAAACTCAAGCAGGCAAAACTCAAGGAACGACAGCGTGCCGTGACCGATTTCGGTGCGGTTACCGATCCGGTAAAAATGTATCTGCGTGAAATGGGCATGGTGACGCTCTTGAGCCGGGAAGGGGAAGTAGAGATAGCAAAGAAAATCGAGGCCGGAGAACAGGAAGTGCTACGAGCCTTGCTCGATACCACCACCGGCGTTGAATCGATCCTCGAACTCGGCGACCGGATCGAAAAGGCGGATCTGCGACCCAAGTATGTCCTCAGGGATATCGACGAAGGTGATACCTACGTTGACGAGGTCGTACAAACTGAGAAGTTTTTGAACACGATTCGGTCGATCAGGGAAATTCACATCGAAAACAACGCCTTCCGCGAAAGACTCTTTTCAGAGCAGTTGAAGCCGGATGAAAGCCGGCGCGTGCGACGGGCCATTAAAAGACGCAATGCCAGGATCTTCGAACTGTTGAAAGAATGGCGCCTCGAAGGCGGCATCATCGATGAAATCGAGCAGGTGATCATAGATCAGATCGACTGGTTCAACCGCATGAGCCAGAATCTGATCCGACGTGCCGGCGCCGTGAACGCCCCGTTGGGAGAGGTCCGCAATAACCTGAAATCCAAAACCCACTTCGCAAAATGGGCCGGGCAATCCTGCAGCATCAAAAAAGAGGAACTGACCGACCTGTATACTGAAATCGTCAACATCGAGTCGGCCATTCAGGAGCGAAAGAAGGCGCTGAAAACCAAGAACAGAACCCTGAAACGGGTGATGTCCAATGTCGAAGAAGGGCGACTGAAGGCCAAACTGGCGAAAAGCGAGCTGACCCGGGCCAATCTGCGACTGGTGGTCAGCATCGCCAAGAAGTACACCAACCGCGGGTTGCAGTTCCTCGACCTGATCCAGGAAGGCAACATCGGACTGATGAAGGCGGTCGACAAATTCGAATACCGTCGGGGATACAAGTTCAGCACGTATGCCACCTGGTGGATTCGTCAGGCCATCACCCGGGCGATCGCCGATCAAGCGCGCACCATTCGTATCCCGGTTCACATGATCGAGACGATCAACAAGCTGATCCGCACCTCCCGTTACCTGGTTCAGGAACAGGGACGCGAGCCGAGCCCGGAGGAGATTGCCGATAAAATGGAGATTCCGCTCGAGAAGGTGCGTAAAGTCCTTAAAATCGCCCGTGAGCCGATTTCACTCGAAACGCCTATCGGAGAGGAGGAGGACAGCCATTTAGGAGATTTCATCGAAGACAAAAAGTTCATGTTGCCCTCCGATGCCGCCATCAATCTCAATCTCGCCGAACAGACCCGCAAAGTGCTCGCCACCCTGACACCGCGGGAAGAAAAGGTGTTGCGCATGCGTTTCGGCATCGGTGAAAAAGCGGATCATACGTTGGAGGAAGTCGGACAGGATTTCGCCGTCACCCGTGAGCGCATCCGCCAGATCGAAGCCAAGGCCCTACGGAAGCTGCGGCACCCGACCCGCAGTCGGAAACTCAAGCATTTCATCGAAACGTAAGCCCTTTGATCGGTCACGGCAGTAAGGAAAACGGCCGCACCATTTGCGATTTTGGGTTCTGCTTGACAAAAAGGTCGTGCAAGGTTAGGAGTGTGCGTTCGCAACCGTCATCTTTGAGCCTGGGGGCGGCCGTCTTGGTTTTACTCGATTTCGGCGGTGATTCCGATGTCAAAACCACTGCGGCTATGGCATTGTTGTTGTATTCTTGCCAGCGCTGATGGACAAGCTGCCTCCATCAATGTATTTGAGGGCCCATAGCTCAGCTGGCAGAGCCACCGGCTCATAACCGGTCGGTCCCTGGTTCGATCCCAGGTGGGCCCATGCCAAAAAAAGTGTCTTTCAGCCGGTTGCCCGAAAACAATTTATCGATTAGGACCGAGATGCACCGGAGGGACGAGCCGGGTAAAGTTGCAGGAGGCGGGGCTGTTTGTCGGCCACGCCTTTTTGATTGGTTTCGTGCGGGTGTGCCGGAAAACGATTCGACGCAGTCGCCTCACTTGATGTCGATGGTATTGAGGGAGATCCGGTCATGGCCGCCACGGTCGGCGACTTTATCGACATAATGGAAAGCTTCGCCCCGGTCTCACTGGCCGAGGAGTGGGACAATGCCGGTCTTCAGGTGGGACACAGAGACTGGAGCGTCAAGACGGTCTGGGTGGCACTCGATCCTCTGCCGCCAGTCGTGGAGGCTGCCTGCCGGAACGGTGTCGACCTGCTGATCACCCATCACCCATTGATTTTCAGGCCGCTCAAGACCGTTGATTTTGCCGAACCAACCGGACGAAGCATACTTCATGCCGCTCAGAATCGAATGGCGGTGTATGCCGCCCACACCAATTTTGACAGTGTAACCGGAGGACTGAACGACATCTTCGCCGGCCGGATCGGTTTGACCAACCTCGCACCGCTCGTGGCGGCGAGGTCGGACGGTTTGTTCAAACTGGTGGTATTCGTCCCGGCGGAACACGAGCAGCGGCTGCTTGCGGCGCTGTTCGAAAGCCCCGCCGGTGAAATTGGTGCTTACAGCTGCTGTTCTTTTAGAAGCCCGGGCAGAGGCACCTTCAAACCAGGCCATGACACCGAGCCGTTTTCAGGCGATCGCGGCCGTATTAACGATGTGGCCGAGGTCAAAATCGAAACCGTGGTCAAGCAGCACGATCTTTTGCGGGTCATCGCTCACCTCCGATTGCATCACCCCTATGAGACCATGGCCTATGACGTCTATCCGCTTACCCAGCCCGAAACGAAATTCGGGATCGGTCGAGTCGGCGATCTGGCCGAACCCTCAGATCTCGGATCTTTGGCCCATAAGGTGAAGCGGTCTTTCGGTGTGGAAACCCTAAGGGTCGTCGGCGATCCGGGCCTGTCGGTAAAACGGGTGGCGGTTTGCACCGGCAGCGGGGCGAGCCTCGTGCGCGTTTTTCTGAAATCCACGGCCGACGTTTTCATCAGCGGCGACCTGCGATATCATGATGCCCGCGATACCGAGGCCGCCCGGCGCGGTTTAATTGATATCGGGCACTTTGCGTCAGAGCACATTATTATCGCCGCCTTGACCGAGCGCCTGCAAGAATCCGCCGTCGCTGCCGGGTTCGATGCCACCATCAGCGCCTGCGAGTTGGAAAAAGAGCCGTTTTTTAATCTTTAACCCCAAAGATTTAGCCGCTTTCGGACGTGCGCATGGACGAGGAACTCAAGAAAAAATTCGACAACTTGGTGAAACTTCAGGAAGTTGAAATCGAAAAGGCGTCTGTTCAGGCACGGCTTGGCGGTTTCCCTCGGCTCTCGGCCGACCTGGATGCCCGGCTCAAGGCATCCGAAGGGGCGGTGAGCGTAGAAGCCGACCGTTTGTCCGATATCCAACAAGCCTATCGTGTCCAGGAAGCCGATGCCAAGGTGATTCAAACCCGGATCGTTAAAAGCGAAGAAAAGCTGCGGTCGGTCAAGACCAACAAAGAATATCAGTCGTCGCTGAAAGAGATCGACGATTTGAAGAGATCATTGTCGGCTGTCGAGGACCGGATGATAGCGTATCTGGATGAAATGGATCAGGTGGCGATGACGGTTGCGACCAAAAAAGATGAGGTCAAGCTCCTCTTCCGGGAAATCGAAGAAGAAAAAGAACAAATCCGCCAGAGCGCTTTGTCTGCTCAAAAGCGGCTCGACCGTCTGAACGACGCCCGTGCCAAGATCACTGCCGTTATCGAACCGGATTTGTTGAAAATCTACGAAACCGTCAAGCAAAACAGCGGCGGCGTGGCGATTGCGGTTGTCAAAAACGCCGTCTGTCAGGGTTGCCACCTCAATTTGCCTCCCCAGATGTTCCACGACCTGCTGCATTTCGACAAGTTACTGGTCTGCCCCCACTGCGAACGGTTGATATATCCCGCGACCGAATAACCCGCATTCATCCATAACGGACCCGTAGAAGGTGTTACCACGGCCGGCTTAGACTTCGATACGCAAATAAGGTCGCCTATTTTCGTTCCAATGCTTGCATTTGGTTGGAAATCAGTTAATATCTGCAGGAGATCGTTAAGAAACAGGGCGGTCGGAGTCGTTCAGACGATCGCCGGATGGCCAATTCGTCCGGAGGAAAGTCCGAACACCACAGGGCAGGGTGCTCCATAACCTGGAGTCGCGGCAACGCGAAGGAAAGTGCAACAGAAAGTAAACCGCCCCGCGCTGAGTGAACCCTTGGTGCGGGGTAAGGGTGAAACGGTGCGGTAAGAGCGCACCAGTTCCTCGGGTGACCGGGGAAGCTCGGTAAACCCCACCCGGTGCAAGACCAAATAGGGGAGCGTTCGAGGGCGGCCCGCTCAAGCTCCCGGGTAGGTCGCAAGAGGTGTCGGGCAATCGGCACCCACAGATGAATGATCGTCGCCCTCTGCCGGGCAACCGACCGGGGGAACAGAATTCGGCTTACGAACGGCTCCGGCCGCCCCTGCTTGTGTCATATAGTTCGGCCTGCGGTGAAATTTCGTAAAAATTTGAGCGGACGGGATGCATCGGCGTTTAACCTGTCGTTATTTTTGAGTGCGCCTTAAGCCAGGATGCATGGAAATGGATGCTGCTTATACATGTGATATAACATTCGCCGAGAGGGTAAAAATATTTACCCAGGAGTATTTGAAGTACTGCAAATTCCTGACCGACGAACGCTCCACCCCCGGCGTGGTCAGTAAAAAGCTCTATGCCGTGCTTATTTCCAACTCTCAACTGCTGGAAGATTTCCTCGATTTTCACGGGGCCAAGAACAATACCGACTGGTATTTTTTTCGAGAACTGAGTGCGGCCGTCAGGCATCTGAGCCTTGCCTGCTATTCCCAAAAGCACATCCTGAATCGCCTTATTTTTTACGATCTGGTCGATATGGAGAATTTCAAGCGGGAAGGGGAAGCAACCTTCGCGTTTTTGACCAACACATTGAAAAATCTGGCACCGGTCATCATCCAAGAAGCCCGCCGCCTGAACATTCCCGAACCCGCCGAGACCGTCGACCTTTCGGTTTTTCCCGAGGTCGTGACGGCCGACATGCTGCCGTACAACATCGATGACGAAAACAGAGACCAGCAGAAACAGCACATCGTCAATATTGCCAGTGAATTTATCCGTATTGCCAAGACCTTAGACCAGTTTCGGTTTTACGAACCCTACGGCATCGAAGAAATTCGGGCCATCGTCCCTGACAAGATCAATGAGGTCGAGGTCAGACGCTTCGAGATGCTGGTTCACAACCTTCAGTCTTCCTTCGACACCTATGTGATCCACGGGGGCTACCGATTCGGCAAGAGAAATCTCAAACAACTGCGCGGCAACTTTTCTGCCGTCTTTCACCTGCTTCAGGTCATGGGGCGGTTGCTTCATTTTTACGAGCGGCATCTCTACGATGCCGGTTACAAAAATATCTACAAACAGGTGCAGGAGCGCCTGGCCCTGCTGGTCGATGCCGAAGCGCTGCTGGACCGCACCATCAACTTCGGTCTCTACTATACCTGTCACTTTCTCAACATCGGCACCAAATTGGCCAGTGACATCCTCAACGAGAACATCGAAAGAGGGTCGATTGTTGTGGGCGTACCGGTAAAACTCGGTTTCCATAGTCGGCCGAGTCTCCTGGTGGCCAAAATCGTGCAGCATTACGGCGGGCAGGTCGAAATGGTTGTCGGGGAGGACCGGTTCGATGCCAGCAGTGTTCTCGACATACAGTGGGCCGGTGGAAAAATACAAAAGGAGAACCTCGAGAGCGTCATTTTCGAGGGCGATGAGCGTGCCCTGCAGGATATCGAGATTCTATCCGGCGTCAACTACGGGGAAGATACGATGGGCAAGGGCGTGCCGCTGCCGAAGGAACTTAAATATTTAAAGTAAAACATTATGGTTTCTGCTGTTATCGTTGCAGCCGGTCACGGCGTAAGGATGCAAAACGACACCCGCAAGCAGTACCTAAAGGTGGCCGGTCGACCGGTGTTGGTGCATACACTGCTCAAATTCGATGTCTGCCCTCTGATCGACCAGATCTGTCTGGTCGTACCGGACGACGACCTCGACTTCTGCTGCCGTCGACTGCTTTCAGGCGGACCCATAAAAAAACCGGTAAAATTCGTTGTCGGCGGTCGGCACCGCCAGCAGTCGGTCTATAACGGGCTTAAATCCCTCGACCATAAAAACGGACTGGTGGCCATTCACGACGGGGTGCGCCCCCTGGTCGACCCACTTCTGATCACGGCCTGCATCCGGGCAGCCGAAACCAGCGGTGCCTGTGTACCCGGTATACCGGCCTATGACACCATCAAGCGGGTGAGCGGTGACGGCACAATTGCGGGAACCGTGGAAAGGAAGGGTCTTTGGCTTATTCAAACCCCGCAGGTATTTCGATACGCGATCATCATCGAGGCCCATGACCGGGCCCTGCGCGATGACTATGTCGGGACCGACGACGCCAGCCTGGTCGAACGCCTCGGGTTCCCGGTCACCATCATCAGCGGCAGTAAATCGAACATCAAGGTGACCACCGCCGAAGACCTCACGATGGCCGCGGCGCTGCTAAAAGCCGCCAGCGAGTGAAAGCGGTATTGGTTTTTTACCGCATCGACATATGATCTAACGCTTCGGTCATTGATCTGAGCGGATCAGCCTCCAATAAACCCGCGGTTCAAGACACCGGCATTGATGGCGAAACGATCCGCGGCCTTTTCCCCAGGCTTAAAATTTCAAGTCGATCCACCGGTATTAGACATCGGCCGGACCACCGGATGTGTTCTATCCGACGGGCCTGATTCCGGTCGACCCGCCAGTTGGTTGACACCGGGCAGTGCGATACTTAAATTACGCCCGTTAAATTAATAAAATTATTGTGATTTCAGGCATAAAACAGGCTACACGATCACCAGTATGAGGAGGATTCGATTTGGAACACACAGCCACGATGGACAGCCAGGCCGCGGCAGTCAACCAAGACCAATTCATGCGCCAGCTGAAACAGACCTTTGAAAAACTACCGCACGAGATTCCGATCTACATGTTTGTCGAACGGGGTCGAGACGATATATTTGCTCAGACCAACCGCCAGATCGTTCGCACGTTCAGAGAACTGACATCCAAGATCACCTTTCGCGAACATCAATTGGATCACGAGTTGGCGCGTAAGTGGGATGTCGACCGGTCGCCGACCCTTCTGATCGCTCCGGAACGCGTAAACATCCGCTGGATAGGCGCCCCGTTGGGAGAAGAAGGTCGTACCTTTCTCGAAACCCTCATTTTCGTCGGGTTGGGGAAAAGCAATTTGAATGACCAGACCTTAAAGGTGCTGAAGAAGATCGATACGCCCCGACGGGTGAAGGTCTTCGTCAGCGCCACCTGCCCCTACTGTCCGCAGCAGGCCGTCAATGCCGTTCGCGCCGCCATCGAGAGACCGGATATGGTTTCGGTCGAGATCGTCGACATCCAGTGCGCACCGGACCTGGCCGATCAGTACGCCGCCCATAGCGTGCCCCAGACCTTTGCCAACGACATCCTCATCGGGCAGGGGGCTCAAAGCGAGGAGGTGTTTGCTCTCTCACTTCAAAAAATGGAGCCCCAAACCATTTTTATTCCGGAAAGCGACGCCGAACTGGTCAAAAACGACGTGGTGATCGTCGGGGGCGGTCCGGCCGGTCTGGCTGCCGGTATCTACACCGAACGCAGTGGACTGCGGACCGCGATCCTTGAACGCGATGCTCTCGGCGGTCAGGTGGCCACCACGCCGATTGTCGAAAACTATCCCGGCTTCGCGCAGGTCGGCGGCAAAACGCTGGTGGACATCATGGTCAGCCACGCCTTGCAGTACGTTCAGATTTACCCCGGGGAAGCCGTGCTGGATATCCAGCCGGGGGATCCCATCATCGTCCAGACCAGCCGCCGCAAGTTCGAAACGCGGTCGGTCCTGCTGGCCACCGGCGCCAAGCACCGCCATTTGGGTGTTCCCGGAGAAAAGCGCCTGGCGGGAAGGGGTGTCAGTTACTGCAGCACCTGTGACGGGCCGCTTTTCCGGGAAAAGAAAGTGATCATGGTCGGCGGTGGAAACAGCGCCGTCACAGAAGCCCTGCACCTGTTTCACCTCGGTATCGATGTAACCCTTGTCCACCGGCGCGACAAACTCCGGGCCCAGGACTTTCTGGCCAAGCAACTCTTCGACAACAACATTCCAGTGCTGTGGAACGCCGAAGTCAAGGAAATCCGCGGCAAAGAAAGGGTTGAAGATGTGGTGTTGGTCGACAACCGGTCCGGAAAGGAGAGTGTCTTCAAAACCAACGGCGTTTTTATCGCCATCGGCTACGAACCATCGGTCGAACTGGCCCAGAAAATCGGGGTGGAGCTGAATGAAGACGGTTTCATCAAGCACGACGAAAGACACCGGACCAACATACCCGGCATTTACTCGGCCGGAGACGTGGAAGGGGGCTTCAAGCAGATCGTGACGGCCTCCGGTCAAGGGTCGGCAGCGGCCATCTCGATATTCGAAGATCTGATCAACCCGTACTGGAAGACGCAGGTCAGCCAGGATGCCGAGGTTTAGCGCAGCAAAAACTGATCGGCATCCTTCCAGGCCGGAAAACTTTGGCGGTAGTCATCGAGCCGGTCCCGTTCGAGAGGCAGGGTGAAGACGCAAGGGGCATGAGCACTGCGAAACAAAATGGTGCCGACCGGATCGATGACTGAGGAATCGCCGCTGTGGTATAGGCCGTTGCCGTCGGTGCCGATACGGTTGACGCCGATGACATAGGACTGGTTCTCTATCGCCCGCGCCTGCAGCAGAATTTTCCAGTGCTCGGCTCTTCGCTGGGGCCAGTTGGCGACAAAAAGCGCCAGATCGTAAGAGCGGTTTGGGTTGCGGGTCCAGACCGGAAACCGGAGATCATAACAGACGAAGGGCCGGATCCTCCAGCCTTTCAACGCCACCAGAAGCGACGCACCGCCGGCCGTGTAGACCCGATCTTCACCCGCGTATCGAAAAAGGTGCTTCTTGTCATAAGTGGCCAGCTCGCCGTCTGGGCTCACCCAACACAGACGGTTGTGAAACCGTCCGTCATCGACGACGATGATGCTGCCGACCACGGCCGCGGCGGTGCGGCGGGCGGTCTCCCGCAACCAGCCGACGGTGCGGCCGCTCATATTTTCCGCCAGCGCGGCGGCGTTCATGCTGAAGCCGGTCGTAAACATCTCCGGCAGCACGATCAGATCGGTGGCGACCTGCAGGCTGCCGATCAGACGATCGAAGCGGTGCAGGTTGGCCGCGACGTCCTCCCAATCCAGTTCGGTTTGAATCAGCGTGACCGTCAAATCCGGCATAAAATCTCCGCAGCCTTTTTGAGGGTTTCATCCTTTTTGGCAAAGCAGAAGCGCAGCACCTGGTGATCGTCTCTGCCGTGATAGAATACCGATGGCGGTATGGCGGCCACGCCGTATTCCATTGTCAACCGTCGGGCGAACGCGATATCGGATTCATTCGAGACGGCTGAATAATCGAGCATCTGAAAGTAGGTCCCGTGGCAAATGAGCGGGCGGAGCCGGGAGCCCTTCAAAAAGGATAGGAAGGTGTCCCTTTTTTCCTGGTAGAAATCCGGCAGGTCACAGTAGATATTCTTTTGCTGCATGAAATCGGCGTATGCCATCTGGATTGGTGTGGTCGATGAGAATGTCAGAAACTGGTGAATTCGGCGAAACTCCTGCGTCAGCGCGGCCGGCGCGATGCAGTAGCCGATCTTCCAGCCGGTGGCGTGGTAGGTTTTACCGAACGAGCTGATGGCAAAACAGCGCTCGGCCAGCTCCGGTTCTCGCAACAGACTCTGGTGGCGCCTGCCGTCGAAGACGATGTGTTCGTAAACCTCGTCGCTGACGATCAGAAGGTCGCTGCCCCGCACGATTTCCGTCAACGCGGCGATATCCTCGGTGCTCAGAATCGTGCCGGTCGGGTTGTGGGGCGAATTCAGGATCAACAAACGGGCCTCTTTCGCGACATCGGCGACCGCGTTCCAGTCGATGCGGTAATCGGGAAACGACAACTTATGGTAAATCGGCCGCCCGCCGCTCAGTTCGATGACCGGCACGTAGGCGTCATATGCCGGTTCGAAAACGATCACCGCATC
>JBAVJU010000222.1:0-12260 GCA_049687935.1 Desulfobacterales bacterium | reverse complement strand
AGCGACGGCCGATCTCAACCGACGATATAGGTCCCCGTACCGACCGCAACCAGAACATTCTCGTCGTTGTGCAGTTCCATGCGCGTCACGGCCACCTTTTTACCGGTCCGCATGATGGCGCTCACGGCCCGAAAAGTCTTGCCTCGCCCCGGCCGCAGAAAATCGACCCGCAGATCGATGGTGCCGATGCGCGCCATCCGCTTTTCGATTTCTTCCACCGGCTCGCCTTGCAGTTTTTCGAGCAGGCTGACCGATACGCTCAACCCGCCGGTGGCATCCAGCACGGAGGAGATCACCCCGCCGTGCAGCGTTTCCAGGAAATAATTGCCGATGAGATCGGCGCGCATCGCGAAGCGCACGACGACCTTGCTGACCTGGAGGGATTCGACTTCGAAACCCAAAATTTTGTTGAACGGGATTTTTTCTTCGTACATGGCCTTGAGATACTGCAACTGCATCTCGAATGCGGCCGGGGTCCCCTTCATCGCTCTCAGCTCCTGTGATGGTGTCGGGTTAAGTGTATTCTTCTCTCTCCCGAGGTGTCAACGGACTTTTGCCGACGCCGGGCCAGATGCGAATCATGCCGAAGAGGGCCCGCACGAAAATCCAACCGGCGGTGATGATCCAGATAAGGCTGAGGGCATCCGGCCGTCCCGTGTCGAGCAACCCCAGAGCCGCCGCTCCGCAACCGGTCGCCACGGCGACGGCATTGCGCAGATAGCGAAAATCACCCGTGCCCCAGTGAATCCCATCGGTTGCAAAAGAAAGGGCGCTGAGCGGCTGGGCGGCAGCCGCCGCGAGCCAGGCCGGCAGGAAGATCTGCACGGCTGCCTGCGGGACAAAAGCGGCTATGGCCAGATTACGCCCGTACCACATGATGAGCGTCAGCGCGCCGCCGGTGGCCGCGCTCCAGATGCAGACGACCCCGGCCACCCGGCGGGCTTCGGCCACACGTCCGGAACCCATGAAGTAGCCGACCAGGCTCTGTCCGGTGATCGCAAATGCGTCTAGAAAGAGGCTGGTAAAAACCCACACCTGGCGGATGGCCTGATGAGCCGCACCGGCATCGGCGCCGATACGGGTGGCCACCCGGGTAGCGAGCAGCAGGAACAGAATTAATAGGCCGGTTCGAAGAAACAGTTCACCGCCGACCCGCAACAGCCGCTTTGCTTCTCCGATCGGAATTCGATCCGGCAACCCGAGCCGTCCGCGGACAGCGATTGCGGCCCACAACGCTCCGGCCCACCAACTGATCGAACTTGCAGCGGCCGCCCCACTGATCCCGAAAGCCGGTATCGGTCCCCACCCGTAAATCAGAACAGCGTCCAGGAGGATGTTCAGAAGGTTGATGCCCGAAGCCACCAGCAGGGGCGTGCGCATGTCCTGAAGTCCCCGCATGCTGCCGAAAGCGGCAATGATGGCCAGAACGGCCGGAGCACCGAGGAGCCGGATCCGGATGTAGCTCTGGGCCTGGACCGCTATGGTGCCGGTGGCGCCTAAAAGCCGTGCCGCCGGATCTGCCGCCGGATATCCGATGATCGCCAGCAGGAGTCCGAAAATCAAGCCCAGACCGAAGGCCAGGGTGCCCATGCGGGCGGCCCTGACGGGCGACCGGCTCCCCGTGGCCTGCGCCACCTCGGTCTGCGTGCCGATCGCGAGGAAGTTGAAGATCCAGAAGATGCTTGACAGGGCCATCGTCCCGACGCCCAGTGCTGCCAGAGATTCCGAGCCCAGCCGCGCGATAAAGGCCGTATCGACCAAACCGGTGACCGGTTCGGCGATCAAGGACAGCAGCACCGGAAATGACAGGAAAATCAGCGTCCGGTGAGGGGATTTGACAAAGGCATGTTCATCGGCACTTGTCGTGTTCATTTAGCGAACATTTCAAACCGTGATGACATCTATCAGGCGCTAAACCAGCAGGGTCGACCATTCCGCATGCCGGACGTTTCCGGTGTCGGGGTCGAAACGGGTAATCGTTTGATTGTCGAACCAGCAGGGCACCGTATGCAGGGTGCGGCCCTGCTGGTCACTATAGCGGTATGCGCGATGAAAGTGGCCGACGAAGACCATCCGGGCCCCCTCTGCGAACCGTGCCCTTGCAAAGGCTTCGAGTTGCTGCTTTGGCAGATAGCGTCGGAAAAGCGGGTTGGTGTGTTTCAAGTGGACCTTGACCTGTTCGACAAACCCGGGCCCCAGCGGCAGCCAGCGCAGGGCCGTCTGCGACAGGTCGTTTTTTACCACGCGCCTGAACCAAAGATAATTTCTATCCCGGCGGTTGACCTGGTCACCGTGGCAGAAGATGTTTCCACAACCATCCTTCCAGAAAGCGCCATTTGTGCACCAGGAAAAAAACCGTCCCTTATGGCGGGCCAGGAAGTATTCGTGGTTGCCTTCGATGAAGCCGATGCAGCGGCGCAGCTTCTGGGCTGCGCACCATGAAAGAAAACGGTGGTGAATGGCGCGTTCATAGCGCGGCAGGGCGATCCACAAATCGAAGATATCACCGAGAAAGACGATATCCTCCGCGCTCTTTTCAAGGGCTCGCAGCATTCTAAAAAATGCGCTGTGGTTGCCCAGAGCCTCATTGACATGTGCGTCGCTTATAATAAACATCGACCGTGTTGGTTTCGGTTTCAGATTTCAGGGCTGGCCCGCCCGCCTAAATTAATGCCACATACCAAAATACAAATAAATTCCAAATGACAATATCCCAAAATTGCTTTCATCCCTCAACCCTGAACGTTGAACCGTGAACCGGGAACCTAACATGCATTCTCTTGTGTCGCTCAAGGCAGTCGAGACACTTCAAAAATGGCACGACACGAGCGGATGACCGGCGGTTCCCGGTGAAGCCTTACTTCTTGAGAAATAGATAGGTCGCCAGTCCCACGAGGACACAGGCAAAAATCTTCTTGAAGCTGGCGGTCGAAACGTGTTCGACGAGCCGGGCACCGATCTGCGCACCGATGATACCCCCCATACCGAGCAGAATCCCCGCGCGGTAGTCGATATTGGCCAGCTTGTTGTGGGCGATCAGGGCAGAGATCGAGATCACAAGAATCGCCAGAAACGATGTGCCGACGGCCTTCTGCGCCGTATATCCCAAAAACAGCAACAGCGGCACCATCAAAAAGCCGCCGCCCAGGCCGGTAAACGCGCCACCGATGCCCACACCCACACCGATCACAATCATCAAGAGCACGTTCCAGTCCAAATAAGCCATTTAAGTTCCTCCATCCTGTCTTGGAAGGGTGTTTGCGCTTCGCTCGCGATGACGGGCCACCTTACTGAGACTGCGGCCGGTTTGTGTTTGGTTGCCTGCGAATCAAACAAGCTGAATCTTTTGGACAATATCGGTCGAAATGTCAAACCAAAAAATTTCAGTTGACATCCCAAACCGGGTTCCATGGATAATAAAAGAACATCGCCAGCTGCTGACGGCATTTCGGGACAGGGACGCGCAGAAGGCCGAAAAGATAATGAAAAAAAACTTGCACAAACAGTCACAGGCGATAGAGGCGCTTGCGGGAAGGATGGGGGAGGAAACACCAGAGTCCGAAACAACCTCAGGTCAGGATCGCGGCAAGAATGAACCCGCAACCTAAAGGGAAGGGGGCCAGAATGAAATCGAGAAGTATTGGGGTAACGGCGCCTTTATCCGTTGCGATGGCGTGGCAACCGAAACGTCCATCGGCAAGTGCTTCATCGCCGGCGTCATTCCGGGAATACTGCTGGTGTTCCTCAGCAGCCTGTGGGTGGGTCTGGTCTTCTTTTACCGCAAATTAGTGCCCCCGAAAAAAGGGAGTCTGCACTACATCAAGGACCAGGTAACCGATGAACACTGTTCGTGGAAGGAACGCTTCGTCTCGCTTTTCAAAGTTCTTCCGTTTGTCTTGATCATCATCGGTATCATGGGCTCGCTCTATGGTGGCACCGCTGCTGCTTCCCATTATTCAGGGGTTGGGTTTTGACCCTGTCTGGTTTGCGGTTATCATGACCGTAAACCTCAAAGAAGATGTTAAGAAATTTTTCAAGGATGAAAAATTATGATATAGAAAAATTTCTCCGCAAACCGACAAAAACCCCCATCACACCTCATTTTACAGCCCTGTCCTCAGAAAGTCGCATTTGACAATTTGCCGTTTTTGAATAATTATAGTAGAAAACCAAATCAAAGAGACTGTTTCCGCAAAGGGAAGGCAAATGGAGCTGCACCCTCTGGGTTCGTCGGATATCAAGATTTCGCGGATCGTCATGGGCACTTGGCAGGCCGGAAAAGAAATGTGGGTCGGCATCGATGACTCGGAGAGCATCGCGGCCATCCGCGCCGCATACGATGCCGGCATCACCACCTTCGATACGGCCGAGGCCTATGGAAACGGGCATTCGGAGAAAATTGTCGCCAAGGCGCTTTCCGACGTGCGTGACCGCGTCGTCTACGCCACCAAGGTGTTTGCCAATCATCTTCGGAGCGACCAGGTGATCAAGGCCTGTGAACGGTCGCTGAAAAACCTCGCCACGGACACAATCGACCTCTACCAGATTCATTGGCCCTCCGGTTCCTTCAACACCCCAAGGGTACCCATTGAAGAGACCATGCGCGCATTGAATGAACTGAAAGTACAAGGAAAAATCCGTGCCATCGGCGTGTCAAATTTTTCCCGCCCACAACTGGAAGAGGTGGCCGGGTACGGAGAGATCGTCAGCTTGCAGCCGCCCTATTCCCTTTTTTGGCGTCAGTTGGAAACCGATGCCATGCCCTACTGCGTCGAAAATGATGTCACAATTCTGGCATACTCCCCCATGGCCCAGGGACTGTTGACCGGAAAGTTCACTCCGGAGCACCGGTTCGCACCAGGCGACCACCGGACGAAGAACCGTCTCTTTGAAGGGGAAAACTTTCGACGGGTGCAGGCTGCGCTTGATAAATTGCGGCTTATCGCTGCAAAGCGCGATTGCACTCTGGGGCAACTGGCTCTCGCCTGGGTCATTTCACACCCGAACACCTGCGCCATTGCCGGTGCGCGCAACGCCGCACAAGCGGTTCAAAACGCAGCCGCGGCGGAGGTAAAGCTTTCAGCCGAAGATTTAAAACAAATGGATACCATCGGTCGTTCTGTGACCGATCAGCTGGACGACAACCCGGTCATGTGGAAGTTCTGACGAGGACACCATATGGTGATGTTGGGGCCTCATCTTGCGGTGACCATTTTGAACTGTCGTGTAAATATTGGGATTTCCTTTTGGCCGACGAGAACCGATCGGTCCTGTAAAAGGCGATGGCAATGGCCGGACCTAAAAATCCACAGCATCACAAAATGGAGGCGCTCATCGCCAAGGCCGATCGGTGCGGTCTATATGGACAAAGGTATAGTGAATCGGAAACACTGGAAGAACTGTTCAAGTGGATCGGCGAGGCCGTGTGTGTCAGCGCTTTCAGAATCGTCAAAGCCATAAAACCACCCAGGACCGAAAAACTCGCCAAGGCATTTAAGTGGGTGGCAAGCGGCAAGTACGATTCGTTCAAACAGTTGCGGATTAATCTGTTTGCTGCAGCCATATTTTACATAGCCGACAAACTTCGTGACGCACTTCGGTCCTGGGTCTTTACGCCATACCCGGAGCTGATTGCGGATCAATCAATCTTCAAGGGCGCGGAGGCATTTTCAAATATAACCGGCATGTCAGAGGCGGAGAAGAAGCAATTCTTTGCTACCATGTCCACTAAAATGATCGTGCGCCTCGATAACCCCCCAAAAGACACCGCCGATGCCGTGGGTCGAATTCTGGCAGAACTGGGCAAAGAATCCGATGACAAGCTGGCCGTGAACCTGCTCGAGTCCTCGGTGATCAACAACCCGCTCGATTTGATCGAACCCCACAATTTCGCCATCAAATTTCAAAAACTGTTGTCTTGACGGAAAGAAGTCGGCGTATCCCGAATAACCGCATAGTGTCCATCCATGGAAATAACAAGCTGGAATTCCGGCCTGCTCACTGTTCGCCCCTTTCAACTGCCGACGCCATTCGCCGCAGATCGGCGATGTGTCGGGCCGGATAGACGGCCGTCGGGCAGACCCGGCTGCAGTTCAACGCCCTCCGGCACAGCCGCTGCCCGCGCTCTCCGTCGGCAAGCGCCAGAAGAACGGTCTTTTGGGCAGGTGACTTGAGCATCTCGTTGTGGATCGCCGCCAGAGCGGCCGGCCCCATGAAACCGCCGCTGCCTCCGACAGCCGGACACGCAGCGACACAGCACCCGCATTCGATGCAGTTTTCGAACCGCACAAAGCCCGGGTGAGTCTGCGGCAACCGCTTCCCGTCCCTGTCTTCCGAGAATCGCAAACCGCTCCATTCCGCCGATAGGTCGGCGTAGAAATCGCGCATGTCCACCACCAGGTCGCCGATCGTGCGAAATCCGGTCAACGGCTCCAGGGTTACCGCGGTCGTGCCGAGGGCCAGCACCCCGGTCGCACACGCCGGTCGGGGAACACCGTTGATCATACAGGCGCAAGTCCCGCAAGAGGAGTGGTGACAGGAATGGCGATACATCAGGGTGCTGTCCTGTTCGAGCCTCAGTTGCTCCAGGCTGTCCAGAACAGTCGTGTGGGGTCCCACGGCCAGCTCGAATTCCTGGTGCCGGGGAGGATCGATCCAACCCGGCTTGAAGCGCAGGATTCTAAAAATGATCTTCGTCGGTTCCATAAGGTATATCCAGGTCGTGTCACTTGTAAAACAGACGGTAGGGCAGCAATTTGGACTCACGGGTGCGACAAGGAAGGCCGCGGCCGGTTTTCTTGCAGATCAAATCGGCCGCGGTTTCCGCCATTGCCCGCAGGGTGGTGGCCTTGCCGCCGATCACCGAGATCAGTCCTTCCAGATGATCCCGTTCAAAGTGATCGATGCACCCGAAATCGCGGCTGATGGCCTGGGGTTCCTTGGCGCCATCGTCGGCCATCAGCGGTCGCACCGCCCACCAGACGCTTCTCACCGGCGCCTGCCGAACCGCCGGCACCATGCGCCCGCAAAGATCGATGATACGCCGGCGCTGGTCGGCCGGTGGGCTGAGAACATCGGGATTTGGCGCGAGCCACAGCGTCGTGCCGAGAAGCGACAGACGCCGCTGGGGAATGATGATGTCGCCCTCCCCCGCCGGATGGAGCCGGTTTATGACCATGTTGGTCACACGCCCCTCGACGGCGACCATGACGCCGGGGCCGGGCTGGAGCGGCAGGCTCAGACCCGCCAGCGCAGCCAATTTTCCGGCCCACGGTCCTGCGGCGTTGACAACCATGTCGCACCGATAAGAGCGGCGACTGCCGGTCCTTTGGTCGACGGTTTCCACCGCCGTAATCCCACCGTTCCGGGTCTGGAAGCCGACCACTTCCGTAAACGGCTTGATATCGGCACCATTGGCCCTGGCAGTGGCGAAAAAGTGCATGGGCAGACGCCAGGCGTCCATGGTGGCATCCGGTACCCGCACGGCGGATTTCAAGCCGGGGTGGAGTGCCGGTTCCCGTGCCAGCGCGTCAGCCGGCGTCATTTCTTGTGCCGGAATCCCACAGGCCCGGCACCCTTCCAGAAAAAGCGGTCGGAAAGCCATGTCCTCATCGTCTATCGCCACGAACAGACCGTCGTTTTGCTCAAACGCTTCGGGAACAATTTTTCTGAGGATCCGGTTTTCTTCGATGCACTCCACCGCCGCCGTCGGATCGTTAACAGCATACCGGGCCCCGCTGTGCAGCAGCCCGTGGTGCCGGCCGGTGGTGCCCGAAAGGAGTTCACCCTTTTCGAAAAGGGTCACCCGGAACCCCCGCAGGGTCAGATCGTGTGCCAGTGCCCCACCGGTTCCGCCGCCGCCGACGATAACGATATGTTCGAGCATGATATCCGGAAATCCCAGCCTTACGGATGTCAGAAAATGATGACCGATCAGTTTAGGTCTTAGAAATCCAGCAGCGGCAACCTCAGCGGCTCTTTACCCCGCTCGATCGGCAGAAATTTAAACTCGGATTCACGATACTTTTCTTCGCCCGCTTCGTTCACCTTGTCGGACAGCGGCGTATAGTAAACGGCAACTTTTATCTTACGCAGGGAATTGTCGGTTTTCAGCTTGATCTTGATCTGGCCGCTTTTCCAGCGATAGACTTCAGGCTCACCGGTCGCACCGTATGCCACCTTCGGAATGCCGTAGTGCGACTGGAGGTCGTTCTTGATCCGGGCATACACCTCGAGCGAATCGATCTGAGCGTACACGGCAAACAGGCGCTTGGCGTAAAAACCGTAGATCACATGGGGAACCTCGACGCCGCCGATGGTGTGGAGCACATCCGGATTGAGGTAGTAACTGATCTCGCCGTGCGAACCGACTTCTTTGAAATGGCGAAGCGTCTCTATAGGCGCACCCCAATTGATCCCTGAAAAACCCTCGGTCAGTTCCGCAGCCCACAGAGGGGACTGCAGCAATAACACCGCACCGGCTATGACAATCAGTCGTTTGAGACCCATCGTTTTCATTTCCTCCCCTTACGTCATGGCGCTGCGACCTGTTTAACGGACGACACCCGGACGGACTCAGTCGTTCAACCGCCCTGGCGTTGACCCGAGTCGATCATTTCCGCGATTTGGAATGACAATAAGCACCCGCTCGTCGGATATCAAATTTTAACCACGTCGTGACACCGGCACCATATCAGATAGCGTCGCTATCCTCAATCGGACGTGCCGCAGGTCAGTGGTTCGAGGTGAACCAGTACTTTAAGCCCGGTGGCCGGGTTTTAAATTGGTCAACTGTATGAGCGCATCAGCCCCGCCGGCAGAAGGGGATTTGGGGAACCGAACCTTTGCACCCACCCTGTTTTGGCATTGACAATACCATGATGATTCCCTATAAAATAAATCCTCTTCATGCCAGATACGAGCGACCCTCCTTCAACGCATGGGGATTCGCCCGAAGAGGGAGAGACGCACAGAAACACCAGTGCCGTTCTGGTAATGCCCAGCAAGGAGAAAAGATGGATTTCACACTGTCGCCTGAGCAGGAAATCTTGCGTGATTCGGTCCGCAGCTTTGCCGAAAAGGAAATCAAACCGGTAGCACGGGCGCTGGACAGCAAGGAAGAGTTCTCCTACGAGACCATGCAAAAAATGGCCGAGTTGGGGCTCTTCGGAATCTTCGTACCGGAGAAGTACGGTGGTCAAGGGATGGATTACCTCTCCTATATCATCGCCACCGAAGAAATCGCCCGGGTCGACGGCTCCCACGCGGCCACCGTGGCCGCCGAGAACTCCCTTGGCATCGGTCCTCTCTACTATTTCGGCAGTGAGGAACAGAAGCGAAAATATCTTCCCAAACTCTGCAGCGGAGAAACCCTCTGGGGGTTCGGTCTGACCGAAGCCAATGCCGGATCGGATGCCGTGGCGTCGAAAACGACTGCCGTGCTGGACGGCGGCCAATGGGTCATCAACGGCAGTAAAATCTTTATCACCAATGCGTCCACTAAAATCAGTGCCGGTGTCACGGTCATGTGCCGTACCGGAACCCGGCCGGACGGCAAACCGGAGCTCTCCTGCATTCTGGTCGAAACCGGCACGCCGGGCTACAGCGCCCGGGAAATGCACGGCAAGATGATGTGGCGGTCTTCCAACACGAGCGAGCTCTATTTCGAAGACTGCCGGGTGCCGGAAACGAACCTCCTCGGACCGCGCGGGAAGGGGTTCAAACAGATGATGAAAACCCTCGACGGCGGCCGTCTGTCGATTGCCGCCATGGGATTGGGCGGGGCCCAGGGATGTTTCGAAATGGCCTTGAAGTATAGCCGGCAGCGGGAGCAGTTCGGCATGCCGATCTCCAAATTCCAGGTCAACGCCTTCAAGCTGGCCGACATGGCCGTCGAGATCGACGCCGCCCGCCTGATGCTCTACCGCGCCTGCTGGCTGCGGGACAGCGACAAGGGGTTTTCCAGAGAAGCCGCCATGGCCAAACTCTACTGCTCCGAGGTGATGTACCGCTGCGCCAATCATGCCGTCCAACTCCACGGCGGCTACGGCCTGATGCAGGAGTATGATGTCGAACGGTTTTACCGGGACCAGAAACTCCTGGAAATCGGGGAAGGAACCTCGGAGGTGCAGCGCCTCGTCATCGCTCGCCACATCGGTGCGTTGTAAAACTGAATCGATATCATTTAGGAGAAGAAAATGGCAAATCAGCCCACGAAACCTTACATCAACGTCGATTTCTTTGAAGACTTGACCGGTGTAATACCGGAATCGCCCAAGGAAGGTGTCGAAGAGGTCGGCCGTCGAATCAAAACGCTGCGGGAAGAAAAAGGGTTGAGTCTCGATGAGCTGTCCAAGTTGACCGGCTTCGAGGTGGCGATGCTGGAACGCATCGAAAAGGACGAGATTCAGCCGCAGCTCGGCACGGTCATCAAGCTCTCCAAAGCCCTGGATGCCGCATTCGGGCGAATCGTATCGGGTGTGGGCGACCGCCTCTACTCGATCACGCGCCGAAACGAACGCAAAATCGTTGCGCGCTCGACGTCGCAAGAGGGCCGTCGCAAGGCCTACACCTACATGAGCCTGGCGCCGGAGGTCAAGGGCCGTCACATGGAGGCCCTGTTCGTTCAGCTCGAACCGGATCCGGAAGAAGAAATTTCCGTGCACGATGGGGAAGAGTTCATCTTCGTTCTGGACGGGACGGTCAAAATGAAGATCGGACAGGACGGCTTCGACCTGGAACCCGGCGACAGCGCCTACTACCTGTCGACCACCCCGCACCACATCTCGGCCAAAGCCGGTAAGGCCACGATATTGGCGGTCCTGTATGAAGGTTGAGCCCGTTGGGCCGGTTTGGCCCGTTTAGCCCGTTTAGCCGGTTGGCCGCTTCATCGGGGAGCACGTCTTTCGGCTATAAGTTCTATCTTTTTTCTTTACAGAGCCATAATCCAGATCTTCAAATGCGTTGCACATGTCCGTTAACAGGTTAACCGGCCTAACGGGCAAACGGGCCCAACCGGCTCAACCGACTCACAGCGGCTGCTCGAAGGCCTGCGCATAGCCCGTCAGCTCAACGTATCCCTTCCCTTTCACCGGCCGGCCGGCCATCTCACCGGTGATCGACACGCTGCCCTCCCAGTAGGTGACCGCGGTGCTCCCCGCTGTGTGCATCTCCTGATCGGCCAGATTCGGCACGATCGAAAGGTTCAGTTCAGCGGAAGACACCGTCACCAGCCAGGCGGCTGGATAACGCCCCCCCGAAAGGGGACTTTGCCAGTGTTCTGCAACCGTCAGCTTGATGTCATCGGCCGACAGATGCCGGATCGTTTCGTCGGCATAGACCAAGGTGCCGCTGGAGGCCGGGTTCGGCTGCCCGTCTTCTTGACGGAGCCTGTAAAGCATCAGCTCCGTCCCGTTGTCCAGCTGAAGACTGAACCAATCCCAACCGATAATTCCGGGTTGAAGAGCGGCCGAACTGAACTCGTGATCCATCCAGCTCAAACCGCTCACCGCCAGTTCCCGATCATGCAGTCTGATGGTGCCCTCGGTTTTTAAACGGGTGAATGAGTAGTAGCAGCTGGCCCGCTCCGCCGTGTCGCCCTTGCGGCTGTAACCCTGATCGCCGTGCAGCACCGGTGATTTCATCGGCACCAGATCGAGATCGATGGCAAAGGCTTCCGTTGCCGCCTGGAGTCGCTGCGCGCGAGGCCCGATGTCGATTTCCCAGCTTTTCAAAAAAACAGTCGTATCGACCCCTTGTTGAATCACACCGGCCAAACCAAGCGCGCCGCGGGATACGTCTTCCGCAAAGAGGTGCTGCCGGCCGGATATGTCCGACAGCGCGATGTGACCCAGGTAAAGCTGCTGGGTCCGCCAGGCGGATGACGGTTCCGGCCAGCTTCGGCGGTCGCTGATCGGACCGATCTGGCGCCGGAAAACGGTCACCTGAAACCCGAACGGCCGCCCGTCAGGTGTTGCAAGGTTGCCGGTGTAATACCACCATTCGGTCCGATACCCCGGATGCGCACCGTGATCGGCCGGAAACGCGAGCCGGCACGGCCCGGTCACCGCCAGGTAACCGTTCGCGTCATCGGCCGCCGCATAATAGGCAAAGATCGAATTGATCGCCGCCGCAAGGCCGAAAATAAAAAGAGAGAGTTTCGTATTACCCTTGAAAAATAGTCCGTTCACACCCCGTACCCCGAATTGCCGCATTGTTCTCTTAAAACCCCTAAAAATGACACTCTTTGTTAAACAAAAATA
>JBAVJU010000221.1:0-2740 GCA_049687935.1 Desulfobacterales bacterium | reverse complement strand
CGCGGACTGCCCTGCAAGCCTAAAACCAGCATTTTTTTCGTCCCACAGGACCGGCATTCGTCAACCGACCATTTGTTTCGACATCGTCATAAAGCGCAACTTCACCAAGCGCGCCTTACGCGGGTTCCGTTGTCCCGGCTCCCCCTTCTAACGTACACTGGGTAAAATCAATTTCCTTGCCGCATTTGTTGCATTTGTGCGTCCGGTCGAACTCGTCGGAAAAGATTTCCTTTTCGGCGCCGCACGCGGGGCACTTGCACATAAAGGACTTGAGGTTTTTCAAACTTGTAAACCCGGGACAATGCTGAGGTGTCGTGGGCATTGAGATCTCCTTTCAGTTTCGTTTGGTTTGATCAAGAGGACGCCATCATCTTGGCCACCTGACGTCCATAATCCTGGGCCATCTGCAGGCCGCCTCCGAGTGCACTGGATTTGAGCATGAGCGGTTCTTTGACCATCTTCATTTTGAAGATGTTTTCCATGGTTCCGTAAATACGTCCCGGCGCCTCGCCACTCCAACCGAAAGCGCCGAAAGCCGCGCCGATCTTACCCTCGAGTTGGGTTTTTTCCGCCAGAAACAGGAGTGTCTTCATGCCCTGCATCAGGTCGCCGTGGTAGGTTGCCGAGCCGAAGACATAGGCATCATACCCTTCGAGATCAGAGGTCTTCTTGATTTCCTTGTCGCTGGCAAGCGTGGCCTCATGACCGGCCATTCGAATCCCTTCCGCAATCAGTTCGCCTATTTTCTGGGTCTCACCGGTGCGTGTGGTATACACGACAAGCGCCTTCGCCATGTTCGCCTCTCCTTCTACTTGATCCGTTTATCGACCCCTTCGGCCTCACAGTCGGGCGTGTAACAGGAGTTGTCCAGAAATTCGCATTTTTCTTTGCACGACGGGCAGGTGTCCGGCGGTTTATCGGCATCGAACGTATACCCGCAATTGTGGCATTTCCAACTTGGCATGGCCATTACCTCCTTTTTTTGGAGTTCACATACCGGTTATCGACGATACGCATCTACAAGGTTCCGGTTTCTAAATGGGGCACCGAGGGAATCGACAAAAAGAGGTTGATTACGCTTTCCAGAGTCCGTGCAGATTGCAGTATTCCCTTGCCGACACTTTGGCGGCATCGATCTTGAAAATCGCCTCCGGCGTCTGACCCGGCTTTAGGAACTGTCGGTAGGCTTTACCGTCTGCGATCAACTCCACCCACTCGATGTAGTGCTTTTCTTCCATGGGGTGCGGCACACTGCCGACTTTGACCTTGTACCCGCCCTCGACCTTCTCGATAACCGGAACGTGTTTTTCCTTGGCCGCATCGACCGTGTTCTCCTTTATCAGAACCATCGGTTTCCCGCAGCACACCAGTTCACCTTCGCCGCCGTGCAGAACCTCGACGATGTTTCCACAAGCCTCACATTTGTAAACCTGCAATTGTTCCGCCATGCTCTTCCTCCTTTTTATGGATTGAGGTTAAAAGTAAACGCCCAAGTTAAAAAAGGGCGATGAGTCTGCACGCTCTGAGCAATCCGAAAATTATTAATTGTCATATTTCAATGGCACTGTAAAGACTATTTTAAGAACCATTCTCAATTGATGGCGGCTGCCCGGCTCAATATGGCACCCTTGGTACTGACCACAATCTCCTCCATGGGAATGGTCTGGCCGGAGGACTCAAGGCCCTTTCTGACAATCATCGGCAGGCCGGAGCAGCACGGGACTTCCATCACGACGATGGTGACATGTTTGATGCCGGCCGTTCGAAAAATCTGGGCAAACTTGTCGATATAGCTCTGAGCATCGTCGAACTTCGGGCAGCCCATCATAACGGCTTTACCCTCGAGAAAATCGCGATGAAGCGTTGGAAAGGCCACCGCCACGCAGTCCGCCAGAACCAGAAGATCGGCGCCTTTCAAGAAAGGTGCGGTCGGCGGCACCAGGCGAATTTGCACCGGCCAGTGCGTCAGGGCGGATCGGTCCGCTGCTTCGGCCGGTGCGGGTCGAGGGCGCTCGGAAGACGGCGCACGGCCGAACTGCTGGATGCGGGCCGAAGGACACCCGCCGCCGATCATGCGATTTTGCAATTTTTCCTGTTTCTCCTTTTCGGTCAGGTATTTTTCAACCGCCTCTTCGTCAAACTCCTCGGCCTCGCGTTCAATTATTTTCAATGCCCCGTTAGGGCATTCGCCGAGACAGGCGCCCAAGCCGTCACACAGGTTTTCGGACACCACTCTCACCTTGCCGCCCACAAGCTCGAGAGAGCCTTCGGCGCAGGCCGGAACGCACTGTCCGCAACCGTCACATTTTTCTTCATCGATCTGTATGATTTTACGTTTGACTTTCATGGTGTACCCTCTCTATTGGCATGATATCCTGGCTCTCTGGTGCACTTTAGCGAAGCAACACCGCGCGGGCTTCCTCCTTGCCCGCGGCGGTCATCAGCTCTGCTTCGATCCGGTCGGAAAGTTGACCGTCATCCAGCGGCTGTGACTTGAGACGTTCTTCCATCTGGGCCACCCAGTCTGCATCGTAAACAATCTTGAGATCCGGTGGTGCGTCCGAACCCGGGGCATGATGGTAACCGACAATGGTGCAAACGGCATCGATGAGGGGATCTGTCGCCTGCAATGCGGTGAGAATCGCCCTGGCAACTACTGGACTTTCCAGTTCCAAATGGTCTTGCGTGGTGTCCCCGTACTTTTGAAGGGCCTGTGGGGCGCCGATATCCCGCAGATAGG
>JBAVJU010000220.1:0-1544 GCA_049687935.1 Desulfobacterales bacterium | reverse complement strand
TTCCCTTTATTTGCGGTGGCGGTGCGGTCTGCGAGGAGTACGTGACGGAATATGACCTCGGAATTTGGGGCAAGGAGGCCAGCCAGGCCCCCGGTATGGCCGAAGATGCCTTGGCCGGAGAAAGCTGGGAGTCGATGCGGAGCAAATGGAACGGCTAAAACCACTACCAGGTAAAGAGCATGATCGTTGATATCGTTTTCGGTTTTTTGGGCGCCGGTAAAACCACGTTTATTACCCGGATCCTCGAGGGGTGGGGCTCAAAAGAAAAGACAGTGGTCTTGGTGAATGAATTTGGCGAAGTCGGCATCGACGGCGAGTTGCTGGCCGCGAAAGGCGGCAATGTGGTGGAGATGCCCAGCGGTTGTATATGCTGCACACTCCAGGCCGATTTCAGGTCACAGATGTTGGACATCACCCGCACCATCGGACCCGAAAGGGTTATCATAGAACCGACCGGTGTCGCCACCATTGCCCAGGTGAAATCCATCATCGCGGCGCAGCTCTTCGAGGATACCATCCGGGAAATAAACGATATCCTGATTGCCGATGCGACCGGGTTCATGGGATTGTATAAAGCCAATCGTCATTTCGTGGAATCCCAGGTGGAAAATGCCGATGTCGTCCTTCTGAATAAATGCGACAAGGTGGATAAGACAAAGGCTATGGTGACCCGAAGCGCCATATCAGCGATCAATCCTGAAATAACCGTGTTGATGGCAGAGTTCGGGGCAGTGGAATGGGCCGACTATCACCTCGCCCTATCCGCTGCCCCGCGTTCCCAAAGAACCCGTATTGAATATGAACACGAGCGGGCCCATGATGACGTCGAAAATTTGATGGCGGAAGCTGACAGCGAAGGACATCCCCATTTTCACGAAGAAGAAGACGCCCTTGGCTACGAATCTTACGGGTGCGTCTTTAAAGATCTGTCATTTGATCGGAGTGCCCTCGAAGCGTTTTTTGCGGAGTTGAATGCATCCAACTCCGGGAGCGGCGAAATTGTCCGGGCCAAGGGAATCTTTCGCCTCGGCGAACGCGGGATTCTGATGGAACTGGCGTCGGGAGAATATTCATCTCAACCCATGGGCCAGTTGAAAGAAAGCAAAGTTTCCATAATCGGCAAGGCATTAAATCGGGAGAAGATTGCCGCTGCGCTCGAACGGTGTGTGGCCGGAGAAGATTGATAGACTATATTCCGGCTGAGCCAACGGTGTGTTCAAGGTGCGGTTTTTACCAACTGCGGCATATTCGAATAGGGCGAACGCTTGAATACCAAATAATCTTTGTTTTTTGTGCCTCTCAACGGGCTGGAAGCCGAGATCTATCAAGTAGCAGATCTTAGGTGTCCAGCGGCGGGCTTCCACCCCCTATTGCAAATGACGCAGAAACTGCAGTTAACAATATGAAATCGGTGTATTCATTGGCATCGATTCCATGGGGGGAAGGAGGTACAGAATGCTTATACCAGTTGTGATCGTTATTGGTGCGATGTGGTTGCCCGTGGCGCTGCTTTTCCTGGGTAAGGGAGAAGCCAAGGGTACGGG
>JBAVJU010000219.1:0-16134 GCA_049687935.1 Desulfobacterales bacterium | reverse complement strand
GTCCGGCGGCCTTTTCGATCTCCAAAACCTCATCTTTGCCGTCAACAGGCAGGATGATTTTTTCTCTCAGAATCATCTTGACCGTGGCATCTTGAATCGTGTCTCCGATCCGAAAGAGGTTCTGCTCCCTTTTCCCGCCTTCTTCAATGACGGCATACGCTTCTTCGGGTGGTCCCGTAACCGTTCCCCACAGCTTGAGCTTAAGGCTCGTCTGTTCTAATTCATCGATGTCGACACTCTTGGAGACCGCCTCGGCCGTTGTCTTGGTGTCAAAGAGGTTGCGCTCGACGATCGGGTTGTAATTGGCCAACGGACGCTGGTTTTCCATTTCCGGCTGCGCGGGCGCCGCTCGTGATTCAACGGTCGGCGGCACTTGATCCAAATGTGAGGATGTCATCATGAAAAAGGTGTTCACGCCAAAATACACGATCGCCCCGATACATATCAGGTTCAGCAGTGTAAAAAGATGTTTGTACATGTCATTGACCGATTTGAGTGTGTGAGGCGGGTTAACCTCTTGTTGTTTCCATAAATTTCTTTGATCTCCGCGCCTCGGCTAAAAGCGCCTATCTCGCAACCAACTTAAGATCACCGAGTGGACCGCTGATCCGGATCGGAATTCCCCCTCCGGCCTTCAGTCCGGCCAAAACGGAGCCGGAGACCTGAACTCCGGAATTTACGAGAAACTGCTTCTGCGGCATGACGGTTCCGTTCAAATTCACAACGCTTTGCATGAGATCCGTGTTCAATGAGGCCGATCCCGTAAGATTGCCTTCGACCTGCTCGCCGGTCAGCGCCACGCGCGTAATTTCCAGGCGTTGATTCCGAAGAACAGCGTCGGCATGGACTTTGTCGAAACGAACTTGATCAAGAGTGAAAAAAGGGGTCCCCAACGTGACGGCCATGTTATTGATATCCAGGTTTATGTTCAAGACCTCCGGTTTGCCGCCGGCAACGACGTAGGCAAACTTGCCGTCCAGGATGCCCTCGATGTGATTGGCGGACAGCTGCTTTAAAAGCGGGAGTCCGCTCAGATTCAGACCGGCGACCAGAGCATCGATCGCCACCTGCCTGGTGCCAACGATTTCAGCCGTTCCGGTGACCTCCCCTTCGTAGGTCTTCATCCTGAAGGAATAGCGTTTCCTGTCGCTCAATAGGGTCTTCAGATGCGGCAAAATCGCCACATCGTCGGCAAACAGCAGGGGGGTGTCATCATGATCCACTTGAACCCGCTCAAGACGTACACCGGGAGGTAACATCAGGCCGGCCTTTGCAACGGTTACACGCAACGCCGGGTTGATCCGACTGACCTGCATGACGACAAACGTTTTGAGCCGTTCGGTCGGAAACAGGTAATAAACAAAAAAAATCGCTAAGGCAACCGCGTAAATGCTGTATAGAAACCACTTTTTTTTATCCATAGATGCTTTAATTTATCATTCCCGGTTGTTTTAGGCAAGCCGGATCCGAACGCGGGGCGTGGGTTGGCTTTTTACGCTTATTGGATCCGGCACGAGCGAACCGAGTTCCGTCGCGATGCTCGGAAGGCCAGTGCGGGTCTCTGGACCGCCGCTGGTCATTATTTTTGAATGTTGACCGTCAGCCTGTTTTGTGTTTATTTAGACTGTTTATGAATGTGTCGATATTAAATTCCATGACCGGATGGCCCACAAACTCACGGCGCCTGCAGGCGGCGGTAAACCGGTGTGGGCCGTTCGATGTTTTTCCGGGTCCTCTTGCTGCAGGGGTCTTTCCTGGCGACAACCGCCGCCCGCCCGCCTCTCATTCCGCCTCTTCATTCGACAACCGTCGGTCGCCGTAACAACAGCATGACGAAACAATCCCCGATTGCCGTGGTTGGAATGGCCGGAATTTTTCCCGGCGCCCCCGACCTGCCGACCTACTGGCGCAACATCGTCTCCAAATTTGACGCCAACCGCGAGGTTCCCCCGGACCGGTGGGTCGCCGATGCCGAGCGCATGGTCAACCGTACCCCGGCCCCGGACAAAGCCTTTCACCGGCGCGGCTGTCTCGTCGATCCCGTTGCTTTTGACCCGACCGGACTCGATCTTCCGACGGATCTTTTGCAAGACCTCGATCCGATGGTCCACTTGGTCTTGTCCGTCGGCCGGACGGCGGTTTCAGACCCGACGCCGATCAGATTCAACCGCAAGCGGACCGGTGTTGTCCTGGCGGCGATCGCCCTTCCGACCGACGCAGCCTCCGCCCTCAGCCGGAATCTCGTGAGAAGCCTGATCGAGCAGCAGCTTTTCGGCTCGGTCACCTACCGCCCCCCATCCGAAGCTCAGCGGTTGGCCTCTCGGGTAACGGCCCTGCCGGCGGCGATTCTGGCGCAGAGCCTGAGGCTCGGCGGCGGCGCCTTTACGCTCGATGCGGCTTGCGCCTCGTCCCTTTATGCCGTTAAGCTGGCCTGCGATGAACTCGCGGCTCGAAGAGCAGACGCCATGCTGGCCGGCGGCGTCTCGCGCCCCGACTGTCTCTACACCCAGGTCGGTTTCAGCCAGTTGCGGGCCCTGTCGCCCTCGGGCCGCTGTGCCCCTTTCGATCGCAGTGCCGACGGCCTGGTGGTCGGAGAAGGCGCCGGAATTCTCGTTCTCAAGCGGCTCGAGGACGCCCTTGCAGCCAACGACCGGATATATGGTTTGATACGCGGCATCGGCCTGTCGAACGACATGCACGGCAACCTTCTGGCACCGGACCGGGAGGGCCAATTGCGCGCCATGCGAACCGCGTATGCGTCGGTCGGATGGTCGCCGGACACGGTGGATCTGATCGAGTGCCACGGGGCGGGAACCCCGGTGGGTGACGCCACCGAGCTCGCCAGTCTGTGCGCCCTCTGGGAGTCTGCTGACGGACCCGCCGGTCGCTGCGCCATCGGTTCGGTCAAGTCGATGGTGGGACATCTGCTGACCGCCGCCGGAGCGGCCGGCATGATCAAGACCCTCCTGGCCCTTGACGAAAAAATCTTGCCGCCGTCGCTCAATTTTAACCAGCCGCCGGATGACAGCCCTCTGGTCGGCAGTCCCTTCCGGGTGCAGACCTCGGCCGAAACCTGGCCCGACCGCACCGACGGTAGTCTGCGCCGCGCCGCGGTCAGCGCCTTCGGCTTCGGTGGCATCAACGCTCATGTGCTGCTGGAAGAGTGGCCGCCGCTGCGACCGGCCGCTGCCCGCAGACGACTCATAACGCCGACCGGTCTTGATGAGGACCGGCGCGGGTCCTCTGCGGCCGGCCCTGAAACAACAGAGCCGGTGGCCGTGGTCGGCATGTCGGTCGCTTTCGGCCCGATCACATCCCTGCGTGAATTTCAGAAAACAGTCTTCAACGGCCGCAGTATCGTTGCGGACCGTCCCCCGGATCGTTGGAAGGGGTGCGACGACATGCTCGCGCGAAGTGGCGTACGACTGCCCCGCAAGGGCGGTTTCATGCGGCATCTGCCGATCGGCATCTCCGAATTTCGCATCCCGCCCAAAGAGATTCCCGACATTCTGCCCCAACACCTGCTCATGTTGAAAGTGGCGGCCGCGGCCATGGCCGATGCCGGTCTGACGGAAAAATCCGAACGCCCGCGGATGGGCGTCGTCATCGGTCTCGATTTCGATTATGAAGCCACCAATTTTCATCCGCGCTGGTCGCTGTTCGATCAGGTGCGACAGTGGCGGATGCAGTATTTTCCGGACCTCGATGACAAAACGGTTGAGGCCTGGTGCACCGCACTTCAGAAAATCACGGCGCCACCCTTGACCGCGAGCCGCACCTTGGGCGCTCTGGGCGGAATCGTCGCCAGCCGGCTCGCGCGGGAGTTTCGCTTCGGCGGACCGAGTTTCAGCGTTTCGGCAGAGGCTGCCAGCGGCAATCGGGCCCTCGAAATCGGTGTTCGCTTTCTTCAGCAGCAGGAGGCCGATGCCGTGCTGGTCGGTGCCGTCGACTTCGCCGCCGACATCCGGCAGATGCTTGCCGGCGGCAATGCCGGTGAATTTTCCCAAAACGGCGCCATCCGTCCTTTCGACCGCGGTGCGGACGGGACCCTGCCGGGGGAAGGTGCAGCGGCAGTGGTTCTCAAGAGGCTCGACCAGGCTGTCGCCGAAAAGGATCGCATCTACGCCGTGATCACCGGTATCAGCACCGCCGGCGGCCGTCCCGGCGATGCGGCCGAAACCGAAACCTACGCGCACGCCCTGAGACAGGCCCTGCAGGACGCCGATCTTTCTGCTTCGCAGATCGACTTCGTCGAAACCCTCGGCTGCGGCATTCCGGCGCGCGACCGCTCGGAGATCCAGGCGTTGCAGGCGGTGTTTTCAGATCGCACCGCCCCTTGCGCCCTCGGCGCCACCCTTCCCAACCTCGGCCACACCGGTGCGGCCGCCGGCCTGGCGTCGATCATCAAGACGGCCCTGTGTCTCTACCAGGAGGTCATTCCGCCACTTGCCAATTATCGTGTGCCTGCGGAAGACATCTTGCGACGCAATATTTTCCACGTCCCCACTGCTCCGCAATACTGGCTCCGCGACCGCAGTGCCGGACCGCGACGGGCCTGCGCCGGCCTCGCGACCGGCGGCGGCAACAGTTGTGCCGTTGTCCTCGAAGAAGCATCGCCCCGCCTGGTCTCCGGACGCCCCGCTTTTTCAAATGAAAGACGGTTTCCCCTGGGACCTGCGCCGTGCAGTCTGTTCGTCATCGAGGGGTGCGATCGGGAAACGCTCATGCGGGAACTCGAGCGGCTCGCGCGCCATACCGCTCGTCACGACGGCCGGCACGAGTCGCTCGAAAGGGCTGCCCGAAACTGGTACCACCGGCATCCGCCCGACCGGTCAAAAACACTGGCCGTGGCCGTGCTGGCGGAAAACCTTGCCTCCCTGGCACGCTGGACGGCCGAGGCGCACGAGGCCGTCGCAACCGGCACCGCGCACCGGTTCGGCACCGACGGCGGTCTGTGCTACACTCCCGTTCCTGTCGGCAGCGGTGAACTCGCGTTTGTTTACCCGGGATACGGCAGCCATTACATCGGCATGGGACGAGAGGTCGGCCTCCACTGGCCGGAGGTTCTGCGACGCATGGACACCGGGACCGCGCGTCTGAAATCCCAGTGTCGCCCGGAGGTTTTCCTGCCGCAGCGGGCCTCCTGGGAACCGGGGTGGGAAGACGATGCCGGTGGTCGGCTCGATGCCGACCCGCTCAACCCTATTTTCGGCCAGGTGGTCTTCGGCGGCATGATGACAGAACTGATGAACCGCTTCAACGTAACGCCGCAGGCCGTTATCGGTTACAGCCTCGGAGAGTCGACCGCCCTCTTTGCCATGAAGGTTTGGCCCGATCGCGACCAGATGCTCGATCGCATGCTGGGCAGTGACCTGTTTAAAACCGGTCTGGCCGGTCCCTGTCTGGCTCTGCGCCGGGCTTGGGGACTGCGACCGGAAGATGTCTTCAAATGGCGGGTGTCCGTCTTGAACCGCCCGGCCGAAACGGTTAGAACGGCCCTGCGAAATTTTCCGCAGGTCCGTCTGCTGATCGTGAACACACCGGACGAGTGCGTCGTTGGCGGCAACCGGAAGCAGGTGGACGCTCTCATCGGGCAACTCGACTGTCAGGCCGTCGATCTGAAAAACAGTCTCACGGTCCATTGCGATGCCTTGACACCTGTGGCCGAAGCCTACAAGTCCTTGCATGACTTTCCGACCACACCGGTTCCGGACGTCCGATTCTACAGCTGTGCCGCCGGCCGGGCTTACGCGCCGACCCGGGAAAGCACCGCCGCCGCCATTCTCGACCAGGCCCTCAATGGTTTCGACTTTCCCCGAACCGTCGAACAGGCTTACGCCGACGGCGTGCGCATATTCCTGGAGCTGGGTCCCGGTGCAACCTGCAGCCGGATGATCGGCCGTATTCTGGACGGCCGCCCCCACCTGGCCGTGTCGGCAGACGCGCGCGGCATGGGCGGCGTCGGTGCGGTGCTGAAATGTCTGGGAACCTTGGCGGCCAACAGGATACCAATCGAATTGGAAAATCTTTATCCGGCCGCGGTCCAGCAATTAACGCTCTCAGCGGAGGCCGAACCGGCCACGGGTCAGATAATTCAGATTTCCGTCGGCGGTCGCGTGCCAGCCTTTGTCGGCCCTTTCAACGTCGATGCCGTCCAGACCGCTCCGCCCGCCCCTGAAGACCCCCCGACGCCGGTGGCGGTCGACGTACCGTCGCACGCGACTGTTGCGGCAGCGCGTTCGCGGGCTCCCGGTCATCAGCCGAAACCCCTGCCGCCGGAGGATTCCGATTCGACCGCGCGTGGGCCGATGGCCGACATCGATGAGCCGGTTCACCCGCTTCGAAAGAGACCGGTTTTGCCGAACCCGTCAGCCCCCCAGAGTCAATTGATCGAGGCTTTCAACGTCAGCGCGGCCGCCACCGCCGCGGCCCACAGCCGGTTCCTCGATTTTTCAAACGAACTCAGCCAGGCCTACGGAGAAAACGCAGCCTCCCAGATCCGTTTAATGGAAGCCCTGGCCCGCGGCGACGTCAGCAGGCCCAAATCCAGGCCGACTTTTCCGTCACACCCGTCCGCCGGCGCCCGATCCGATTCGATTGCCTTTACCCGTGACCAGTGCCTGGAGTTCGCCACCGGCAGGGTCGCAAACGTCCTGGGCCCCGATTTTGCCGCGGTCGACACCTACCCTACCCGGGTCCGGTTGCCGGCCGAGCCGCTGATGCTGGTGGATCGCATCATTTCAATTGCAGGAAAGCCATGCAGCCTCACCGCGGGGCACCTGGTCACCGAACATGACGTCCGGCCAAACGCCTGGTACCTTGACGGCGGCCGGGCACCGGTGTGCATTACCGTCGAAGCCGGGCAGGCCGATCTCTTCCTGTGTGCCTATTTGGGCATCGATAAGGCCGTAAAGGGCCGGCGGGTCTACCGGTTGCTCGATGCCAGCGTGGCTTTTCATCGAGACCTGCCGGTTCCCGGAGAAACCATCCGCTATCGGATCGACATCGAAAAATTCATTCGTCAGGGAGAGGCCTGGCTGTTCTTCTTCGGCTACGAGGGCACGATCGACAACCAGCCCATGATCAGCATGACCGGCGGCTGTGCCGGCTTTTTCACACCGGAGGAAATCGAAAATTCGGGCGGCATCGTCCGCAGGGCCGAAGACCGCACGCCGCAAAGCGGACGACTGGACCCCCGCTGGACCGAACTCGTCCGGCAAGCGCCGGCGAGTTTCGACGATGCGGCTCTCGAAGCCCTGCGGGCCGGTGACCTTGGTGCCGGTTTCGGAATGGATTTCGAAGGCGTGTCCCTGACGCCTGCCCTGAGGCTGCCGGGCGGCCGGATGAAAGTGATCGACCGGGTTGACCGACTCGAGACCCGCGGCGGCCGCTTCGGTCTCGGATCGATTCAGGCCGAAGCCGACATCCATCCCGATGACTGGTTTCTGACCTGCCATTTCGTGGATGACATGACCATGCCGGGCACCCTGATGTACGAATGCTGTGCGCACGCGCTGCGGGTGTTTCTCCAGCGCCTGGGCTGGGTAACGGACCGGCCCGGTGTGCACTATGCACCCGTGGCGGGAATCAAAAGCATCCTGAAGTGCCGGGGGCCGGTGACGCCGCAAACCCGGCAGGTGATCTACGAGGTGGACATAAAAGAGCTCGGCTACGGCCCCGAGCCGTATGCCATCGCCGATGCCCACATGGTCGCCGATGGACGCACCATCGTGCGGTTTACGGACCTGTCGCTGCGCATGGCGGGTCTGAACCGTGAAGAGATTGAAGCGCTCTGGAGCAAAAGACGGCTCAGCGCAGCCGAAACGGAGAATCACCGGTCGCCGCCGGTGGTGTTCGACCGCCGGCGCTTATTGACCTTCGCCACCGGCAAGCCTTCCGAAGCCTTCGGTAGGCCATACGAGGAATTCGACACCAACCGTTTTCTGGCCCGGCTGCCCGCACCGCCTTACGCCTTTATCGATCGGGTCGTCAAAGCCGAGCCGCAGGCCTGGGAGCTCAAGCCCGGCGGCTGGGTGGAAGCCGAGGCCGACATTGACCCCGCGGCCTGGTATTTCAGAGCCAACCGCTCGGACCGCATGCCGTATTGCGTGCTGCTTGAAATCGCGCTGCAGGCCTGCGGCTGGCTGGCCGCATACGCCGGGTCCGCGCTTCACAGCCGCAAGGACCTGCATTTCAGAAATCTGGACGGCCGGGCCATCCTGCTCCAGGACGTTCCTTGCGTGCCTCAGACGCTGAGGGTCCGCTGCCGGATGACAAAGGTGTCGGTTTCCGGCGACATCATCATCGAGGCATTTGAATTCAAGGTTCTGCGCCGAACGGACCTGGTTTACGAAGGCACCACCGTCTTTGGTTTTTTCACAGCGGAGTCCCTGGCCAACCAGAAAGGCATCCAGAGGCTCGATCATGAATCAGTCGCTACCACGCCAGACGGACGTATGGTGTTTGAGCCGGTGACGCTCAGCGATGAGGCCCCGTTGACGCCTGAGGACCCGCACCTCTCCGCTGTGGCGGACCTGGACTTGCCGGCCAAGGCCCTGCGGATGATCGACCGCATCGAGGCCTGTCAACCGGGCGGCGGATCCCGCGGACTCGGCTGGCTGCTGGCCTCCAAGCGCATCGATCCGCAGGAGTGGTTCTTCAAGGCCCACTTTCACCAGGACCCGGTCTGCCCCGGATCCCTCGGCATCGAGTCGCTATTGCAGCTCTTGAAATATGCCGCCATCCGCCGCTGGGGACATCTGGTCGCCGGCCACCGCTTCGAACACTCGGTTAATGAACCCCACACTTGGCAATACCGCGGGCAGATCGTGCCCCACAACCAGCTGGTGGAAGTGGAAGCCGACATAACGACGGTCATCGACGAACCGACGCCCGAACTCAGAGCCGACGGTCTGCTCAAAGTCGACGGCCTCGTCATCTACCAAATGAAAAACTTCGGCATAAAAATAAAGAAATTATAAATTTTAATAATTTTCATTATTTTATAATACTTTTATTAATAAATAACTTTAATATTTTTTTCTCACGGATATTTTACCCGTGAGAAAAAATACCCGTGAGAAAAAATATATGCGTTTTAACCGCGTCTGCATCGATGCCTTCGGTTACGAACTGCCCCTCAACGTGGTCTCCTCCGAGGACCTCGAGGACCGTCTGAAGCCGCTTTACCGGGCCCTGCGCTTTCCCAGGGGACAGTTGGAAACGCTGACCGGCATCCAGGAACGCCGCCTCTGGGATCAAGGCTTCAAAATGGCGGAAGGAGCCGTTCGGGCCGGCCGCAAGGCACTCGCCGGTTCCGGTGTCGGCCCTGAAGCGATCGGCATGCTGATCTACGCCGGCGTCTGCCGCGACAACATCGAACCGGCCACCGCCTGCGCCGTTTCCCACGGATTGACCCTACCGCCGCAGGCCCAGGTCTTTGACGTGTCGAACGCCTGCCTCGGCGTATTGAACGGCATGGTCCAAATCGCCAACGCGATCGAGCTGGGCCAGATCCGGGCAGGATTGGTTGCGGCGTGTGAAACCTCTCGGGAAATCATCGACATCACCGTCGATCAATTGAACGCTTCATGTGACATGAATTTTTTCAAGAAAAATATCGCCACCTTGACCGGCGGTTCGGGTGCCGTCGCGGTGCTTCTGACCGAAACCTCCCTTTCCAGCAGGGGACACCGGTTGATCGGCGGCACCGTCCGGCACGCCAACGAACACCACAAACTGTGTCTGTGGGGAGCGGAAACCGACACGACACCCATCGGTCGGCAATTTATCGAAACCGATTCCATGGAAATCCTCAGCAACGGTGTCCGGCTGGGAAACGACACCTTCAAGGCCTTCAAGCGGGAACTCGGATGGCCGGCGGATCAACCCGATCGGATCATTTGCCACCAGGTGGGCCGGACCCATCAGAAAAACATTCTTGCAGCCATCGGTGTTCCTGCGGAAAAAGACTTCACCACCTACCGCTATCTCGGCAACGTCGGCTCGGTGTCTCTGCCGATAACGGCCGCCATCGCGGACGACAGAGGCGTGATCCGAAGGGGTGAGCGGGTCGGATTTTTGGGAATCGGCAGCGGCCTGAACTGCCTGATGCTCGGCATCGAATGGTGAGTCCGTTGAAACCGCACAAAAACAAACCCATCGATCGTTCGGCTTGGCAGCACCTCTATCCGTTCACCTCCCGTTTCGTCGAGCGCGGAGGGCTGAAATACCACTACCTGGACGAAGGTTGCGGTGAACCGGTACTCATGATTCACGGCAACCCGACCTGGTCGTTCTATTTTCGCACCCTGATCAAAGCGCTCTCGATGAACTATCGCGTCATCGCTCCGGACCACATCGGCTGCGGACTGTCGGACAGGCCCGGCCTCGACCGTTACGACTATCGGCTGAAAAGCCGTATCGATGACCTGGCCAATCTCATCACCCGGCTCGACCTGAAAGAAAAAATGACGCTGGTGCTCCACGACTGGGGCGGAGCGATCGGTCTGGCGACGGCCTTGCGACGGCCCGAACAGATCGGCCGCCTGGTCCTCTTCAATACGGCCGCCTTTCCACCGCCGAATGGGAAAAAATTGCCATGGCGGCTGAGGGTTATCCGCAACACCCGGAACCTCGCCCAGCCGGCCGTTCTGGGTGCAAACCTTTTCGTGCGCGCGGCGCTGCTGATGGCGCCCCGCCGGCGATTGCCCCGCGAGGTTCGCGCTGGACTGGCCGCCCCTTACAACTGCTGGCACAACCGTCTTGCCACCCTGATGTTCGTTCGCGATATTCCCATCGACAGAGCCGATCCGAGCTACGAGCTGATTCATAACTTGGGCGAAAACCTTCACCGGCTCAGCGGCCTGCCGATGCTGATTTGCTGGGGAGAGCACGATTTTGTCTTCGACACGGATTATCTGGATGAATGGCGCCGGCGTTTTCCCGAAGCCGAAGTTCACCTGCTGCCCGAGGCCGGACACTACCTTCTGGAAGACGCACCGGACCAGATTCTTACGCTGGTGAATCGTTTCTTGCAAAGACATCCGCTCTGAATTAAGGAGAGTGTCTCGATCTTATGGATTTTGATCAACCATACGGCGGATCCGACCATTTGGAGATGACCGGTACCGACCAGAAGGAAGAAAGACCGATAAACGGTCCAAAGCCGAAGCCGCCCGTCTGGACGCCGGCGGACGCGTCACTTTCGATCGAAACCGCGACGACCGACCCCGTTTTCAATGTCGCCTCTCTCCTGAAACGTATGGCCCGCGTTCAGTCCCACAAAAAAGCGGTCATCTGCCCCTTTGGCCGTGACCGCTGCGGGCGTGCGGCCTATACCCACCTGACTTTTCAGCAGCTCGATCAGGAATCGGACGACCTGGCCTGGGGCCTCGAGAGTGCGGGAATCACCCGCGGGACGCGCACGATCCTGATGGTCAAACCCAGCCTCGATTTTTTCACCCTGACCTTTGCCCTCTTCAAGGCCGGCGCCGTGCCGGTGGTTGTCGATCCGGGCATGGGGATCAGGCGGATGGTCGACTGCTTCAAGCAGTCCAGCCCCTCGGCCTTTATCGGTGTTCCTGCGGCGCACGTCCTGAGGATTCTGTTTCCGCGGTTCTTCGGTTCCATCAAAACCTGGGTCACCGTCGGTCGCAGCTGGCTTCCGGGCCAGCACAGCCTGAAGAACCTGGGACGCGTTCGCCGTGCGCCGTTTCCCGCCGCCCAGACCTCCCGCGATGAAACCGCGGCCATCCTGTTCACCACCGGCAGCACCGGTCCGGCCAAAGGGGCGCTTTACACTCACGGTATTTTCGCCGCCCAAATCGCGGCCATCAAATCCCATTTCCTCATTTCAACCGGCGAAATCGATCTGCCGACCTTTCCCCTTTTTGCTCTTTTCGATCCGGCCTTGGGAATGACGGCCGTTATACCGGATATGGACCCCACCCGTCCGGCGCAGGTGGACCCCGTGAAAATCATCGCGGCCGTCAACGACCACGGCGTCACCAACATGTTCGCCTCACCGGCCTTACTGCATCGTGTGGGACGCTACGGCCGGGAAAACGACATTAAACTGCCCTCACTGAAACGGGTGATTTCGGCCGGTGCCCCGATCATGCCGGCCAATATCGAACAATTTGCCGGCCTGCTGGACGAAGAGGCCGACATCCACACCGGCTACGGCGCCACCGAGGCGATGCCGGTGGCCGCCATCGAAGGACGCGAGATTCTCAACGAAACCCGCTTCCAAAGCGAAAGCGGACGAGGAATCTGCGTCGGCCGCCCCTTGAGCGGCGTCGCGGTGCGCATCATCGCCATCGATGACGGTCCGATCGACGCCTGGTCGGATGCGGTGGCGGCCGGAAACGGTGCGGTCGGTGAAATCACCGTCAAGGGCGACCAGGTCACCCGGCACTATTTCGAAAACCCCGCGGCCGATGCCCTCGCCAAAATCAGGGACAAGGACAGTGTCTGGCACCGCATGGGCGATCTGGGCCGTTTGGACGAACACGGCCGCATCTGGTTTTACGGCCGCAAGAGTCACCGGGTGGTCACCGCCGACGGAACGCTTTTTACCATTCCCTGTGAGGCGATCTTCAACAACCACCCGCTGGTTTACCGCAGCGCCCTGGTGGGCGTCGGCGCCGTCCCGAACCAGAAGCCGGTCATCTGCATCGAACTCGAAGCAGGCCGGGGCGGCGGCAACAGGATGGAGCTGACCCGGGAGCTATTGGAACTGGCAAGCGGCAGCGAGCTGACGCAAGGGATCGACACGGTGCTCTTCCCGGAAGAATTTCCGGTGGATATCCGCCACAACGCCAAAATTTTTCGAGAAAAGCTGGCCCTATGGGCCGCTAAAAAAATCGCCGGAAAGGGTCCGTGAGCCAACCGAATTCGTTTAAAAATAAGCGGGTCCTCGTTACCGGCGGCGGCGGCTTTCTCGGATGGGCCGTCGTTCAAAAACTGCTGGAAAAAGGGGCGCTGGTTCGCAGTTTCTCGCGCCGCTCCTATCCGCTGCTCGCGGCCGCCGGTGTGGATCAGCTCCAGGGCGACATCGGCGACCCGGAGGCCGTTGCCGCTGCCTGCCGCGGCGTCGACACGGTCTTTCACGTCGCCGCCAAGACCGGTGTCTGGGGACGCGCTTCAGACTTTCACCGCACCAACGTGGTGGGGACCCGCAACGTCATTGCCGCGTGCAGGGCCGCTTCTGCCGAAACGCTGATCTACACCTCTTCGCCCAGCGTCGTTTTCGACGGCAAGGACATGGAAGGCGCCGACGAGTCGGTGCCGTATCCGGATCGCTATCCGGCCCCCTATCCGCAAACCAAGGCGCTGGCCGAGAGAGAAGTGGTTATGGCAACCCGGACCGGCTTGAAAACCATTGTCCTGCGTCCACACCTGATCTGGGGCCCGGGTGACACTCATCTGGTACCGCGAATCATCGGGCGTGCCCGGCACCTGCGACGGGTCGGCGACGGCCGCAACCTCGTCGACACGGTCTACATCGACAACGCCGCCGATGCCCACATCCTGGCGGCCGAATTATTAGAGACCCGGCCGGAGTTATCGGGCCGAATATACTTTATCAGCCAGGGGGAGCCGATGCCTCTCTGGGAGATGATCAACGCAATCCTTGACGCCGCCGGTCTTCCCCCGGTGCGCCAATCGATCTCCCCCCGGACGGCCTACCGGCTTGGCGCCGTGATGGAGATTCTTTACCGGTTTTTAAGACTCGAAAACGAACCGCCGATGACCCGATTCGTGGCGAAAGAACTGGCGCTGGCCCACTGGTTTGACATCGGAGCCGCCCGCCGGGACTTGGGCTACCGGCCGACGGTTTCGACCGCCGAAGGGCTTCGCCGCCTGGCGCAATGGCTGGACACCTCCAGGAGCAAGGGATCGAAACTTGAAACTTGAAACTCGGCGCCAATGGGCTTAGCGGATTAAACCGGCTAACGGGCTCAACCGGCTCAACCAATTTTATGCATTAAGGAGCTTTCATGAAACTGACCGACATTTTGCCGATTGAAAAGTGGATCGCGCTTGAAAAAGACCTCCACAACCGCTATGGATTGGACGTCAACGTCTTTGACACCAGCGGAGTGCGCATCTCGGACTTCAAGGAGTGGGTCAACAGGCTGTGCCCGGCCATCAAGGCCACCGACAAGGGACAAAGTTTCATCTGCGCGGTGGCGCACATGAACATTGCCGCCCAGGCCATGCAGACCCGCCGGCCTGCGATCGAAGAATGCGATGCCGGTCTGGTCAAGATCGTGGTCCCGATTTTCATGGACGATGCGTTTTTAGGGGCTGTCGGCGCCTGCGGTCTGCTGCTCGATGCGGGCGAGGTCGACACTTTCCTGATCGACAAAATCGCCGGTATCGATGAAGAAACGGCTGAGAAACTCGCTGCAGACGTCGATACGATCTCGACCGCCGGAGCCGAGTCTATCGCCGAGGATGTAACCCGGAGAATCGCGTCCATCGTTTCCGCCTATAAAAACAATCGCCAACCTTAGCGATTCCGACTCCCCCTGATGAGGAGAGATAACCTTATGACGGCAAAAAAAGAGGTGTTGATCATCGGCGGCGGTGTGGCCGGCCTTTCGGCGGCACTCGGCCTTTCGCAGGTGGGTATCCGGTCGGTTCTGGTCGAAAAGCAAGTCTGTCTGGGCGGCTATGCGGCCCAATACGCCTGCAAGGCCACTTCGGCCTGCGTCAAGTGCGGCGCCTGTATGGTGATGGAAAAGATCGGCCGGGTCGCCGAAGACCCGAACATCGACGTGCTGACCGGCAGCCGGATCGATCAAATTTCCAGGACCGAGGGATTCGAGACGGTCATAACACAAGAGACTTCCGACGGCCGGACACGGCACCAGACCCGTGAAACCGGGGCCGTGATTCTCGCCTGCGGATTCAAACCGTTCGATCCCGAAAACAAGCCCTACGGCTACAAACGCTTTGCAAATGTCGTCACCAACCTCGATCTGGAAAGGATGCTGCGAGAAAAGAGCGTCCCCCTGCGGCCTTCGGACGGCGCCGCACCCGCTCGCATGGCCTTTGTTCAATGCGTTGGCAGCCGGGACGTCCAACTCGGCCACCTGTGGTGTTCGAAGGTTTGCTGCGCGTCCGCATTGCGCATGGCGCGGCTGATCAAGATGCGCCGGCCGGCAACCGAGATAACCTTTTTCTACATCGACGTGCAGACCTTCGGCCAAGAGTTTCAGCGATTCTACGACGATGTCCGGGAAGAAGTTCACATGATTCGCGCCATTCCCGGCGACGTCTACCGGACCCCGGACGATCGCCTGACAGTTGTTTACTACGATTTCAAATCCGAGCAGAGCCGTGAAGAGCCCTTCGACATGCTGGTGCTTTCAATCGGCATCACCCCGGCGGCAGATGCGCGCGACCTGGCGGCCAAGGTCAATCTGCCGACCGCATCCTCCGGTTTCATTCCGGTCGCGGCAAACAGCGGATACCCGGAAACGCCGGGTGTTTTTGCCGCCGGAACGGTGTGCGGACCGATGAGCATCGCCGAGTCGGTTGCCGCCGGTGATCGTGCGGCTCAGGCAGCGGCGGCTTACTTGCACGTCAGAATCAGAGCGGAGGTGTCATCTTGACAAGCCCGACATTGATTATCGGTGGTGGAACCTGCGCACGCGATGTGGCCCGCCACCTGGCATCCGAAGGCCGCCATACCGTCATCGCCGCTGCGAATGAGACGAGCGACGAGCGGCCGCATCTTGCGACGGACACGCCCGGCAGCGGTTCGATCGAAGTCCTCACCGGGGCTCAGCTCAGCGCCTGCCACGGATTCATCGGTCAATTCGATGCGACGTTCACGCAAAACGGCGCGACCCTGCAGAGACGGGTGGCACACATCGTCATCGCCGAAGAAAACCGGCGGATTCCCAATTTTGACCTTTACCGACTGCGGGCCGGTTCGGTCGTGCAATCACTTTCGGCCTTCAGAAAAGAGCTTGCCCTAAGACCCGAAACGTTTGTAAACCGCCGGGTCGTCTTCCTGCACGGTTTACGGCTGGAGAGCGAGCCCGTGGCGGCGGAAGAGGTGTTTCGCAGCGCCCTCGAACTGCAGGCGGTTTCAGGCGCCCTCGCGCACGTCCTGAC
>JBAVJU010000218.1:0-13570 GCA_049687935.1 Desulfobacterales bacterium | reverse complement strand
GCCGTAGACCGTGTCGGTCGGGTAGGCGACGATGCCGCCCTCGCGCAGGACATCGACGACCTTCCGGATGAGGCGCAGTTGAGGGTTGATCGGGTTTATGTTGATCAGCATGTTCGGCCTGTCGGGTGGTGCTTCAGGCACCTTTTTCACCGGGTTTAGACAATCAATTTTAAAAGAAAATTATTTATTACCCCGCCCGCCGGATGTCAAGCCGGCTCACAAAATTTGATTGCCAAGCGACGAGGCTTTTGGTATTTAAAGCGGTTGTCACGCACCCGGTCAGACCGAGGCGGACACCGGCCAATCGACGAATTCTGAGATGCCTTCCGCTGCCGGTTCTCATCGGTTTCATCCGGAAACGGTATCTGCCCAGTATCTGCGGCCAACTTAAAAATCGTTCACATCAGATCAGAAGTATTTTTCACGGAGGACCGCAATGATCAAAATTCCGCCGGAAGAAGCGTATTCTTTCGATGATGTTCTCTTGATTCCGAATTATTCCGATGTGCTGCCCAAGGATGTCAACGTCCGCACGCGTCTGACCCGGAACCTGTCGCTCAACATCCCGATCGTCAGTGCGGCCATGGACACCGTCACCGGAGGCGAGACCGCTATCAGCATGGCCCGCGAAGGCGGCATCGGCTTCATTCACCGCAATATGAGCATCAACAGCCAGGCGATGGAAGTCGACAAGGTCAAGAAGTCCGAAAGCGGCATGATCGTCGACCCGGTGACGATACGGCCGGAACAGAAAGTAGCCGAAGTCCTGGCCCTGATGGAAAAGTTTCGCATATCGGGAGTTCCGGTCACGCGGCAGGACCAACTGGTGGGCATCGTCACCAACCGGGATCTGCGGTTCGAGACCGAGCTCGACAAGCCGGTCTCGGAAGTGATGACCAAAGAAAACCTGATCACGGTGCCGGAGGGCATCAATCTGGAAGATTCCAAGAAACTGCTCCACCGGCACCGGATCGAGAAACTTCTGGTGGTGGATCAAAAAGGCCGTTTGAAAGGCATGATCACGATAAAGGACATCGAGAAGATCAAAAAATATCCCGATGCCTGCAAGGACGGCATGGGCCGGCTGCGGGTGGGGGCGGCCATCGGTGTCGGGCCGGACATGGCCGAGCGGGCCGAGGCACTACTGAAGGCCGGCGCGGACGTGATCTTGATCGACACCTCGCATGGCCACTCCAAGAATGTGATCGATGCCGTGGTTCGGCTCAAGGGTGATTACAAGCAGATCGAGCTGATCGCCGGCAACGTGGGGACCGAGAAAGGTACTGAAGATTTGATCAACGCCGGTGTCGACGGGATCAAGATCGGCATTGGCCCCGGCTCGATCTGCACCACCCGCATCGTGGCCGGCATCGGCATACCCCAGATAACGGCTATCTTGAACTGTCGTTCGGTCTCAAACAAGACCGGGGTGCCCTTGATCGCGGACGGCGGCATCCGCTTTTCCGGCGACATCGCCAAAGCCGTCGGTGCCGGTGCGCACGTGGTGATGATCGGCGGATTGTTCGCCGGCACCGAAGAGAGTCCGGGAGAACAGATCTTCTATCAGGGACGCAGCTACAAGGTCTACCGCGGTATGGGATCGATCGAAGCGATGAAAAAAGGGAGCAAGGACCGCTATTACCAGACCGAGCAGGCCGAGGACGACAAACTGGTTCCGGAAGGGATCGTCGGGCGCGTGCCGTACCGCGGCAGTCTCTCTGCCAACATTCACCAGTTGATTGGCGGGTTGAAGGCCGGCATGGGGTATTGCGGTTGCCGGACGATCGAGGAACTGCGGGAGAAGGCGCGCTTTGTCAAGATCAGTGCCGCCGGCATGCGGGAGAGTCACGTACACGATGTGATCATCACCAAGGAAGCCCCCAACTACCGGCTTGAATAACCCGCAACCCGTAACCTTTTTTCCAACGACACAAAAGCCGTGAGCACCCCATGCAGACCCTAAACCCTTCCGAATTTGTCCATCTCCACGTCCACTCCCAGTACAGCCTGCTCGACGGCGCGATTCGGATCACCGATCTGCTGCAGCGGGTCACCGAGTTCGGCATGAAATCGGTGGCCCTCACCGATCACGGCACCATGTTCGGCACCATTGATTTCTATGGCAAAGCCGTTAAAGCCGGTATCAAGCCGATCATCGGCTGCGAATGCTATGTCGCGCCGCGCCGCCTGACCGACAAGACGCCCCAGGACCACAAGGGTCTCACGCACCTGATCCTGCTGGCCGAGAACATGGCGGGATACCGCAATCTGTGCCGCATGGTGACCACGGCCCAGTTGGAGGGGTTTTACTACAAACCGCGGATCGACAAGCAGATTCTCAAGGCACACCACGAAGGCCTGATCGCCTTCAGCGCCTGCCTGCACGGCGAGATCCCGACCCTGATCCGAAGAAACCGCCTGAAAGAAGCCGACGCGGCCGCTCAGCAGTACCTGAAACTCTTCGGCGAGGGGAATTTTTTTCTGGAAGTGCAGAACAACGGCATCGACATCCAGGCCACGGTCAACCAGGGCCTGCTCGACATGAGCCGGCGGCTCTCGATACCTCTCGTGGCGAGCAACGACTGCCACTACCTCGACAAGAAGGATGTGCACGCCCATGATGTGTTGCTCTGCATCCAGACCGGCAAAACGGTCAACGATGCCGAACGGCTCAAGTTTCGAACCGACCAGCTGTATTTCAAGTCGCCGCAGGAGATGGCGGACTTTTTCGCCGATTATCCCGGGGCGCTGCAGAACACGGCCCGGATCGCGGAGCGTTGCGACCTGACCTTCGATTTCAAGACCTATCACTTCCCGAAATTCGAGGCGCCTGAAAAACAGAGCGAGGCCGAGTACTTCGAAGAGCGGGTGCGGGCGGGCTTCGATCAAGTGATGGGGCAGATAACGGCCCGCAGAAAGGATGTGGACCTCAAGCTCTACCAGGATCGGCTCGAATACGAAATCGGGGTCATCAAGGAGATGGGATTTCCCGGGTATTTTTTAATCGTGGCCGATTTTATTCGCTATGCCAAGGAAAACCGGATTCCGGTCGGCCCGGGGCGGGGATCGGCGGCCGGCAGCCTGGTTGCTTACTCACTGGGCATCACCGGACTCGACCCTCTCGAATACGGTTTGATCTTCGAACGTTTTCTCAATCCGGCCCGCAAGAGCATGCCGGATATCGACGTCGATTTCTGCATCAACGGCCGCGAGGACGTTTTCAAATATGTGGTCGAAAAGTACGGCGGCGGCGACTACGTGGCCCAGATCATCACTTACGGAAAGCTCAAAACACGCGCGGTGATACGCGACGTGGGACGGGCACTGAATATTCCGCTGCGGGAAGTCGATGCCATCGCCAAGATGGTCCCCGACAGACTCGGCATCAGCCTGGACGCCGCGCTCAAGGAGGAGCCGCGGCTGGCGGCGATGGCGGCGGAAAGAACCGATGTGGCCGATCTGATCGACATCTGCCGGGTTTTGGAAGGCCTGCCCCGGCATGCCTCCACGCACGCGGCCGGCGTGGTGATTTCCGACCGCCCCTTGGTGGACTATCTGCCCTTGTATCGCGGGAAAAAGGGTGAAGTGGTCACCCAGTACGACATGAAAATCGTCGAGAAGATCGGACTGGTGAAGTTCGACTTCCTGGGCTTGCGCAACCTGACGGTGATCGAAAAGACGCTGGCGCTGATCAAGCGACAAGGAAAAATCCCTCCGGATCTTGCCGTCCTCGATCTCGACGACTCAGACACCTACCGGCTGCTGTGCGCCGGTGACACGACCGGGGTTTTCCAGCTGGAAAGCTCGGGCATGAAAGACCTGCTGGTGCGATTGAAACCCGAATGCTTCAACGACATCATCGCACTGGTGGCCCTCTACCGGCCGGGTCCGATGGAAAGCGGAATGATCGACGATTATGTCGACCGCAAACACGGCCGCAAGCAGGTGGAATATCTGTTGCCCCAGCTGGCGCCGATTCTCGAGGAGACTTACGGCGTCATCGTCTATCAGGAACAGGTGATGAAAATCGCAGCGGCGTTGGCCAGCTACACGATGGCCGAGGCCGACGATCTGCGCAAAGCCATGGGCAAGAAGATCAAAGAATTGCTGGCCCAGCACCGGGAGCGGTTTATCAGGGGCGCGATGGCCAACGGCATCGCCGAGGAAAAAGCGAAAACGATTTTCGATTTAATCGATAAATTCGGCGGGTATGGATTCAACAAGTCCCACAGCGCGGCCTATGCGCTGATCGCCTATCAGACCGCTTACCTCAAGGCGCATTTCACGGTCGAGTTCATGGCGTCTCTCCTGACCAGTGAAATGCACGCCACCGACGGCGTCGTCAAATTTATCGCCGAGTGCCGCAGCCACAATATACCGGTGCTGCCGCCCGACATTTATGAAAGCGACAAGGAGTTTACCGTAAAAGGCGACGCGATCCGCTTCGGCTTGGTGGCCGTCAAAAATGTCGGGGAGGGAGCCATCGAGGCCATCACCGCGGCCCGCAACACCTCTCGCTTCGCGTCCCTGTTCGATTTCTGCGAGCACGTCGACTTGAAGAAGGTGAACAAGCGGGTGATCGAAAGCCTCATCAAGTGCGGGGCGTTCGATGCCACCGGTAGCAAACGTGCGCAGATGATGGCGGCTTTAGAGGAGGCACTGGAATACGGTCAGCGGGTTCAGAAAGAAAAAAACGACCCCCAAATGGGCCTCTTTGACTTGGGTGAGCAAAAACCGGCGATCAACCTTCCGGAACTGCCCCAGATCCAGGAGTGGGATGAGCGCCAGCGCCTGGTTTTCGAAAAGGAAGCCCTGGGCTTTTACGTCTCCGGTCACCCATTGAAAGATTACGAGTCCGTGCTGGAGAAGTTTACCAACGTCAATGCGATGAGCATCAAGGAGAGCACCGACGGCGGAATGGTGAGAATCGGCGGCATTGTCGCCGCCGTCAAAACCATCAAGACCAAGAAGGGTGATACGATGGCGTTTGTGACCATCGAGGACATGCAGGGAGCGGTGGAGGCCATCGTCTTTTCTGCGCTCTATGCCGGAGCCGGTGATCTTCTCGTCGAGGACAACGCGATCCTCGTCCAGGGGCGCCTCCAAAAGGATGAGCAGTCGATCAAGGTGATTGCCGATACGATCATTCCCATGAACAAGGCTGAAGAAACCTGGACGGCCAGCATCCATTTTCACGTGGACATGACGCGGACCGATCGTGAGGCGCTCGTGAGGCTGCAGGAAAAACTCCTGCAGCACCCAGGCTCGTGCCGGGCTTTCCTGCACCTGCGCGATCAGCAAGGCACCGATACGGTGATCGGTCTGCCCGAACGAATCAAGCTGCAGGCGGGATCGCTGCTGACCCGCGAGGTCAATCGGTTGCTCGGCTACAATGCCGTCGAGACGGTCTGCAGCGCGGCTGCCGCCGCGGCGCCGAACGCCGGACCCAACCGCAACGGCTACAAGGGGTATAAATCCAATGGCAGATACTGAAACACCCGTCTATGCGGTTTTGCTGGCCGGCGGTGTCGGGTCCCGACTCTGGCCGGTTTCAAGGGATCTGAACCCGAAGCAATTGGTCAAGTTTTTCGGCGGTGACTCTCTGATTCAGGCGACGGTCAAGCGTCTGCTGCCGGTAACGGCTGCGGACAACATCCGGATTGTCTGCGGGCGGGAGCACCGGGATGAGATCACCCGCCATTTACAGGAAATCGGCATTGCGGCCGGTGACAGGATCATCTGCGAGCCTTGCGGGCGCAACACCGCCCCGGCCATTTTGCTGGCGGTGCTCAGGATCTTGCAATTGGAAAAAGAGGCGGTTCTGTGCGTTTTCCCGGCCGACCACGTCATCAGAGATGTGGCGGCTTTTCATGACCGATTGCGGTCAGCGATCAGCTTGGCCGACAACGGTTACATGGTGACCTTCGGTATAACGCCCCACTATCCGGAAACCGGCTACGGCTATATCGAAGGGGGCGGCGAAGTGTCCGGCGGGGCCTTGAAGGCGGAGCGATTCGTGGAAAAACCGGATCTGGCGACAGCCCGCCGATATCTCGAAGCGGGCAATTTTTTTTGGAACAGCGGCATGTTCGCCTTCCGAGCATCGGTCATCCTGGAAGAGTTCAAACGGTATCAGCCGCACCTGCTGGACAAGATGATGGGAATCGACCTCTCCGGTGAACAGTTCGAAGCGGCTGATTACGGCCGGCTGCCCGACATATCGATCGATTACGCCATTATGGAGCGCACCCGCAAGGGGGCGGTGCTGCCGTCCGACTTCGGCTGGAGCGACATCGGGTCCTGGAAATCCCTGTATGAATTTCTACCCAAGGATAAAGACAACAACGTCATCGATGGTGACGTTATCGCCCAAGAAACGCGCAATTGCTTTATCATGTCTCATGAACGCCTGATTGCCACCAACCGCCTCGACAACGTGGTGATCGTCGAAACACCGGATTCGATCTTGGTGTCCGACATCGACACCAGCCGCGATGTCAAATCGATCGTGGCGGGACTGAAGGAAAAAGGGCGCACTGAGACCGTTCGTCACCGAACGATGGTCCACACATGGGGCCGTCTGACGGTTTTGGATAGACGGAAAGGGGGCGATGTCATCCGCTTGATCATCCGCCCCGACGCCGCCTGCCAAAGCGTTGCCGAACTGGCGTGCTCTCTGACGGTGGTCGAGGGAACCGGGCGCACCGGTGAGCTTGAGGTGGAACCTGGCAGCACCTTCACCGCCGCCGCCGGAGAAGTCCTGCAGATCGAGAACCGGGGCCGCGAATCGTTGGTCGTTATTCAGGTGACGCTGGCGCAGGATGAAAAGAGGTGAAGGAGGTGGAATGAAGGTACCGCTGCTCGATTTGAAAGCGCAATACACCGGCATTCGTGAGGAAATCCTGAAGGTGACAGAGGAGGTTTACGAAAGCCAGCAATTTATCCTGGGGTCGCGCGTTGAGGATCTCGAAAAAAAGATAGCGGCTTACTGCACCACCTCCTATTCGCTCGGAGTCTCATCGGGTTCGGATGCGCTGCTGATTGCACTGATGGCCGCCGGTATCGGATATGGCGATGCGGTCATTACGAGTCCGTATACTTTTTTTGCCAGCGCCGGCTCGATCGCCCGGACCGGTGCCCGTCCGGTATTTGTCGACATCGCCCCCGACACCTACAACCTGTCCCCCGGGGAATTGGAACGCACCCTCGACGCCTTGCCCGCGGCAGACCGCGGGCGGATCAAGGCCATAATGCCCGTGCATCTTTACGGACAGTGTGCCGACATGGAGCCGATTACAAGAATCGCCGAAGATCGGAATTTGTTGATCATCGAGGACGCCGCTCAGGCCATCGGCGCGGAGTACGAGGGGCGGCGTGCTGGCTCGTTCGGCGAATTCGGCTGCTTCTCTTTTTTTCCGTCCAAAAACCTGGGGGCTTTCGGAGATGGCGGAGCCGTCACCACCGGATCGGAGGCCCTGTATGAAAAACTGAAAGTCCTCCGGGTTCACGGATCGAAGCCGAAATACCATCACAAGCTGATCGGCGGTAACTTCCGGCTCGACGCGCTCCAGGCCGCCATCGTTTCCGTGAAATTGACGCATCTTGATCAGTGGAGCACGTCACGCAGGGAAAATGCCCAAACGTATCGCCGACTTTTTGCCGCTGCCGGCCTGGACCGAATTCAATTGCCGGTCGAAAGGGAGAGCCGGCATATCTACAATCAATTCGTCATCCAGGTACCCGAAAGGCGGGATGGGCTCCGGCGGCACTTGCAGGAGAACCAAATCGGCACGGAAGTCTACTATCCGGTGCCGTTGCACCTGCAGGAGTGTTTTGCATACCTTGGCTACCGCCAGGGTGATTTCCCTTTATCCGAGGCGGCTGCCGCGCATACGCTGGCCCTTCCCATCTACCCCGAACTGACCGATGAGCAGCTGGCCTATGTGGTTGAGAAGATCACGGAATTTTATTCCGGCGGGACGTGATGAACAAAACGGCCGGTACGCGCCTTTCAACCCATCCAGATGATCGAACCTAAGCCGCTGGATTTTTCGCCGAGATCGTTCCGCTCGAGAAAAAGGACGTCTTTCGCTGCCCAAAGAAAACGGGTCAACCGGCAAACCGGCTAACCGGCTAACGGGCCAACCGGTCAGTATCCGAGCCCGAAATCGCCTGAGCGGCCGAACGCGTCCACGCTTCCGCCTTGGAGTTTAACGTAGTACTCGGAGGTGAAGAGGCCATCGGAGTAAAAGCGGTATTTAAGGAATTCGATGTCCCGGCTTGCGCTTGTGCTGTTGGGCTGGCCCATAGCTTCGACCACTTCTGTCTTCGACATCCCGAGACGCAGCTTGTTCATGTTTTTCGATGAACCCGCACATCCGAAAAACAAAACGAGTCCTACCCACAAAACCATGATGCGATTGACCATCGTGCCCTCCAATTTTGAGCCGGGTTAAGCCGGACGTATTGAAGAAAACCGGTTTCGGCTTACGGGCCTATTCTTTTCCTATACCCCTGTTTCCATAATTTGACAAGATTTTCCCGTCGACCGGTTTGACCTTTTTGCAGCGCCGCCGCATACGCCTCGCGGGCTTCCGCTTCCAGCAGATGACCCCGGTCAGTATAGCGGGGTGAAAAATGAAAGGGTGTAAACTGTCTCACCCGCGCCTGGCCGGCGAGCGTGCCGGCCTGGTGTGCGGTGAGGTGATTTTTCAGACGTGCGATGTCACGGTGCTCGTCCATAAATGCCGTCTCGATGAAAAGATGGTCCGCATGGTCTGTGTGGGCCAGAATGAGTTCGGCGTTTTTTTCGGTATATCCCGCGTCCGCCACATAACTCACCTTTTGACCGGGTGTGATGATGGCGATTCTGGCCGTCAAATCCGCTAGCGGAAATATTTTTGGCGCGCGGTTGCCGGCGGTCTCGGCCGTTATTTCAGTTTCGGGAGATTTACCGGTGTAAAGCGCCATTTTCATGGATTGAAGCCATGGGCCCGGCTGCAGTTCCAAGGCGGCCAACGCGTCCGGCCGGATATTGACATGAAAGCTTTCCTGTAGCGTGAAGGCAAGGCAGGGGATACCGTGGTCGAGTTGAACCGCGCTGATGGTCAAACCGGTTTCCCGGTGCAGTGTCCCGTCGAATGCGGCCGTTTCCGCATCCTCTCGGGGCTCGAACCGGTTTCGGCAAAGATACCGGCGGCGGAGAACAGTGTCGTCTTGGATTTCGGCTGCTTCCAGAACCAGACAGCCGGTATAATTGTCCACCAGGTTCCACGTGTAGCCGGCCAGTTTGCCCTCTACGTTTTTCAGAAAGTCCCGGGGTCCGAAGGCGTAGAGTGTTTTGTCGCGACCCATCAAGAGGCGCAGCAGCCGGTCAAAACCGGCAAAGTGGTCCATGTGGGTGTGGGACACGAAAACGTGGCTTATCTTCAGGATATCCCGTGAGGAGAGGGCGGAGATGTCACCCAAATCGAAAAGAATGGCACGGTTCTGAAAAAGGAACGGAATGAAGAGCCCCGGGTCGTCGAAAGGGCCGTTGACCAAACGGGGACTGAATGTCGGACGCATTTCAGGGGAGATATTTTTTAACCTGAAGGTTGATGCACAGGTAGATTTCTTCGTCGGAACCGTAGATATCGACCACATCCTTGTGGTTGATCAGATTTTCCAGAACGAAAGCCGTGACATAAAGGCTGACAACGTGGGGATTCGGCACGATGTTGCGAATCGGTGCGGTGGCAAAATCGATGTCGAAATCTTCCGCCCGGCTCAGCTTTTCGAGGCACAACGAGATCTGCTCTTCCAACGAGTTTTTACTCTTGGTTTCAACCAGTTTTTCCTCCACCAGTTTCATCGAAATGGCATTGGAAAGAGGCTCCAGGCAATCTTTGATACCCTGCAGGGCCAAGCGGCGGACGTGTTCTTTAGAGGATTCGATTTTAGAAAGTATGGACGACTCCCTGGTGCTCGGCCGGAAAACTTTCGACATGTTGCCACCTTTTGTGAATGACGGCTCCTCTCCAGCAGGGAGCCTGGTTAAATTTTTGTCATATTAATGACAGCGGCCTTGAAATGCAAGTAAAATGTGCATTGCCGGCACCATGTGTTGATTTGTTCTTGGGGCGCCTGACGGGATGGAAATGCGTTTTCAGTCACATCTTAAGTTTTGACGTGGACGGCCGATATACCATTTGGTCCGATGACGCCTGGGTCTGCTGACCCCAGTCGACCGGGTTCGAAGAACGCAAGCACTGACTGAAAACAGGTGGTCCATATGAAAACGGTTCAAGCCCGCCAAACCGAAACCGCGGGACAAGACCAGGAAAAAAACGTACCGGCCGAGGAACGGTACGGGAAGATCGTCGCAACGCTCCTCAAGGAAGGCATCGTCAACGGGAAGCAGTTCGAATATGCCGAGCGGGTGCGGTTGAAGCTCGATGGGCAGCGAACGGTGCTCCAGGTTCTCAAAGATCTCAAACTCGTCGACGATGACAAGATTCGTGATGCCATTCGCAGGAACCGGGATTCGATGAAACTCGGAAGTCTCCTGCTGGAACTCGGTATCATCTCCGAGGCGGATCTGCGACGGGCGTATGAAATTCATAAAAGCAGCCAACCGCCCAAAAAGATCGGACAGATTCTGGTCGAACAGAATTTCATTGCTGAACGCCAACTGCTCGATGTTCTATCCCTTCAGTTGGGGCTGCCGGTGGTCGACCCCGAATTTGTGGAGATCGATCGCGAACTTTTTTCCAAAATTCCGGCTGCCTGGTATGCGTCACACAAGTTGATCCCGATCCGCACCGATGAAAACGGTAAAGTGGTGGTGGCTTTCGCCGATCCGCTGGACCGCTTCGATGTGGAAGCGGCCCAACAGATTTTCGGCACCCACACCGCACCGGCCATCGCCCTCGAGAGTTCCATCCAGGAGGCGGTCCGGCGGATGCAGCGAATGAAGAACCTCGACGGCATGGCCGAAGTCGGTGAGAATTCGGCATCCGGTATCGTCAATTCGCTCATCATGGCCGCGATCAAGGAAAGGGCGAGCGACATTCACATAGAGCCGACCAAGGATCGACTCCGCGTGCGCTTCAGACAGGACGGGGTGCTTCAATTTTACAAGGATTTTCCCTCCGATCTGATACCGGTGCTCACCAGCCGCATCAAAATCATGTGCAATGTCGATATCACCGAGAAACGACGGCACCAGGGAGGGCGCATCCTGTTCGAGTACGCCGAGGGTCAACTCGATCTGCGGGTTTCCTTCTATGTCACGGTTCACGGTGAAAAAATTGTTCTGCGTCTTCTCAACCGCCAGGGGGAACTGCTGAGTCTCAAGCAGATCGGTATGGCCCCCCGGATGCTTGAACGCTTCACCGAGCAGGGGCTGGAACTGCCCAGCGGCGTGCTGCTGATTACGGGGCCGACCGGATCGGGCAAAACCTCAACAGTCTACAGCTGCATCAACCAAATCAACTCACCCCAGATCAGCATCATCACCGCCGAGGAGCCGGTCGAGGCTCTCATCGACGGGATCGCCCAGTGTTCGATCAATCCCAAAATCAATCTGACGTTCGAGGAGTCCCTGCGACACGTCGTGCGGCAGGACCCGGATGTCATCGTGATCGGCGAAATCCGCGACACCTTTTCGGCCAAAATTGCGGTCCAGGCGGCCCTGACCGGTCACAAGGTCTTGACGACCTTTCACACCGAGGACAGTGTCGGCGGGCTTTTGCGCCTGCTCAACATGGGTCTCGAGGCCTTTATGATTTCCTCGACCGTTGTTTGTGTGCTGGCCCAGCGCCTGTTGCGCAAGGTGTGTCCGGAATGCCGTGTTCGCCTCACGCCCACTGCGGTCGACATCCGGCGCCTGGGGTATCAGTCCCTCGATCTGACGGGCGTTCATTTTTACGCCGGCAAGGGATGTCCCCATTGCCGTCACACCGGTTACAAAGGCCGCACGGGAGTATTTGAGCTGTTGATACCCGACGAAGCCGTGCGCAGCGCCATCCTGGAACAGCGGACCAGTCAGGAGATCCGGCACCTGAGCATCGAATCGACGGGCCTGGTGACGCTCTTCGAAGACGGACTGGTCAAAGCGGCTGCCGGCATCGTGTCTCTCGAGGAAGTCTTCCGTTGCCTTCCGCGGCTTCAGAAACCGCGCCATTTGAAAGATCTTCAACGCATGGTGGGCCTGTGATCATGTCAACCGAATTGTCATTTCTGGAAATCGTGCAGCAGCATCTGGAGTCGAACGACACCTGTCTGCCCCCTTTCAACGCCACTGCCCAGCGCATCCAGCAGGAAATCATGAAAGAAGACCCGGATGTTCAGCTGATAGAGCAGTTGATCGTCCGGGACCAGGCCATCACGGGCCAGGTGCTGCGAGTGGCCAACTCTTCTTTTTACAAGGGGCTCGTCAAAGCGACGACCGTTCGCAATGCCGTCTTACGCCTGGGGATCAACGAGGTGTCGAACATGGTGACTTTGGTCACCCAGGAGAAAAATTTTCATTCCAAGGATCCGCAGATCAACGGCATCATGCGCACGCTGTGGCGCCACTCCGTCGGTTGTGCCGTCGGGGCGCACTGGCTGGCCAAGAAGAGTGGCTATCAATCCCTGGCGCACGAGGTCTTCTTTGCCGGCCTGCTGCACGATATCGGCAAACTTTTCATCCTGGCCGTGGTCGAAAACATCCGGCGCAGCGGAGCGAGCAGCCAGCAGCCCTCGAACGCTCTGCTGGACGAGGTCACGCGCAGCATGCACAGCGACTACGGCTTTGCCTTGCTGAACAACTGGAATCTGCCGAGCCGATACTGCGGCGTTGCCCGTGATCACCATAAAGAGGATTTCGACCCGAAGGACTTTTTGCTGCTGATCGTGCGGATGGCGAATCACGGTTGCAACAAGGTGGGGATCGGCGCCGACGCGGATCCTTCCCTGGTGCTGCCGGCGCTGCCGGAGGCGAAGGTGCTGGGTCTGTCCGATGTGGATCTGGCGCAGTTTGAAATCCAGCTCGAGGATTTACCGCTGTGTTGATATCAAGAGAGCGGGAGAGATCCTGGTGTCGTGTCATTTTTGACGTGTCTAAACGATTTCTTCGATGACCATCTGGGCGGATTTCCCGCCGTTCCAGCGGTTCCACTGAAGGTGGAAGGCGATTTTTTTCAGACGTTCCGGCAGGGCTTGGCTGGGATCGACGTTGAACTGAATGGCGGGGAAAGACCGGCCGGTTCCCGATTGGGTCAGACGCATGCGCCGATGCCGGGCTCCTACAACTTGGCTGTGCATGACCTGAACATCGCCGGCCATAAACAGCGGTTGGCTGTTGCCACTGCCAAACGGCTGCAGGGCATCGATTTCGTCGATCAATTGGTCGGTGATTCGTTCGAAATCAAGGACGCAGTCGATGCGTATTTCCGGCGCCGGATCGATGTCGGCGCTCGCGGTCGCGGCTGCCTGTTCGAAGGCGGCTTTAAAAGCGGAAATATTTTCGGTTCTGATACCCAGGCCGGCGGCCATACCGTGGCCGCCGAAATTTTCGAGCTGATCGGCGCAGGCCGTCAATCCC
>JBAVJU010000217.1:0-3360 GCA_049687935.1 Desulfobacterales bacterium | reverse complement strand
TGCGCCCAGGCCTCTTGCGACAGGCGGCCGATGTCCTCCCAGTGTCCGTTTTCAATCCAGACGGCAATCAGCTGCGCCGTATCCGGGTAGCCCGCCGGCGCGTTCGGCGGCAGCTCCAGCCACAACTGAACGGCTTTGCGGTCCAGGCATTTCATGGCCCTTGCCAGTTGAAGCTTCTCCAAAGCCAGTGCATTGGAAAGCTGTTCAAACTGGCCCTTGAGGGGTTTGACCAACAGTTTCTTGCCGAGCTGCAGGGCTTCGCCGGCCAGCTCGAAGCCCGCTCCGCAGATCACCCCGTTGCAGTCCTCCAGGTCCTGCAGAAAACCGCTGCGCGAATAAGGACGCAGGTGCAGGTGGCCCTTGTCGACCGGGGATTTGAGTTCGGCGATGCCGTAGATGAAAAAGCGGTGGCTGGTGAAGGGGGCCAGCAGCGTCTGGACCTCGGCCGGGTGATCGAAAGGCAGGTAAACCAGCACCTTGTCGGCCTCGGCCGGTCGTGTGCCGTCGAGATGCCCTGGAATGACGGGGGGTAGGATCGGCTGGCCGAAGTGGTGCCAGTGGAGTCCGACGGGATGGTCGGCAGGAGCAAACGCCTGCAGCAGCCGGCGAGTGAAAGGATTGGCACCGGCGATCGGGATGTCGAAGCAGAAGGCGTACTGGTGTCCGAAGCCGATGCACGGAATGTGAAACCGCCGGGCAATACGGGAGCTGAGCGGTTCGTAGTCCGTTATCACCAGGTCGATGCCTGCAGCGTCAAAGGTGTAGATATCGCGGTAAAAGCGCGGCAAATTGAGAGTAAAAGCGGTTTTCAGATATTGCAGCCGACCGCGGGAGGTCTTGAAGGTGAGTCCACGGCGAACTTCGAAAGGCGCAAAAACGTCAATTTCTTTGAGACCCGAGGGATCCCGGCCGCTGAAAAGGACCTGTACTTCGTGGCCCCGGGCCCGCAGCCGCTGAACGACTTCACGCGAACGGCTGATGTGCCCGTTGCCGGTGGCCTGGATCCCGAAGAGGATTTTCATGCGGTCGCCGTTCTCCGCTTGAACAGGGGTCTATCCAGCGATCGTCAACCCGCACCATCCACACAGCAGCCCGACGACGATCCCGGCCAGAACATCGGTGGGGTAGTGCACACCGAGAAACACCCTGGAAAAGCCCACCAGCAAAGCCCAAGCGAAAGCCGGCAGGGCCAGAATCGGGAAAAAGCAGCTCACCAGCGTGGCCATCACGACGGCCGCGGCGGTGTGCCCTGAAGGGAAACTGAAGCGGTCGCTGGGCACGATCCGCCGCTGCACGGTCGCCAGCGCTTCACAGGGGCGGTTCCGTTTGACGCAGTTTTTTAAGAGTTTGTAGAGCGGCAGCTCCATTGCAAATGCCGCCAGGCCGGCCAGCAGAAACTGAAGGGCGGCCTCCGGATCGAAGAAGAAGAGTACAAGCGGCAGGGCCGGATAGTAGTAGCCGTTTCCGCTGTGGGATATCCAGGGCACGGCGATTGAAACCAGTTTTTTCCCATCCAGACCGAAAATTTTGTTCAGGCAGACCACATCCCAGTATGTCACGCTGTTTACCAAGGCTCTCATGGTCACCCCCTTCTGTTGAGAACCTAGAGTAAACTTCCAAGATTAGGGTCTTACTAGGATTGTGTGTTTTTTTAGTTACCTCCTAAAGTCCGGACCGGATCACCAGATCCGTGATCGGACCGCGCGATTTGTCTCCCTTCAGCACGAGGTGGGCGTATATTTTGCTTCCCTTGAACTTGTTGACCACCCAGTTCATGCCGTTGTTGTCGACGTTCAAATAAGGATTGTCGACCTGGTGGATATCCCCCAGGCAGATACACTTGACGCCCTCTCCCATGCGGGAAAGCAACGACCGGCACTCGTTGCGGGACATGTTTTGCATCTCGTCGATGACGACGACCGCGTTTTCGATGTTCATTCCCCGGATGAAGGCCAAGGGCAGGAGTTCGAAACGCTTCGAATTGTATTTAGGCGGGATGTCGATCGTATCGGCAAATATGCGGTTGGCCGGTCGCAGTTGGTGCAGTTTCAGAATCAGGTCCGACATGTAACGCGTGTAGGGTTCCATTTTTTCTTCTATTCGTCCGGGCAGATATCCCAGTTTCTGGCCGATTTCGATCATTGGCTTGACCACATATATCTTCTCGTGGGTTTTCTTTTCGAGCGTTTGGTATAGGGCGGATGCCAGCGCCAGGAAACTCTTGCCGTAGCCGGCGGCGCTCTGGATAGTGACGATCGGGATATCGGGGTTGTTCATCAGTTCGAGTGCCAGATTCTGGTACACCGTGCGGGGGAGAACGTTCCAGATCTTGAGCTGATAATCGATGACCTTCTCTTCGGCGGCACCGCAGAAAACGGGTTTGCCTGTGTCGTTCCACTTGAAACTGTTGGGGATGGCGTCATCCGGATCGGTTGCGAATCCCGTGTAGCGCTCGGCTTCGGACTTGGAGGGTACCGAGTCCTTGTAGTTTTCGCTGCGGATGCCGTAGATACCGGCCTGGAGTTGAAACACCCTGTCGTTGGTCACCAGGATCGGTTCTATCAGGCCGCTGCTGCGGATTTCTTCCAGGATGTGATTGTCCACCTGGTTGGAGAAGGAATCGGCGACATGATCGGTCTTCAGCAATTTGAAGTGCTCGGGAAATTCTGAGATGTGATGAATCGCCTTGTTGGCGATGTGGCCCAAACGGGGGTCTTTTTTGAACTTATTGAGCTCCAGGAGAACGTGGTAAGGGATGTAAATGGCATTTTCGTTTCCGTTTCGCAGCTTGAACAGTGCATTGGGGTCTTCCAGCAAGACATTCGTGTCCACGACATAGTGCTTGGCGTTTTGCATGTAGCCACCTTTCTTGAAACGAAATTGTTAAAGAACTGTTTTTGGGGGCGGGTTTCTTGGCCCGACCAACCCATTCTGCCACCATATATAGCATACGGTACGAAAAAATACACTATAAAATGTATCTGTTTGGGTTCGCCGGAGTGAGCGTAAGACGGGCCGCATGCAGGTAAGGAAAAGAAAGTGACGGTGCCTGGACTCTGGCACCTCCGGCAGTGGCTGCCGTCGATTATATGGAATAATCACATCCCTCCGGCCAAGCGGACAGGTGAGGTAAACTCCTGTGATGGGTTTGTACCGTCCGGCTCCGCGAAGGCCGTCCAAACCGTTGCCGATGATTCCGCGAACAGGCGTGCCGACTGCCCCATGCTGCGGCGGCGATCTTCGCTTCTGATCAGCACCTGCAGGGCTTCATAAAGATTGTCGGCATCTTTGGATCTGACCACGATGCCGGATCGCTCCGGTGAGATGCAGCACTTCAATTGATCCCGATCATCTACGATG
>JBAVJU010000216.1:0-7552 GCA_049687935.1 Desulfobacterales bacterium | reverse complement strand
GAGCTTGGGAAAGACCACCCATCCCACAACCAGGCTGGCGACGAAGCCGACAATAAAAAACAGGATGATCGACGCGCCGGATCCATCCTGCTTTTTATCTCCATCTCCCAAAGACGCCGTTTCCGCTGCCTCACCGGCTGCATTTTTCGATTCCGTCCTGTCAAGATCGTCTGCTGTACCCATGGATACTCCGTCTGTGATTGATTGGTCGTGTCACGGCCTGACGGGTGCTGAAACCAACCGTCTTGCTCCGCGTGACGCCGTCTGCGGGCGGCCGAACCGAAGCGGCAACTAGAACCATAAGCACTGCTGGGCGTCGTTGCGGCATGGCTGCCTGACGCATCCGGCAGTCCCTTTGACCGGAGGGTAAAATTTTGGGTTGTGTACCTTGAGAGCCCGTCTTTGTCAAGGAAAAATCATTGTCCCATGGCCCCGTAACTGTGCAAGCCGGGAAGCAGATTGACGCCGAAATAAGTGAACAGCACGGCCGCAAATCCGATCACTGAAAGATAGGCGATGCGGCGACCGTGCCAGCCGCGCATCAGCTTGGCATGCAGGAGCGTTGCATAGATGAACCAGGTGATCAGTGACCAGGTCTCCTTTGGATCCCAGCCCCAATAACGACCCCAGGCGGAATTGGCCCAAACGGCTCCCGAAATGATACCGACCGAAAGAAACAGGAATCCGAACATGATCATCTGGTGAGTCAGGTCATCAATCACCTTCGGTTTCGGAAAACGGTCGCGCAACGACCCTTTTGGGTCCGGTTCACGTTGTCGGATGAGGTACATGATGCTGAGCCCGAAAGCGACGGCAAAGGCGGCATAACCGATAAAACAGGTAATCACGTGCGCGATCAGCCAGTTGCTTTTCAATGCCGGCAGCAGCGGTTGGATGCGGTCACTAATGTTGGGGGACAGAGAGGCGTAGGCCATCGCCATGAAGGCCAGCGGCATGGTGAAGGCCCCGATGACACGGTTCCCGTAGCGGCGTTCGATGAAAAGATAGAGCAGGGTAATCGTCAAGGCAAAAAAGACCAGCGATTCATAAAGGTTCGACAAGGGGGCGTGACCAATCCCCATTCGGTAAGACTCCACCCAGCGCATGCCGATCCCCGCGGTGTTGCCGATCAGGCCCAAAAACGCCACCCAGGTCCCCAGTACACCCGGGGTCTGGCGCCTGAAAACGAAGCCCGCGAGGTACAGAAACGCAGAAAAACCGTACACAAAAGTGGTAATGGAAAGTGTCAGCGAGCTGTTCATTGGTCATCCTTTGTGGTTTTCTGGTCGGTTGTGACCGGTGAGTCCTCCGGTCCGCCCCCGGTTTCGATCAATTCATCGACGATGGCTTCGACCTTTCTGCGCATGCCGAGCTTGTTCTTGTTGGCGTTGCCTGACACCGTCACGAGGCTCTGCCGGCCGCTGCGGACCACCTCGATGCACAGTCTCTGGTGCGACATGAAAAAGGTGATGATACAGCCGATGATCATCAACACAAAGCCCGTGTAGACGACCCAGACACCGGGGTCCCTTGTCACCTGCAGTCCGGTATAGAATCGTTTGGTCTGCTGGCCCGGCAGGGAGCCCATATCATCGATTGAAATCAGGACCGCGTCATTGCGTTGAGGGTTGATCATGGGACCCATGCGATCGAAACCTGGAAATTTCAATGGCAGGACCACTTCCACCGCCACGCCGTTTTTCTGCGCCAGCGTACCGATTAGGGCCGGGCCCAGTTCCGTGCCCCGGAAGTCATAGGTGCTCTTGAATTCCTTGATTTCGAATTCGCCGAGGTCTTCCGGTATGGTGATTTTCTCCCCGATACGCACCTTTTTGTTGTAGACCATGCCGGTTTCTTTGCTGGTGAAACTCAAAGCGATCTCTTCGGGCACAGCGGTTATCGAGCGTTCCGGAGGCAATTCACCGTAACTGGATTGAAAAAAATTGATCCCTTTGTAGCGCAGCGGATGATTGACCAAGATGTCTTTTTGCAAGACCGTCTGCCCGTTTTCGATAATTGACAGGCGGCTGCGATATTCCTTGGGCATGCCGGAGGGGTAGAAACTGACATCGAAATCCTCGCAGCGGATGTCGAAGCCCAGTTGAATCGGCTTGCCCGAGTTCCTGAGGAGAACCGTGTGGGTCATTTCCCCCTCGGCGATATTGACGAATCCCTCGAAACCGAACAGAGAACCGAGCAACCCGCCGATCAGCAAAATCACCACGCTGGCATGGACGATGTAGACGCCGAGTCGGGTCCAGCGCCATTTCTCGGCAAAAAAGACAAATCCGTCCGCGGTCGTGTCGCTGCGGTGATAAGTGAACTTTTTCGTCAAGAAGCCCTCGATGACCGGACTCAGCTCTTGTGCCGCGCGAGGGTCCTTGCGCCTGATTTTGTGTTTGTCGCCGCGGTATCGGTCCAGATTGAACTGCGGATGCTTGGCGAAGACGATTTTCAAGGCAGCGGAAAGGCGGTTCAACGAACAGACGATGATATTGACCGTCAGCAGAACCAAGAGCAGCTGGAACCACCAAGAATGGTACATGTCGAAAATATCGAGGATCTCGAACAGGCGGTAATAGAACTCGCCGAACGCCCGGCGGTAATTCTCTGGGCTTTCATTTTGCGGGATGAGCGTACCGATTATCGAGGTGGCCGCCAGCGTCATCAAAAGGGTGACGGTAAGCTTTACGGAAGCAAAAAAACGCCAGAGTCCACTGGGTTTCGGAGAATCGCCTGGAATCTCCTTGGAGTCCATTATTTGTCCTTTCCAGGGGTGATTTTCTGAATCGCAAGTTTTGTTTCATACAAAATTGCAGCACCCATTGCAACGGGAAAGGGGAACCGGCCACAAATCTCGATGAAAACAAGAAACAGGCTGATGACGCCGGGTGACCGGATTTCAATCCTGCCTGAGGCGGGACAAAACTCGTGCAAAGAGAGTATAAAACCGACCAAGCAACGGGTATCGAATCGGAAACGCGGCTGGATAAACGGCACTTCGGCAAAAGGTCAGATAGTGGGAACGCGGCCTACAGGCAACCTGTCTTCGAAATCAAAAAGTCTTCAATTGCCGACTCCAGGATCGGCGGCAAACTGAAGACTTTTGATATCGGAATCGATGAATCTGCATCGCAGATCGTTTCGCCGTTCAATGCTCGAAATGATCCCCGCTCAATTTGAGGGGGGGCAGAAACGTCGACCTCTGCGCTCAGATGCGTTTGGAATGCGACAAAATACGCTAAGCTTTTGTGTAGATTCCCCGGGACATGGATTTGATCGACCCCTTTTTGGTTAATTTGTAGAGGGCATTGCTGAGCTGTCGCGGGTTCAGATCTGTTTTTTCTTTCAACTGCGCGATGGAAATTCCTTTTCTGCTCCTTTTGATGACATCAAAAACCGAATTGAGTACCGTTTCACCCTTATCGGCTTTTACCGTTTTTACCTTCTTGACAGGGGCTGCTTTTGTAACCTTGGGTTTTGCTTTGGTACTCTTGGAAGCGGTTTTTTTCGTCGTAAGACCCTTGTCGACTTGTTTCGAAAGCTTTTCTACCTTCGTTGAAAGGGCTGCAAGGTGTTTGGCGATACTCTTCAACTGATTACTTGCTTGCGTCATTTCGTCATTCCTCCCTGTTCATTTAAGATTTTGGGCACGATCTCTGTTTTGCTTCACTGTAGTATATATCGACCTGTTCAAATGTCAACAAATAAAAATGTATTTTCGACAATTAATTCAGCGTAATAAAGACATGGTAACAGTATTTGGTGCTCTTTCCGAAAAAGTCGAGTCAGTGAAGAAAGCTTTCTGGATGTGCATCTGTGCATCACATCACCGTCCTGCTGTACAACACCTCAGATTCGTGCTATTGGGTGCAGAGAACAATCGGGTCCCGTACTATCCCATTCCTGTTGTATTCCGTGCGGACATCACAGCATCTTCAGCCGCCGACAATGCCCGCAAACATAGGCTTTAAGGGAAGTTAAAAAACAAATGAGTCCGAAACCAAAACACATCGATTACAAGAAAGAGCTCAATACCGCCCAGCTCGAGGCGGTGATGTTCGACGATGGGCCGCTCTTGGTTATAGCCGGCGCCGGCAGCGGCAAGACCAGGACATTGACTTACCGTGTTGCGCGCCTGGTTGAAGCCGGTGTGCCGCCAGCGGCCATTCTTCTTCTGACCTTCACCCGCAAGGCATCGGCAGAAATGCTCACCCGTGCCTGCCGATTGCTCGACGAGCGGTGTGGAAAAGTCTCCGGCGGTACCTTTCACTCTTTTGCCAACGCGATCCTGAGACGGTACGCTGCTGTGTGCGGCTTCGGCTCCGGATTCTCCATAATGGACCGGGCGGATGCGGAAAGTCTGATCGGAATGGTCAAGAAAGAACTCGGTCTTTCCGCCAAGAAGCGCGCGTTTCCACGAAATCAGACACTCGCCAATATCTTCAGCCGGGCGGTCAACAAGGGCTTGAGTGTCGATGAGGTCGTCTTCAACGACTACCCTCACTTCGCTTCCGCGGCAGACGACCTGACGACGCTTTTCAGCCAGTACTCAGAACGTAAACTGCAGCTCAACTTCGTCGACTACGACGATCTTCTCGTCTATCTTTACCGTTTGCTGCGAGACCGGCCCGATATCCGTCAAAACATTTCTGCGACCTATCGCTACATCATGGTCGACGAGTATCAGGACACCAATCATCTGCAGGCCGAAATTCTATACCACCTGGCCGACCGGAACCATAATGTGATGGCGGTCGGAGATGATTCTCAGAGTATTTATGCTTTCCGGGGTGCCAATTTCAAGAATATCATCGACTTTCCCCGTATATTTCCAGGCACAACGATCATCGGCCTGGAAGAAAACTATCGCAGTGTCCAACCGATCCTGTCATTGACCAATGCCGTCATCGATCGTGCGGCCGAAAAATACGAAAAAAAGCTTTTCACCCGGCGGAAGGGCGGCACCCGGCCGTGCCTGGTGGACACGGTCAGCGAAAACAACCAGTCGCGGTATGTCGTCGACAAGATCCAGGAAATCGCGAACACCGGTGTGCCCTTGAACCAGATCGCCGTTCTTTTCCGCGCCAGTTTTCACTCTTTCGACTTGGAGATCGAACTGGCGCGCGAGCAGATGCCGTACGTCAAGGTCGGCGGGTTTAAATTTATGGAATCGGCCCATATCAAAGACCTGTTGGCCCACATGCGCGTTGTTGAGAATCCTTACGACAGAATCAGCTGGTACCGACTGCTGCTGCTACTGGAAAAAATCGGTCCGAAATCCGCCCACGACATTTATGAGGCGGTGTCCGCTGAGCGCGCCGGAACCGCCGGCATCATGACCGCCGTCAGCGGGAGAAAGAGACCGGCGGGACTCGAACGACTGGCAGAGCTTTACGCCGCTATCGACGCTCGACCGATGCGTGTAGCCGAGATGGGAGAAACGGTCCTGGCGTATTATCTTCCGATATTAAAGCGCAGATACGACGACCATCCCAAACGGCAGAAGGATTTGGAGCAACTGTTGACCATCATGATCCGCTATGATGAGCTTGATGATTTTCTGTCCGACATGGCTCTGGAACCGCCTTCCGCCAGCGTCGAAGGGTATCTGTCGACTGACGGAAGCGACGGCGACCGGCTGGTTCTCTCGACGATTCACTCCGCTAAAGGCCTCGAGTGGCATACGGTTTTCATCATCTGGGCTGTTGACGGGCGCTTCCCATCGGTTCGTGCGCTCGACAATACGGCGGAACTCGAAGAAGAACTGAGGTTGATGTATGTCGCAGCCACACGGGCCAGAGACAACCTCTTCATTACCTACCCGAGCCAGGTTTTCGACCGCGGCGCCGGACTCTATTTCGGCCGTCCGTCGCGCTTCGTCGATAGACTGCCGCAGGAGGTCATCGAGTCCTCTTCGGTTTCTCCTTGGTAACCCCGGTCCGGCTATTCGGAAAAATATTCGACGGTGTAGACTTTGACAGTAAGGTCGCCGGTTTTCCAAGAATTCTTTTCCAAACCGGCCTTAAGGCAGAGGTGCTCCAAAAAGGATGTCGTATCGGGAAGCTGTTCCCAGACTTGCGGTAAAAATGTTGCTGAATGCCACGCTCTTGAAATGATGACGCCATGGACCCCCGGCTGAAGCTTTTTGAGGAGATCGTCGCCATCATCATATTCCAATTCAATCGGCACAGAGAGCACGCTAATCTCGATATCGACTGCCGGCAGCTCATCTGCTTCCAGCGGCGGGAATCGGGGGTCTCTGAACGCGCTGTTGCGTGCATTATCCTCCACTCCGGCCAGAAGCGAACGCGTCGCTTCGATCGTACCGATGCAACCGCGCAACGCTTTGTTTTTGTGAAGGGTCACAAAACAGCCGCATTTCTCCTGTAAAACAGCCGAGGGGTTGGCCGGTCGTATCACTTCATCACCGCCGACCAGTTCGGCGGTGATGGCGCTTCGGGCCAACTTCAGCAGGCAATGGCGATCGTCATCCGACAAGGTCTGGATTGTCATGAGGGCCGCATGGATTGATAAGCGCAAAAAAAGCGCGGGATCAACGGAGAAAGACCCACCAGATGTAAATGCTCAACACCAGCAAGGCAAAAAACGCCGAGAGGTATGCCGTCCAGTTTACCGTGCGCTTGGCCATGCCGTGGGAATCGACTTCCCCGAGCCTCGATTTGCACGAAGGGCATTGGGTCACCCGCAGCGACACATAGGTGTAACATTCGGGACACCTTTTGGTCGCGTAAATGAGACTCTTGTCTTTCGTTTCGGATGTCATCTCCAAGTAAACTCCTTCGAAACCGTTTGCGTGATTCAAAATCGGCCGCATTTTTATTATTTTACACGATTTCGACAGAGTTAAAAACAGATTTTTTCAGCCGTCGCCCTCGATGTCGTCGACTGCATCCCGACGGTGCGACTAACGAACAAGGAAAAAATCCATTGCAGGTGAACACTAGTTGAGGAAGCTATCATCGATTGTGATCTCACCGCCGCTTCGCAACTCGGCCAACCAGTCCGTGACCGCACGGTATTGCTTCTGCTCGCGTAATTTCTCCTTCACGTCCGCTTTGTCCTTTTCGAAATCTTCGGCCGAAGGTTCCTTGCGACCGTCGAATTCCACGACGTAGTACCCGTTGTTGCCCTCGAAAACCTTTTGCGGCCATCGGTTTTGGGGCGACAGGAGAAAAGCCGCATCCGAGAGCTCCGGGTTGTTTCCGATTTTAGGCACCGGCGTCTTGCGGGTAAAGAATCCGGTGGTCTCCACCGGCAACCCCGTTCGGGCGCTCTCGTCATCGAACGATTTACCGGCTTGCAGCGCGGCCAGAAACGCTTCGGCTTCCGCCCGCGCCTTGTCTTTCTGTTTCTCCTTGATCAGGTCCGCCCGCACCCGCGGGGCCACGTTTTGCAGTTCGGGAACTTGCGAGTCCTTCTTTTCGGTCACCTGCAGGATGACGTACCCGTCGCTCAGCTCCTGTATCGGGCTGATATCATTGACGGAGAGCGCGAAAGCGGCGGCCGCAAACTTCGCACCATCCTTGAT
>JBAVJU010000215.1:0-8897 GCA_049687935.1 Desulfobacterales bacterium | reverse complement strand
GCGCCACGTCGGGCAGCTCGAGCCGTTGGATCAGGTTTTCCATAAAGACCGAATACTGACCGAAGCGGCAGGGTCCGCTGCCGCCGGCCATAAAATAGACCAGCACCTCCTCGGGTTTTTTTTCATTGCGAACGTAGTTTAACAGCGTGCCGGTCGTCAAGATCAGCGGCAGGCACTCCTTGCAGCTCGTGTTGGCGCGCCCGGTTTTCAAATCGGCTTCGGTGGCCGGCGGATAGGCCCTGGCATTAAAGCCTTTCCCTTGAAACACCGCGGCCAGGCATTCGCTCGCCAGGCGGCCCATCGATGGGAAAAGCAGCGTCACCCGCCGGTCCGTCATGTCTAATTTTTCACCCGTTGAGGTGACGACCCGGGCCACACCCTTTTCTAAAAGGGTGCGTGCGGCCGTGAATGTCTTTTTAACCGGACCGATGCGATGGGTGGCCGTCAGCTTGCGGTAGGCGGCCACAATGTCGAGAAACGCCTCGATGCGCGTTTCGAGCCCGGCATCGGCCGTGTGGCTGTCGAGTTCCAGCGTTAAAGAGGGTTTGCGTCCCATGATGCTGCGAAAATAGCCAAGGAGAAAAGAATCCGGGCCGCATGAAAAGTTGGTGATGTAGACCGCAAAGAGCTGCGGATGTTCTTTGACGATCCGGGCGGCTTTTGTGATCAATTGTCCGATACCCCAATACATGTGGCGCGTGGTTTTTTCATGATTCAGCGGCAGAAAATCGAGCGGGATCACCGCAACACCCCTTGACGCGAGCTTGTGCGGGATGCCCATATGGGCCTCATCGACGAAGGCGCTGTAGGGACGGCCGAAGAGAACCACTGCGAATCGATCGGGGTCTTTTTCGATTTCCGCGAGATTTTGTCGACCGATGGCCAACATTTCGTCGAGATAGCGCTGCTGTCGTTCGAAGGCGACATCAAAGGCCTGTCGGGCACTGCGGCGTCCGATGCCTATCGACCGGGCGGTTTCAATCAATGGACGCCGGGCACCCTCAAGGCCGTGTGTCAGATCGATCAACGGAGTGAGCATCCGGCTGCCACGCGCCCTTAAAGCGTCGAGCTGCGCCCTGAAAGTGGCGCGCAGAATATAGGTTTCACCCTGTACGATCGGGCAAACCTGGGAATTCATGCGATTGTCATGCGTCGGAACAGCCCTGAAATGCGGTAAAAAGAGATATTCCGGCGGCGGCTCCATGTTCAGCAGTTCGTGGAAATAACCGTGGGCCAGTTCGGCCGGGAAACAAAATGCGGCGTTGCGCTGATCGATGCCCTGACGGGAATACGTCGCCGGCAGCACCGGCTCGAGGCCGAGCTGCGCGAAAAAGGACGCATAAAGCGGATAATAGGTGTTGACCAGGAAGCTGCGGTTGAAACCGATCCGGCCGCGGATCTTGGAATCGGATGCTGTCACTGGTCGGGGCGAAGCGCCGTTAAAGGTCATCCGCTGCCGGAGACGGACCCGATCGAGGCCGTCGACATCGTAGCTGACCTTGCGCCTCAGGTTGTCATAGCGGTTGCAGGCCCCGCCAAACGGGTATGCGCTTCCGTCCAGCTCGATCATCGCGATGTCGCAGCGCCGGTCGCATTTTTCCTTGCCGCCCTTACAGGTGAACGTCCGCCCGTAGGTCACCGTACGCTCTGCCAGCATCGCCAGGTCAAACGCTTTTTTTTGCATTAAGCCGCTGGCCACCCTTTTTTTGACCTCGAGGGCGACGCCGAAAGCCCCCATGAGCCCGGGTTCCGGAGGGACGACGATCGGTTTTCCCACGAGGGCCGCCATGGCCAGCGGAACCCCCCTGTTGTAACAGACACCACCTTGCATGAAGACTTTGTTGCCAACCGGACGGTTACCCTTCACCCGATTGGCATAGTTCATACAGATGGAATAGACCAGACCGGCCGTGATGTCTTCGCGGCCGACGCCTTCATGGATGGCATTTTTAATGTCGGAAGCAATGAAAGCGGCACATTGATCGTTGAAGTTCGGGACGTTTTGTCCCTGAAGCGCGATGTCGGCGATATCCTCCATTTGGACGCCCAGGGTTTCATAGGCCGATTCTTCGAGAAAAGATCCGGTACCGGCCGAACAGGCCTCGTTCATCGCGTAATCCGACGGGACCCCGTTTGTGATGTAGGTGTACTTGGCATCCTGCCCGCCGATTTCGAAAATCGTGTCGACGGCCGGGTCGAAATAAACCGATGCCGTGGCATGGGCGATGATTTCATTGATCACGCCGTCGGTCAATGCATGCAGCCCCGCGATCTGGCGTCCGGAGCCACACACGCCCAATCCTTCGATTTCGATCTTCTGCGGATCGACGACCGCCGACACCTGGTCGAGGATCTGGCGATAACACTGCCGTGAGGCAGTGATCGGATCGCCGTTGGTGCGCAGATAGACGGAGGCTAAAATGGCGTTGTCATCTTTGCGGAGCAGGACGGCTTTGGTGGTGGTCGAGCCGACGTCCAGACCGATGTAAACGTGATCGCCGGCTCGTGCCGTTTTCTTTTCGATGCTTTTGAATTCGACCTGGCTGCTGAAGCGGCTCAGGGGCGGCAGCCGGTCGAACGACGAGACATCGTTTCTAAAGAGGTCGGCGATGGCGGGCATGGGGCGGGTCGTGTTTTCGAGCGCCCAGAGGGCGGCCCCCAATGCCTCGAAGTAGGCGGCCTCTTTAGGGACGATCAGCCCGGGTATCTGCTCCCGCAGGTACGCGATCATCAGTCGGTTTTGAGTCGTGCCGCCGACGATCATGATGTTCCGCCGGTCGACTTTTTTCAAAAGCTCCAAAATCTTGTTGGCCATCATTTTGCATAAGCCGGCCGTGACCTTCGATTTCGGCACCCCTTTGTTGGTGGCGTGCGTGCAGTCGGATTTGCAGAAGACCGAACAGCGACCGGAGACCAGATAAGGTTCCGCGGTCGCGGTCCAGCGGGCAGCCTCTGTCAGGGAGACATCCATTCGCCGCAGCTGCTGCAGGAAAAATTCTCCGGTCCCGGAAGCGCACTTGTTACCGGTGATCACGTTTGAAATCTGGCCCATGCGATCCAGGACGTAGACCATGAATGTTTCACCGCCGGCTGACACAACGGCCGGGCAGGCGACTTCGCGTGGCTTGGCGAAGCGATAGGCATACTCTACGGCTTCGGGTTCGGAAATGGCGCTGAGATTCAAGAATTGGCGGAATTTTCGGCCGGTGACGGCAATCCGCAGGGTTCGGGAGGGGGCGAGATCGGCCAAGATCCGGCGCAGCGTCTTATGAGGATCACCGCCATGCGGTTGGACTCTCTGGGCAACGATCCGAGGTTCGGGGTAGGAAGCGGAGGCCTGGTCGGCATATTTATTCAATTCCACCGCAACCAGAGAAATGGTGGACGCGCCGAGGCACAGGCCATAAGATCTCAGTTTGCCGGAATCGCAATCGGGATTCAATGTGACCCTCCATCTGTTTGGAAAGCAGCTTCGAAATTCGGAAATGGCGTCCGTTTCAAAACGCCTTACGGCCTTGCGCCGAGACGCCGGGAAATCGAATCAAGGTTTATACGCATATATAACGATCCCGGTCGCAGAATGCAAACATTCCGGCCAGGCGGCTGAATCGATCGGTTGGCGACGCGATGACGCCCGATTGCACCGGTGACCGCAGCGCGGACCATGTGTCAATTGCTGTGCGCCGGTTCGTCTTTTTGGGGCGCCGCGACACGACGGTTGAGCAAGGCTTTCAACACCGCGTGAACGAGCGTGGCCAGAGGGATGGCGAAAAAAAGGCCCCAGATCCCCCACAACCCGCCGAACAGCAGCACGGCCACGATGACCGCTACCGGATGAAGGTTGACGACTTCCGAAAGCAGCAGAGGTGCCAGCAGGTTGCCATCGAGCAACTGAATGATCGCGTAGGCGGTCAAGGCATAGAAAAATCCATTGCCGAGTCCCCACTGAAAGTAGGCAAACAGAGCCACCGGCAAAAAAATCACCGTTACGCCCACGTAAGGGACCAGGACCGAAAACCCGACCATCAGGGAAACCAGCATCGTCAACTGCATGCCCAGCAGCTTGAACGTCACATAGCTGACGCTCCACACAATCAGAATTTCCCAGATTTTCCCGCGGATATAGTTGCCGAACTGCTGGTTGACCTCGCGCCACACCTGGCTTGCCAGCAGGCGGTTGTCCGGCAGAATATTGGCCAGCCAGGCCAGGATTTTCTGCTTGTCCTTCACCATGAAAAACACCATCAGGGGCACGAGGATCAGGTAGACCAGAATGGAAATAATACCCCGTACCGAGGCGATCGAAAGCGTAAGAAGCCGCTTGGCGAGAGCGGTGAGCTCGGCGCCGATGAAGTCGAGCACCTGTTTGATCTGCGTTTGCGAGACGATATCCGGATAGCGTTCGGGCAGACGCATCAACTCGCTCTGACCGGCGGCCAGCATCATCGGCAGCTGTTGCACGAGCTGGGCAATCTGGTGCGAGAGAAGCGGCAGCAGAAAAATGATCAGCAGCAGGAGACAGGCCAGGAAGACAACAAAGACAATCAACACCGACAGCATGCGCGGCACTTTGAAGCGGGCCAGATGGGTGACCATTCCGTCCAGCAGATAGGCGATCACGGCACTCGCAAACACCGGGACCAGCATGTCGCCGAACACGACGATAAAAATGAACCCGATTACCAGCATGAATCCGAGAACCAGTATCTGCGGGTCGGAAAAGTGCCGATCAATCCAATCGCGAATGATTTGAAACATTCTCTCGTCTGGCGCCGCGCGGTCGCTTTGGTGTGCCAGCTCCTGTATGCCGTGTGTAAAAGGGTGAATGTCACCGATTCCTTACCATATTTTTTTTCGCAGAAGAAATGATATTTATCGGTTCCGAGGGTGCCGATTCGACCGGTTTGTAGTCGATCTATGTTATTGAATTTAGATGGTATAAGAACAGTCGTCCGGCCGGCGGGGGTAATTTTTGCCTTTTGGCGCAGTTTCTGTTAATAAACCGGCGGTTTGCGTCACGCAAAAGAAGGATCGAAACCGTCACCGCAGGGCTGATCGGGCGGAGAGGGCCTCCAGTCATCAGCGCAAACGCCGTTTCCCGGCGGCGATCCACCTGTTTTGACAAACGGCTCTTAAGAACGGCTAAATCAGCGATGTCTTATTCCATCCCTAAAAAAGTCGGGATCGCCTCGGCCATCATGATGGCATCGGTCTTGTTGAGCCGTTTGATCGGCCTGGTCCGAGAGATGGTTATCGCCTACATCGGCGGTGCCAGCGGTGCGGTCGATGCCTACCAGTTGGCTTTTTTCATCCCTGAAATCCTGAATCACATCGTTGCCAGCGGCTTTTTGTCGATCACATTTATTCCTCTTTTCTCCCGGTATCTTGCCAAAGACGATGAGGCCGAAGGCTGGCATGTTTTCTCCCTCGTCCTGACGGTGGTTGGAAGCTTTCTGCTGGCTTTCATCCTGATCGCCTGTCTCTTTGCACCGCAATTGATCGACCTCGTTGCGCATGGGCGCCCGGACCCCGCTTTTAAAATCCAGGTGGTCAGAATGACCCGGATCATCATGCCGGCCCAATTTTTCTTTTTTGTCGGCGGCCTTCTGATGGCGGTTCAGTTTGCCAGGGAAAAGTTTGCGATACCGGCCCTGGCGCCGATTTTATACAATTTTGGCATCATTTTCTGCGGTGTCGTCCTGGGACCCAAGATGGGGATGGAGGGTTTTTCATGGGGTGTTTTGGCGGGGGCCTTCACTGGAAACTTCGCCCTGCAATGGTGGGGAGCCCGCCGCGTAGGGCTGAAGTTCCGCCCGTGCTTCGATTTGCAGCACCCGGATGTGAAACGATACGTCATTCTCACGCTGCCCCTGATGGTGGGGCTGACGATGATGTTTTCGATGGAAATCTTCATCCGTTTTTTCGGGGCCTATCTGGCGCCCGGAGGGATCGCCGGTCTGAATTACAGCCGCACGATTCTTCTCATCCCGGTCGGACTGTTCGGACAGGCCGTCGGCGTGGCCTCGTATCCGTTCATGGCGCGCCTGGTCGCCGAAAACAAGATGCCGGAAATGAATCAACTGATGAACGGGGCCCTGCGTTACCTGGCCCTGGTGATTCCCCTCTCGGTCCTGCTCATGGTTCTCAGACATGAAATCGTCCATCTTCTTTTCGAACGCGGCCGTTTCGACGCCCAGGCGACCGCCCTGACCGCTCACATCCTTCTTTATCTGCTGCCGGGTGCCTTTGCCCTGTCAGCCTACACGGTCGTGGTCAGGGGCTACTATGCGATTCAAAACACCTGGTTTCCGGCGGTTTTTGGAACCATCGCTGTTTTGTGCAGTCTGCCAATTTATTGGTATGGCCTGAAACTGATCGGTGCCGGCGGGATCGCACTGGCCGTATCGTTGTCCTCTGTATTTCAGCTGGGGATACTCTATGCATTGTGGAATAAAAAGAGCCGTAACCGCGGCAGCCGGGAGGTGTACTCTTTTTATCTTTACATGCTTGTATCGAGCGGATTGCTGGGGATCGGACTGGAATGGTTCAAAGATTTACTGCAGGGCTGGTTCGACGGCGCGACCTTTACGGGCAACCTGGCGATCGCATTGATTGTCGGCACCGCATTTACAGCTGCTTTGTTCGGTATCGGACGCGTGGTGCACGTAAGAGAAATCGATGACCTCTTTAAAAAAATCCGGCTATCCTTAATACGGTGAGCGGTCCTGACGTCTATCGCCCGATGTCGATAGACCGATTCAGCAGAACGCCGACAACGGAAGACAATCGGTTGCCCAGCGCGGTCAACGGACCCATGCACGTGCTCCGAAGGGTGTTGACAGCAGGGGCGGTTTTCAGGCCGGTGAATTTTAGGTTCTTCAGCTTTTTGCCAAGCCAGCGATCGGCTTCTTCATTGATGCGGCCCGGCAAACCACCGCCGGCTCGATGCAGCTTTCTAGCCAAGCGACCGTCGAAGAGGGTGTCGTCGGTGAATCCGGCGGCGGACAACCGCTGGCGCAGGTAAGCAGCCGTTTCATCCGGCGTCATGGCCGGCAGATAAACACTGCTCACGGCCGTTGCATCCGGCAGGGCTTGGATGAGTGCCGTCAAATTGGTGTTCAGCAAAGGCTCTCCGAAGAGAACCATGCGGTTGGCCATCCGTATGCCACGTGGCGATGAAATTATCCGTAACAGGAATGCAAGTTCTTCAGGCCCCAGTGCATGCGCATCGTCGAGTATGATGGTCGACTGCGCCATGTTTTTAAGGATGAATACGGGATGAGTGCGAAGAAGTGCCGGCAACGGCGGATGCGAGTGATCCTCGATGGGTTCTCTGAATCGGCCTTGTCGGCACGGTATCCTCACGGTATCGATGAGGCGTTTCATCAAGGTGGTTTTACCGCTGCCCCATTCGCCGATCACCAGAATCAAGGCGTCTCGGCCGGCCATCAGTCTCTTCAGGAGTCGCAGGCGCTGTTCGACGGTCTCGATCGAAAAGTAAAAGGGCCGTTTCGCATCTGGTGCGAAAGGCCCCGAAATTGGCCCCGGGATGTTGCCGGTCGTCGGTTTGTTTCCGACCATCGCACTCCATCCGGCGGCCCCGGTTGGTCTTTGAAGTGGTGAAGAAAAAATCCTTTTACCCTTTCCGCCGTAATGAAAAAAAATTGACGCCTATTCGGGTAGCAATCACCAATCGGTCATCCAAGTCCGGCAGTCGTGCGGATTGCTTTCCTTGATTTTATCGGATCGACGTGGGTTTGCAGAGGTGATTTTCCTCCATGGCCACACGACCGCATCCCTCACAAACATATTTCATGGCCGCCAGCTTGTCTTTGCAGACATGTTTGGCGTCCGTCTGCATGGCCCCGCAGAAGCTGCACTTGGATTTATCGTCACAGGGGTTGCAAAGATGGCCGGGTGCATCGGCGACTGCGCCGCAATTTTTACATGTGTACGCCATTGGTCGCTCCTTTTCTTATGGGTCAAAAAGTCTCGTGTTGCCAATGACGTCAATATGCGTTTGCGGTAAAGGAATGTCAAGCACCGTTCGGTCGCCGGGTGTTGTGCCAACCACCTGATTAGATGTATAAGTATACACCCAAATACCCGTTGAGATCAACATGTCGGCTTAATCGGCCCTGCCCAAAGTGAGTGTCAGGCCGCATACCAAAGGACTAAGAAATAATGGCATGTGGTACCGGCGATAACAAATAGATGCCAGATCAGGTGGCCATACGGTACCCGCGAATCGGTTGCGAAAAAGGCGACACCGGCGGTGTACGACAAACCTCCGGCACACAATAAGAACAGGCCAGCTGTAGGCATCCTGGCCAATAAAGGCTTGACGGCAATCACGAGAAGCCACCCCATCAGCAGATAAAGGCCGGTGGAAAGAACGGGATGCGCGGTTTTGTAGAATGCCTTCAGCGCTACCCCGGCTATGGCAAGACCCCAAATTACCCCGAAAAGCGTCCAGCCGAATGTGCCGCGAAGTACACCAAGCGTTAACGGCGTATACGTGCCGGCGATAAGAATAAAGATCGCGGAATGCTCGATTATCCGAAAACAGCGTTTGGCCTTGCCTATTGGCCATGCATGGTAGAGCGTGGAGGCAAGATAAAGAAGGATCACGGACGCGGAGAAAACGCTCGTGCCGACAATGAATCCGGCATCCCCTTGCCGCACTGCGTGCATGATGAGAAATGGAGTTCCGACGAGTGCGGCAACCAGCCCTATCCCGTGGCTGATGCTGTTCGTGATTTCTTCCCCTTGCGACTGACCACGCTTGGGGTTTGCCGGCAATTTGCGCACGACAGCTCCTCTTGAGACACTAAAGATATAGGCCATGGACGGCCAAAACGCGGTTGCGGTTTTGCCGTCGCCTGCAACCATTTTGG